>DATABA010000123.1:0-5893 GCA_036259835.1 Actinomycetota bacterium
CCGCCAGCGCGTCCACCGCGGCGATGGCCTCCGGCGCATACCGGTGGTCGAGCCGTCCGGTGAACGTGAGCCGCCCCGCGAGCCCGGCCGCAGCCTTCACCTCGTCCGGCTCGAGCTCGAGCTGCATCGGCGACGCCTCACGGAGCCAGGCGTGGGCGTCCACATCGCCGGCGTCAAGGGCGAGAACGAGCGCGGTCAGCCACTCGCGAAACTGCCCGAAGCCCACGACGATCGCACGGACGCGGTCGCCCAGGAGCACGGCTGCCTCGACGAGTCGATCGACGCCCTTTTGCGGGATCAGCTTTCCGAAGTAGGCGACCAGCGGTCGCCCGTCACCGGAGAGCGCGGCGAGCCGACTTGCCGCGCCCGGGTCGGGAACGGCCTGATCGTATGTTCGCGAGAGCGCGTTGAGCCGTTCCACGTCGCGGTCGTCGAGCGCCGCTCGAACGTCGTCGCCGAGGTTCGCGGGACGGCCACGGGACACATCCGGGTCGTCGCCGAGCCGCGACACGACACCCTTTAGCGCTTCAGCGCGCGGGAGAGGGCGCCAGCGGTCGACGTCCACGCCGGGCGGCACGAGCCGAAAGCGCTCGGCCGGAAGACCGGTGATCGCTCGGGTGCGCTGGAGCACGTCGTAGCTGGTGCCGGCGACCGCTCGGGCGCCGGCGAGGCCTTCCCGCGCGAGCTCTGCGTACCGGTCCTGCAGGCGGACTGCGTACACGAGGTCGCTCCCGTGCACCTTCGCGATGTACGCGCCTTCGCCGAGTGCCCGCCGGGCCACGACCGGTCCGGGGACTGCGTGCCCGGCGATGACGACGTCGGGTCTCCACGCTTTCGTCACGCGGCGCAGCTCGCGTACGTTCCGCTCGAGATACGCGCCGAGCTCATCGTCCGTCAGGTCGACGAACGGCTTCACGTCGAACCCTTCGTACTCGTCCACGACGAATACCGGGAGGAGTGAGCCGATGTCGGGGCGGACGATCGCCACACGCCCGCCGTCCTCGGGAGCCGGCCGCACGTCCTCGACCTCAAGCGCCTCAAACCGGAACCGCCCAGGATGTGGCTCCTGACAGACGATCACGACGTCGTGCCCCTGACGCTTCCAGATCTTGGCGACCTTCGCCGTGTAAACGTTCGAGCCCGAACCGTCGAGCAGCCACCCGTGCCAGAGCAGGATCCGCATCGCCGGGCATCGTAGTGGCGCGGCGCGCGGCCGCGAACAGCCGCCGGGTTAGCCCGGCTGGAACGGACTGACCAGCTGAAAGTAGTTGTCGTCGGGGTCGGAAAAAGTGGCGATGGACATCCCCGCTTCTTCGGCTGGCTCGTAAGGCTCCCTTACCACCGTGGCGCCTGCTGCGGTGAGCCGTTCGAAGTCGCCTTTTACGTCGTCGGACTCGAGGTTCCAGATCAACCTGCCCGGGTGGGCGTTCTTGCCCTTCACCTGGTCATGCGGCCCGACCGTCATCCAACCACCTCCGAGCTGCCAGCTGCTGAAGCCGCCGCTTTCCCAACCCGGCTTGCCGAACAGCTTGGTGTAGTAATCGGTCAGGCGTTGAGGATCCTCTGACCCAATGAGGATGCCGTTCATGTTCATGCCGACCTCCTTGGGGATCGAAGAAGGAACTTGGCCTACGCTACCTCGCCATGTCGATGCGTGAAACGCGCCAGGGCGTGGTGATCGCCGACGACGGCGTGGCCAGATGCTGGTGGTCTGTGGATGACCCGCTTTATCGCGACTACCACGATGCCGAGTGGGGCAGGCCGGTGGCCGACGACCGTCGGATCTTCGAAAAGATCTGCCTGGAAGGTTTTCAGTCGGGACTGAGCTGGCTGACGATCCTTCGGAAACGCGAGAACTTTCGCAAGGCGTTCAAGTCATTCGATATCGAGGCCGTGGCGAGATTCGACGGCCGGACCGCCGACCGACTCATGCTTGACGCCGGGATCGTGCGGAACCGGGCGAAGATCGAGGCGACCATCAACAACGCGCGCAGGTCCCTCGACGTTATCGACGAGTTCGGCAGCCTCGCAGCGTACGTGTGGGCGTTCGAACCGAAGCGTGGGGTGCGCCCAGCTTCGCTCGATTGGAACACCCTCGTTCACATGGGTCCGAGCGAAGAGGCCACGGCCATGAGCAAGGACCTCAAGCGACGAGGGTGGGCGTTTGTCGGCCCGACGACCATCTACTCGGCCATGGAGTCGATTGGCCTCGTCAACGACCACCTGACGGGCTGTGATGTGCGAAGCGATGTAGAAGAGGAGAGGTCCCGCTTCCGGCGTCCAACGCGCCACTCGAGCTGAACTCGTCGTCGCTAGCGAAAATCCCGCAACGCCACTTCGGCGAGAGAGCGCATGTCGGGGACAATGACATCCGGCGCGACCGAAGCGGGAGGGGTCGCACCGAACCCCTCCTTTCCTCTCCGCCGGTCAACCCACACCGTGAAGAGGCCCATTCGCTTTGCAGGAACGTGATCGTGATAGAGGCTTTGGGCCACGTGAAGGACCCTGTCGGGTGAGGTTCCGATCCTTTCAAGCGCCACCTCGAAATTGCGCCGGCTAGGTTTGTAGCTGCCGACCTGTTCAGCAGTCACGACCCAGTCGAAGGTCACCCTGAGGCGCTCATTCGACCTCGCGAACAGGTCGTCGTCGCAGTTCGTGATGACTCCCAAACGAAACCGAGTCGATAGTCGGGCGAGTGCCTCGGCGGAGTCGTCGAACGGTGGCCAGTCGCCCACAGACTTCGCGAACGCTTCCGCCTCGTCGTCACTGGGAGAGAATCCGAATCTGTCGCCGAGGGCACGCACGCACCGACGGAGGATCTCCTTGTATGGAAGATAGTCACCCTTCTCGAGATCGGCTTCCTCGCGCGCATAGGCCTCCAGGAGCTCCTCATTGCGTGCCTGGAGACCTCGCCGGTCGAGCACTTCGTGGATGGCATCGAGCAGACCGCGCTCCCAATCGATCAACGTTCCGTAGCAATCGAAGGTCAGCACTTCGAAGACGCTGAAGTCGAACCCCGCCTGAATCCTTTCGTCTTGACCCATACCTGGACAGCCGCTTGCTACTCCTGGAAGGTGTCGCAGCTATCGGCGTCGCCCGAGTCGAAGCCTCTTCGGAACCAGCTGACGCGCTGCTCGGAGGAACCGTGCGTCCAGGTTTCTGGATTCGTCGTTCCGGTCGCCTGCCTCTGAATCCGGTCGTCGCCCACCGCGGCCGCCGCGGTGAGCCCTTCCTCGAGGTCACCGCGCTCGAGGATTCGCCGCTGATACGTCGTGTGACCCCAGACTCCGGCAAAGCAGTCGGCCTGTAGCTCCAGGTTGATCGACAGTTCGTTCGCCGCGTCGGGCTGCTCTTCCTGAGCCTGGCGAACGCTTCCGCTCACCCCCAGGACGTTTTGGACGTGATGGGCGATTTCGTGAGCGATCACGTACGCCTGCGCAAAGTCTCCGGGCGCGCCGAACCGTCGGTTCAGCTCGCGGAAGAACCCGAGGTCCAGGTACACGGTTTGATCGGCCGGGCAGTAGAACGGCCCAACCTCGGAGGTGGCATGACCGCACGCGGTCTGAACCGCCTCGGTGAACAGGACCAGCTCGGCGGGACGGTACTGACGGCCGGCGCGCTGGAACTGCTGCTGCCACGTTCCCTGTACGTCGTCGAGAACGAAGGAGACGAAATCGACGAGCTTTCGATCCGGGTCCGGAGCGCCCGGAAGCGGCGACCCGCCGGTGGCGCCGGGCACGCTCGGAAGGCCCTCGACGCCAGGGATGTTTATGCCGCCATCGTTCAACAGTCGCCCACCGAACAGAAGCGCGATGAGGAGAACTACGACGCCGGGCAGGCCGGCTTTGATCGGAAGGCCTCCGAGTCCCCCGAGCCCACCACTTGCGCCTCGTTGATCTCGAAGATGCGCGCTACGACGCCGTACCCGCCACCTCATGCGCGTCCCAGCGTAGAGGACTCGATGTGCGAGCGCGTGCTGTTTGTCTCTCCGGGTCAAGGGGTAGGTGACACGTAACAGATCGGGGAGGCGAATATGGCCGTCGAAAGTCGAGATCCTTCGTTCACTGCATCCAGCCCGTCCAGCACCGAAAGCGAAACAAGCAAGACGGAGCAAGCAACAACTGCGGCAAAGGAACAAGCCAAGGAAGTCGCCGGCACCGCCGCGCAAGCTGCACAGGGAGTGGCCGCCGAGGCCGGCCAGCAGGCTCGGCAGGTCGCGCAGGAAGCCTCGCGCCAGGTCCGCGGCATTGCCGACCAGGCCAAAGAGCAGGCCCGCCAGCAGGCCAACAACCAGACGCAGCGCGCGGCGCAGAGTCTTCGCACCCTCAGCGACCAGATGCGAGCCCTGGCCGAAGGGCGCCAGCAGGAGTCGGGCGATGCACGCAATTACGCTTCCTGGTTCGCCGACCGCGCCGCCGACATGGCTCAGCAGCTTGAGAGCAGAGGACTCGAGGGCCTGGTCTCCGACCTAAAGAGCTTCGCGCGTCGCCGTCCGGCGTTGTTCCTCGCTGGTTCGGCAGCGACCGGCTTCCTGATCAGCCGCGTCGCCAAGAGCGCGCAGGGCTCACAGCAGGCCGAAGAGCAAACGTTCGCGCCTTCGGCGTTGGCCGGAGGGGAGCTTCCGGCGGCCGCCACACTCCAACAGGACACGGCCAGGATTGGCGACATCTCGGTCGAGCCGCTGCCCGCAGGAGACGTCGACCCCGCAGTCGTCACCACCGATGTGGATCCGACGGTGGTCGAGGCATCCGAATCGGTGCGAAGCGGCGCGGCGGTCGCGGATGAAGGCACGGAGCGGGAAGGAGCCTGAGATGAGCATCGACAACTCGAAGATCGAACGGTCGGTGCCGGAGCTCGTCTCCGACGTGGCGAAGGACATCAGCACCCTGGTCCGCAAGGAGCTCGAGCTGGCAAAGATCGAAACCAAAGAGGAGATCTCTCGCGGGGCAAAGGCCGGCGGAATGATCGGCGGAGCCGGCGGCGCCGCCTACTTCGCGTTGCTGCTGCTGTCGTTCGGCATCGTGTTTCTCCTCGACCTCGCCATGCCGCTGTGGCTGTCGTTCGTGGTCGTTGCGGCCGTGTATGGCGTGGTCGCTGCGGTTCTCTTCATCCAGGGCCGCACACGAATGAAGGAAATCAACCCGGTGCCCGAAGAAACCGTGGAGTCCGTCAAGGAGGACGTGAGATGGCTCAAAGCCCAGAACAGGTAAAGGAAGAAATCGAAAGAACCAGAGAGGACCTCGGCTACACCCTTGATGCGCTCGGGCAGAAGGTCAGCCCGAAGCAGGCGGCGCGCCGGCGGATTGCCCGGATCAAGGACGCCGGGATCGCGATCAAGGATCGCGTGATGGGGGCGGCGGGCGACGTGGGCACGGGCGTCGGCGAGAGAGCGTCCTCCGTTGGAGACCGGGCATCATCGGGGACGTCCGCCCTGAGCGATCGCGCGTCCGCAGTTACCGAAGCGTCGGGAGAGCGGGCGGGGCACGTGAAGGACGCCGTGAAGTCGACGCCGCAGGCGGTTCGTCGGAGCACGGAAGGGAATCCCCTCGCGGCCGGCATCATCGCGTTCGGCGCCGGCCTTCTGGCCGGTTCGCTACTACCGAAGACTCGAACCGAAGAACAGCTCGGTCCGAAGGTGCGCGAGAACATCGTGGAGCCGATGAAGAGCACCGCCACGGAGGTCGGTCAGGAGCTCAAGTCGAGCGTTCAGGAATCGGCGCGCCAGGCGACCGAAGAGGTCAAGTCGACCGCCCAAGAGGGCGCCGGTCAGGTGAAGGAGACCGCGCAGCAGTCGGCTCAGGAAGTCAAGGAGCAGGCTCAGCAGTCGACCGAGCAGGTCCGCACCGAAGTAACCAGCTAGCGGGTCAGAACCGGCAGCAGGCGACGAGTCAGC
>DATABA010000124.1:0-18888 GCA_036259835.1 Actinomycetota bacterium
GTGCCGGACTTCCGCAACCTCAAGCGAGACTTTCGCCGTTCCATGGCCGCCATAAAGTTCCGGACACCGAACGGGCAGAGATTCGACTCCTTCGCCCTCGATATCGAGTCGTTCGAGGTTCGGGACGTGGCGCAACGGTCCGCCCGGCTTCTCGACCTCTCGGCGCGCATCCGGAAGGCGGTCGGCCGCGACTACCCGTTAGGAGCAATCGTGATCTCGCCTGTTGCGACGCACCGAATTCCTTCTGGTTGGCCGGGCTTCCCATATCGAGCACTCGCGAACTACTACGACGTCTTCTTGCCCATGGGCTATTACAGCTACCGAACGGACGGCGCCACTGCGGCCTTCAACTACACGCGAGACACTCTCCAGCTCCTCCGGGAGGACACTCGCAATGGCAGACTTCCGATCCACGCCATCGGGGGCGAAGCCGCGTACACCGATGGCGCGGAAGCGAAGGCGTTCGTGGACGCTGTCAAACGGTTCGACGCCATAGGAGCGAGCCTGTACGACTTCGACACCTCAGGTCCGGAGGATTGGGCTCACATCGAAAGGGTCCGGGTGCGGCGAACTGAGCAAGCTCTGACGAGGCAGCCAGCGCAGCAGACGCCTGGCCAGGAGCGGGTGGCTCCGCGCTTCTTCCTGCGGATCCTGGTCGTCTACAGCCTGACGGACGTCGTTTTGTGGACCATCCCACCGAGCGGCGCCCGCAAATAGGCTGGCCAGCGGGCAGCCGGCTCTCCTTCGTTACGAAGAATTAACCCCCCGCGGGCGCGCCCCGGAGCTTCCCCCGCTACGCTCGCCGACGTCGACCCTTGGGAAGGAGGAGCACTGGCATGGCCGAGACACCGAACAGCGCGCGAGACGTCCTGAGGATGGCGAAGGATGCCGATGCCGCCATCGTCGACTTCCGATTTTGCGACCTTCCCGGGCTGATGCAGCACTTCTCTGTTCCCATGTCCGAGCTGACGGAAGAAGGGTTCGAGACCGGATACGGGTTCGACGGCTCCTCCATTCGCGGGTATCAGGAGATTCAGGAATCGGACATGCTCCTGGTCCCCGATCCGACGGCTGCCTACATCGACCCGTTCCTGAAGGTCCCCACGCTCGCCCTTCATTGTTTCGTGAGGGATCCAATCACCGGCGAGATGTACACAAGGGACCCCCGCGGCATCGCGCGCAAAGCTGAGCTCCACCTCCAGCAGACCGGGATCGCCGACACCAGCTACTGGGGACCGGAGTGCGAGTTCTACATCTTCGACTCGATCCGGTTCGATCAGAACCAGCACGAGGGCTACTACCACATCGACGCCGTGGAAGGTGCCTGGAACACGGGCGCCGAGGAGAACGGCCGGAACCTCGGATACAAGCCCCGATATAAAGAGGGGTACTTCCCAGTCCCGCCCATGGACCACTACCAGGACCTTCGGACCGAGATGGTCCTGAACCTTCAGAAGGTTGGCATCGACGTGGAGGTCCACCACCACGAGGTCGGCACCGCCGGCCAGGCGGAGATCGACATCCGTTACGGCACGCTGCTCAACACCGCCGACAACGTCATGAAGTACAAGTACGTGGTCAAGAACACCGCCCGGCTCGCCGGCAAGACAGTGACGTTCATGCCGAAGCCGATCTTCATGGACAACGGCTCGGGCATGCACACGCATCAGAGCCTGTGGCAGAACGGTGACAACCTCTTCTGGGACGAGATGGGCTACGCCCAGATCTCCGACACCGCGCGGTACTACATCGGCGGACTGCTGGCGCACGCGCCCGCGCTCCTAGCGCTCTGCGCACCCACGACGAACTCGTACCGGCGCCTGGTTCCGGGCTACGAGGCGCCGATCAACCTGGTGTACTCACAGCGGAACCGTTCGGCGTGCGCGCGGATCCCCGTGTACTACAAGACTCCGGAGGCGAAGCGCGTGGAGTTCCGCTCGCCGGACCCCACCTGCAACCCGTACCTCGCCTTCGCCGCCATGCTGATGGCCGGGCTGGACGGCGTTCGGAACAAGATCGAGCCGCCGGACCCCATCGACAAGGACCTGTACGACCTGCCGCCGGAGGAAGCGGTCCAGGTCAAGCAGGTGCCGGGGTCGCTCGAGGAGGTCCTGGACGCGCTGGAGGCGGATCACTCCTTCATGCTGGAGGGCGGAGTGTTCACGCCCGACGTCATCGAGACGTGGCTCGAATACAAGAGGCTGAACGAACTCGACCAGGTCCGGCTCCGGCCCCACCCGTGGGAGTTCTACCTCTATTACGACGCGTAGGGGTACTGAAGCGGTCCCAATCGGCCCGGCCCGTGTGGCCGGCCCCTCACTCCCTCAGACAGCCCATGAGTGGCTCGGACTTCCGGGAATCCGGTTGACGATGGTTGAGCCACCCTTTATAACTAGTCCGCTGTCTAGTCAGAGGGGATTAGCCTCGCGGGCTCGCAGGAGGCCGCCCCGGGCGATGGAGGGGGTTCCAGCATGAAGTTCCGAAAGCTTCCGGCGATCTTGGTCGCCTCTGTACTGCTCACGGTCGGCGTCTCGGTCCTCGGCCAGCCCGCTGCTGCACTCCCGAATCCGGTGGCGACCACCGACGCCGAGCTCTTGGCGTACGGCCGAGTCTTTCCAGATCCTCAGGGGTGCCTGGCGTACGGTGTTCCAGACGACAATGGCGACGGCGTCAAAGACACGCCGAAAGGCGTTTCGCCGTACGCGAAGGGACAGGTCTGCGCCGAGCAATTCCTCGGCTATGACGAGGTCATCGCCGGCGTCACCTTCCTCGAGGAGAAGTTCTCTCGATACGTCCAGGTGATCAGGCTCGACGAGGCGTACGACGATCTCAATTACAGGTCCGCGGGACTCCCCACTGCGTTCGGACGTGACGACGACGGCAATCCTCAGGTTCTCTCGCGCGACCGCCGCCCCCTCTACCTCTTCAAGATCACCGACTCCAAATCCTCGATCGCCGAAAAAGACCGGCACCATTTCGCCTACAGCCTTTCCATCCACGGGATCGAGCGGGCAGGCGTCGAGGGCGGCATTCGTGCGATGGAGGATCTCGTGACGTGGGCGGCATGCGAGCCGGCTTCCGTCGAGCCGAGGTATACGGGACTTGCGCCGCCGGCGTGCGCCGTCGAGGGCCCCTTCCCGAAGAAGATCGTTGAAACGCCACCCGACTCGAACCCCATCGGCAACAGACCGCTCCGTGCCGCGCCCACAGCTGGTCATGTTCTCGAGAACTCGGTCATCTACTTCATCCCTCCAAACCCCGACGGCTGGCGCCGTGGAGCAGCCGGGGAAGGCGGCGTCTACTTCCAGCGCTACAACGGGAACGGCGTCGACCTCAACCGTGACTGGCCAACCCTCGGCTACACCTACCGGCCCTACTCGCCCGGATCCGAGCCCGAGACGGAGGCCTACGCCGAGGTCCTGAAGGGCATTCGAGGCACCACGGCCAAGAACAGGTTCACGGGCGGCATCGACCTTCACGGACAGCTGCTGGCGGTGGCATTCTCCTTTACGCTGCTGGGCGCCAGCGAAAAGGATTACCGAAAGAACTTCTCCACGGTCGACCAGTCCCTTCGGACCTGGCGCGACCAAACGAAGCGACTCTCCTGGTCTCCCTACATCGCCGACGAAAACCAGAACGGCGTGAGCGAGCCCGAGGAGACCTGCCCCGAGCACGACATCCTTGCAAGAGGATGGCACTTTCCGTACTGCTACGCGGACCAGTGGGGAACGGTAAACGACACGATCGACTACCAGATCACCGGTGGCTTCGGTGACTGGTTCGAGTCCCCAATTGGCCTTGACGCCGTCGGCCTCGACAACGAGATGTCGATGTCCCACATCACGCCGAACAACGTTTACGACCCGGTCAACGAGCAGATGCACGTAGACGGGAACAAGGGACTCATTTATTCCCAACTGGCCTCTATGCTGACCGAGCAGGACGCCGACTACGAGTACAAACCGTCCGGCAAGATCGGGTATGTGTTCGACCCCGATCGGCTCCAGGTTGCGGCTGGGGACCGCCCCAAGAATCCCGGCCTGCCGGCCCAGAAGGACATCGACGTCATCATCCCGTGTGAGACGGACTGCGGTGGCGGCCGGTTCGCGATGGAAGAAGAGCAGGATGAGGAGGGGAATTCCAGCGGTCCCATGCCCACACTGTATTTCGACGTGCTTGGCATCGACCGTGGGTACTTCAACCGGGGCATCACGGTGGATGCCACCTTCACCAACGCTCAGGGGATTTCTCCCACCGGTTCCTTCCCTCGTCTGGAGCTTCAGACCTTCATCGAGAACCAGTGGCAAACCGTCCAGACGTCGTTCGTGCAGGGAGGCGATCCGGGCGGTCCAGACCTGTATCTCCAGGCCGCCCAAACCGTCTCGGTCCTCGACCCTCAGGCCGGGCAATGGCGAGTCAGGTTCACCAGCGACGACGGTGGCCCAGCTCGGGTCAAGATCGACTTCCGTGCCGACACGTCCGAGGAAGGTTCCGGGCAGGCGGCGATCGACGTGTCCTCAATGGACTTCTTTGAGGATCTCAACAAGTACGTCCCCGAGGGTTCCCCAAAACTGAGTCCCGTCACGGTGGAGGAGATCCTGGCCAACCCATCTGTGCTCGACCGGTTCGATTCGCTCGTGGTCGTCGATGACTTCATGCCGGGCTTTCCTCTGAAGTCTGACGCGGAATCCGGTGGCAAACCCCAGGATTCCATTAGCTTCGACGTCATCGGACCGCCGCCCGGGGCGGACGACGCCGTCCATGAGTTCACCGTGCTCGGAGAGCCAGACGCCCAGAACGACCGAATGGTCGTTACCAGCAGCTGGGAAATCCACAGCGACTGGGACGTCACGCTCGAACGTCAGCGCGATAACGGGACCTGGGAGGACAAGGGTTGCCATTGCTCGTTTATCGCCACGGGAGAACAAATCAGCGTCACCACACCGGAGCCAGGGAGGTACCGCGTTCTCGTCCACAACTTCGCCGCGGTGCCACAGCCGGTGCATGTGGACGTGAAGTTCTTCTCCGAGGCTGCCCTTCCCGATAAGGAGGAGACCAGGTACACGCCTGATCAGTTCGACGACTACGCGGGGGCGCTGGCCGCCTTCGCGGTGGAGGGTGGCAACTTGATACTCACGGACGGGGCGCTGCGGGGGCTAAAAATCCTCGGGATCGCGACGGAAACGGGCAAGATCGGCGCTAGCCAGCCCAGCGGCCAGGGCGCCGTTCCACGATACGAAATGAATCTCGGCGATCCCCCCGGTGATCGGGGGAACCTGTGTACGCCCGATAGTCCCGACCCACTGCTGAAGGACGTTTGCTTGCCTGGAACAGCTGGCGGGACTGCAAGGCAGTCAGTCGAGCCGGTCCCCATCGGGTACTCACCCGACGCGACCCTCGATGGGGCAAAGGAGGCCAAGCTCAGTCAGTTCTTCGTAGACCGAGCCGCCTGGGAAAAGGACTGCGGCAAGCCAAATAAACTGGAGTGCACCTCGGCATTGCTCGGTTCCGGCGTCGGCCTGGGTGAGCGGCATTTCGGTGAGGGCCGGATTCGGATCGCCGGGTCCATGCTTCCGGACCCGAACTACGCTCCGGGTGGCCCTCGAGATATGCGGTTCGGGCTTGCGTCGTACGCGCTGACGTTCTCGGCGTGGCAGATGTTCCTGAACCTCGTGAACTATGAGCGGCCGCCGATCGACGTCGGGGTGAGCCTGTCCGATTCACCGGACCCGGTAACCGCAGGTGAGGTCCTCACCTACACGGTTGAGGTGTCCAATAACACCGGCCAGTCGGCGCCGGGAGCTCAGGTAACCGACCAGCTCCCAGCAGGCGTGTCGCTGGTGTCGGCCTCGGCCAGCCAGGGAACCTGTTCCGGGTCCTCGACGGTCACCTGCAACCTGGGCAGGTTGGCCGGGAACGGCTCGGCAACGATGAAGATCGAGGTTCGGCCGTCTCAGGCGGGAAGCCTCACGAACACGGTGTCGGTGTCGAGCGACCGGGCCGATTCGAACGCCGATAACGACTCGGCGTCGACGACCACCGAGGTCAAGCCCGCTCCGGCGCCCGACCTGAAGCCCGCGAGCCTCAGCGCGTCGAAGAGCACCATCCGCAGGGGGCAGAAGGTCGTCTTGACAACCGCCATCCAGAACATCGGAACCAAGGACGCTCAGAACGTGAGAGTCCAGTTCAAGGAGGGCTCGACTCAGATCGGAACGATCAAGACCATCACCAGCATCGCGGCCGGCGGTGCGGAGACCGCATCGGTTACGTGGACCCCGAGGACCCGGGGGCAGCGGACCATCACGGTGGTCGTCGACCCGGCCAACGCGATCGGCGAGCTCAATGAGGACAACAACAACTTGAGCAGGGTATTCACGGTCCGTTAGGGAACCAAAGAAGGAATTGGCCCGGCTGCCAGCCCGTGCAGCCGGGCCTTTCCACTCCATTAGCCGCGGTCAAGGGTTCGGCAGTTCCGCCTGGGTCCCGGTTGGCAATCGACTCCGTGGCCTGATATAACTAGTCAGTTCTAGCCACGCCCGAGCGCACGGGCGATTCGACTGCTCCGGGCGGCTCGTACCACAGGTGCAAAGGGGGTAACTCGCATGGGTAGCAAGGGCTTCAGGACGCTGGGCACTGCGCTCGCATTCGGGCTCGCGGTCACGCTCTTAACGGGGACCGCCGCGACCGCCCACCCGGATGCGATGCAGCACGGAGAGTACCCTCAGGGTCACCTGCCCCCGGTCCAGAGAGGTGTAGACCTCATCGGGGCGCTCGACCTCTTCCCCAACGACGACCAGGACGGCCGCATTGCCGACGTAGCCGGGTTCGGCAACTACGCCTATTTGGGCACCTTCGCCTCTCCGAACTGTGAAGACCTTGGGCTCTATGTCGTCGACATTTCGAATCCGGCAGCCCCACGGCAAGTCGACTTCATCCCGACCACCGACCCGACGAGCTTTGTCGGAGAGGGGGTTCAGGTGCTCGACGTTGACACGCAGCACTTCCAAGGTCAGCTACTGATTTACAGCCAGGAGACGTGCCCCCCCAATGCAGGAGAGGTCAACCAACAAGTCTTGGGCGACCCGCGGCTCGGTTTTGGGGGCCCTGGTGGCGCGACGCTCGTCGACGTCACCGAGCCGGAGGAATGGGAGAGGTTGGCAGACCACGTCGGTGACAATGACCCACCCCCGGTGAGCACCTCCCGAATCCCGCTCCCACCTGGTCGCCCCCACAACAGCCACAGCGTGTTCGGGTGGCAGCAGGGCGATCGAGCGTACATGGTGGTCATGGACAATGGGGAGACCGGGGTAACGGATCTCGACTTCTTCGACATCACCGATCCGAGCAATCCGCAGTTCCTGTTCGAGACAGGACTCTCCGACTGGCCACAGGCTATCGAATCGCCCGCACCGAGGGGCAGCACCCTCAACATTCACGACTTCGTCGTCAAGCAGATCGACGGCCGCTGGCTCTTCCTGGGGTCGTATTGGGATGCCGGGTACGTGATTCTCGACGTCACCAACATCGGAAACAGCTCCCTGAAGGACGAAGAGCGGGCGAGTTACGTACGCGACACGAACTTTGGGGCAGAAGACCCGCTTGGGAGCGAAATGACTCCGGTTCTTCCTGCCGGCATGGTCCCCGAGGGGAACGCGCACCAGGCCGAGTTCAACCGCGACGGCTCCCTCTTCCTCGCTACCGATGAGGACTTCAACCCGTTCCGCTTCACCGGCGTCATTGACAGCGGCCTGTACAAGGGCCACTCCTTCACCGCGGGTCAGGGGACAGCCACTCCACCCGTCGATCCGGATAATGGCCTCACCGGACCGACGAAATTCATCGGCCAGGCGTGTGCACCCGTGGAACCTGCGCCTGGATTCCCCAGCTCGAATTACATCGCCTTGATCGAACGAGGCGGCCCCGGTGGGACGTGCGCCTTCGCCCTGAAAGTCCAGGTAGCGCAAAACGCGGGTTACAAGGCGGCGGTCATCTTCAACGACGCCAACACGGACAGGGCCACGACTTGCGAGGCGCACGGCAACATCACGGCAGCCGGTGCGATTCCAACCCTGTTCGTCGCGCGGTCGACAGGCCTGAAGCTGTTGAACGTGCCGAACATCACCTCGAACACGTGTGATACGCCGACACCGGCCGTCGGCACGCCGAGTGAGGCCTTCACGATGTCCGCTGTCTTCGACGGCTGGGGTTATCTGCACCTCTACAACTCCAAGACGGCGGAGGCGGTCGACCACTGGGCCCTGCCAGAGTCGCTGGAAAAAGAGAACGCTAGCGGCAAGGGCGACCTCACCATCCACGAGGTGGCGACCGACCCCGACCTCAACAACATCGCGTACAGCTCGCATTACGCCGGTGGGTTCCGGATCTTCCAGTTCGACATAAGCCAGGGAATCCGTGAGGTCGGCGCCTACATCGACGAGGGCGGCAACAACTTCTGGGGTGTGGAGGTCGTTCAGCACCCGAAGGCCGGCAAGATCGTCCTGGCCAGTGACCGGGACTTCGGGCTGTACATCTTCGGGCCCCCTGCTCCGGATCTGACCGTTGGGAGTATCACCGCGTCCAAAGCCCCTCGGAAGGGGCAAAGGGTGACGCTGACGGCGACGGTCCCCAACGTCGGATCGTTTTCGGCTGAGAACGTCCCCGTCCTGTTCTTGGAGAACGGCCGGCAGATCGGAACCACACAGACGATCTCGCAAATCGAGGGAGGAAGTTCCGGTCAGGCCTCGGTGACCTGGAAGCCGACCCGCAAGGGCGAGCGGACGATCACCGTGATTGTCGACGCCACTAATGCAATCAAGGAGTTGGACGAGAACAACAACAGCGGCACACAGGTCTTCACCGTGCAGTAGGACCAAGACGAGCAGCAGTGAAGAAGGGCCCGGCTGCGCCCGTGCAGCCGGGCCCTCCCTTTTGACAGTCTCACGCTGACCCCAAGAAACCGCCTTCGGTCTTAAGTCGAAGCTAGGCCAACCGGCCGTAGACCCGCTCGACCGCCTCATGGAAACTACGCGTACGGGAATTTCCTCCCCGTCCCCAGGTCTTCGTGGAAGGGACAGCAATGACCCGACTGCCGAGGGGGGATCTCGCCGCGAGGGACAGCCGTGACCCGAACGGCGAGGCACCTGGGGTCTCCCGAGCTCCTTACTTCACGAAGAACAGGAGCGGCACCAGCTGCTCCGCCGGCGTCAGCGAGCCGTGCTGACCGATCAATCCTGCAAGAACCGGCTCCTCCAGTCGATGGAACACTCCCCCGTTCCCTCGAGCCGCCACGACAAGATCACCGATTCGTGGCCGGACGTACTCCCGCACCTCGTCACCGAACAATCCCTGCTCGACGGCTTCATCACCGGAGAGGACCCAGGCGATGCCGTCCAGCCTTTCCGTCCAGCGCGATCGCACATCGTCCAGCGCTCCGTGCTCCACGTGGATGTGCCTCGCTCTCGGTTCGCCCGCCACCACGGTGACGCCGGTCATGAGGGCGGGTTCGTCACCGAGGTCGACGCGGGAGCCGTCTTCCACGTTGACCATGCCATGGTCCGAGGTGACCGCCAACGCCCATCCCTGAGGGAGCCGGCCCAACAGCGCTTCGAGCGCTTCGCTGACCTGTTGCAAGTACGAGCCCCACTCCTCGGTCCCCACGCCACGGATATGGCCGATGGTGTCGAGAAAAGGGTGGTACGCGAACACGGGGGCGCCCCGACCGGTAGCGACGGCTTCACCGGTGACCTCGACGAGCTCGTCGAGGGTCGTGGCGGAGGCGTGGTCGCCCCCACGGAGGATGGCCCGTGTCAGCCCCGACCCGACGTTCTCGGGAGGACCGACCAACGTGATGCGGACCGCGCTTCGGCGAGCCCGCTCCAGAACGGTCGGCGATGGCTGGAATTTCTCCGGCGGGACCTCATCGCGGAGGTCCGTCGCCGCTCCGCCGCCATACACCTCCCACCGCAAGAGGCTCATCGGTCGCGCGCCGTCCGCCATCCGCACGGTCAGACCGACCAGCCCGTGCGCACCCGGCGGAAGACCGGTTCCCAACGACGCGAGGCTGGTCGCCGTGGTGGACGGGAAGCCGGCCGTCAGCGCCCGGCCCGTCTCCAGCCCGGACGCGAGAAATGCCGCCTGGGCCCGATGCTCGTCGAGCTGGACCCATCCCAGGCCATCGATGACCACCAGGCAGACGCCTGGAAGGGCGTCCAGCCCAAGAGCATTGGCGAACGAGGGAACGCCGACTGCCGAGAGGAGAGACGGAACGACTTCGGCCAGCGAAGCCTCCCCGTACTTGGGAATGAGGAGCGAATCAACAGCAGTTCGCGACGAACCGGGCGACGAGCGCTCCTCTCGACGCGTCAAGGCCGCTCCTCCCCGTAAAACACTCGCTCCATTGCCAGCCGAGCGCGGCGGGTGACCCGCCGATAGTCCTCCAGGAACCGGCGGCGGGCGCCTTCCGTGTAGCCCAGGCGTCGCGCCAGGGCCGTCTGCGCTTCCGGCGCCGGTGGAATCGCTTCCGCGGGGAGCAGCCGTTCGATCTCCAGCGCGTTCTTCACCTCACTGAGAAAGACCCACGCCTCTCCCAACGTAAGCGCCACGCTGTCCTCGATGCGCCTGGATTCGGCAAGCGCTTGCAGCGCCTCGAGCGTGTTGGTCCGGCGGATTTCGGGGTGCGCGAACCCGTATCGCATCAGCGAGAGCTCCAGCGCGAACTGCACGTCCGCCAGTCCGCCGTACCCGAGCTTGAAGTGGAAGCGCCTGGCGTCTGCGGGCCGGACCCGTTCCTCTTCCATTCGGACGCGCATCCGCCGAATCTCGGCGAGCCGGTCGAAGGTGAGGTGTTCTGGGAAGGCCCAGTCGGCCGCGGCAGAGACGAACCGGCGGCCGAGCGGTTCGTCCCCTCCGACGAACCGAGCCCTCAACAACGTCTGGTACTCCCACGTCTGTGCCCACCGGCCCCAGTACTCCAGGAACGACACCATCGAGCGCGCCAGTGGGCCGCTCTTTCCCTCGGGTCGGAGATCAGCGTCGATTCGCCAGCCCGATCCACGAATCAATTCGAAGATCTCCTCAGCCGCCTTTGCGGCCGCGTGGAAGTCGGAAGGTCCTTCGCCGTCGTAGACCACCATCACGTCCAGATCTGACCCAAACGACAGCTCCTCGCCACCCAGCCGTCCGAACCCGATAACCGCGAGGGGGAGCGGCGGCGAAACGTCGTCGATTGCCTCCCCAACGACGGCATCGGCAACGTCTGTCAGATGCCGACCGACCTCCGGGACGTTGATCTCGTGAGCGGCGTACGCGCCTGCGATCAATACGAGCGTCTCGCGGGGACGGGCGCCCGCCGTCGTCGGCAACGATGTTGGGCTGTCCAACAACGTCGTCGTGAGGTCCGGCGCGGCGATCAGCGCGTCGGCGAACGCGGAGCTCACGGCGACCAGGGCGGCGAGCCTTCGGGCGGCGTCAGGGTGGTTGGCCAGCGCGTCGCCGATTCCCTCAGCCTCACGCAACCCCTCGACAACGCGCTCGAACCGAACGACTGCTGCATCGGGGAGCGACGCGAATGCAAGAGCGGGAACTACCACGGGAAACAGCGTCTCGAGAACCTTTCCCAGCCGGGTCGCCGGATCGATGATGCGGTCGAGCGAGTCGTACGCCGCCGCGGTATCGGCGAAGCCGAGCGCCGCAAGAAGCTCTTCGGTCGCCGTTCGGTCGGTCGCGGGACGAGGGACCGGCTCCGCAAACGCCTCGAGAAGCGGGCGGTAGAACAGCCTCTCGTGGAGACCTCGGACTGTATCGGTGTGCTTCCCGTATTCGGTCCGAAGCTCATCCGCGTTCCGGAACGCCATGGACCGGGCGAGCGGTCCGAGCCGCGCCGGATCGGACGGAAGCTCGTGCGTCTGGGTGTCCTGAACCATCTGGAGACGGTGCTCCAGGCGACGCAGGAACCGATACGAGTCGGCCAGCGTGCGAGCGTCGGCGGGAGCGACGAACCCCTCGTGCGCCAGCGCGTCGAGTGCCGTCAGCGTGTTGGGATTCCGGATTCGATCGTACCGACGGCCGTGGACGATCTGAAGGAGCTGCACGGCGAACTCGATGTCCCGGATTCCGCCGTGGCCCCGCTTCAGCTCGACAGCCTCCTTCCCGCGAGACCGAACTACCTCTTCGATTCGGGCCTTGGAGGAACGGACGTCCTCAATGGCTGAAGCGGGGAGCACCGCCGGATAGACGAAGGGCGCCACACCCTCCACGAACGACCGTCCCAGCTCGATATTGCCGGCTACCGGCCTCGCCTTGAGCAGCGCCTGCCGCTCCCAAGTGGCTGCATGCTTGCGGTAGTACTCGAGCATCGATTCGAGCGATCTCGAGAGCACCCCGGATCGCCCCTCCGGCCTCAAGCCCGCGTCTACACGGACCGCGACGCCATCTTCGGTGGGGTCGGAGAGGAGGGCGATCACGCGGGCCGCCGCACGAGATGCCTCCTCGGAGCTGAGGCCCCCGC
The DNA here is from genome assembly GCA_036259835.1 of Actinomycetota bacterium. Classification (GTDB taxonomy): domain Bacteria; phylum Actinomycetota; class UBA4738; order UBA4738; family UBA4738; genus JALYGK01. The sequence continues at coordinate 12,506 of DATABA010000124.1, forward strand.
TGCCGTGAACGAACAGGACGTCCACGTCGGAGGAATAGTTCAGCTCGAGTCCACCGAGCTTCCCCATGCCGATCACCGATAGCTCGCCTGCCGAACCCGTGGCCTCCACAGCGATCTGAAGGCAGACCCCACCGATGGCGGTGAGCTCCGCCATGACGTCCTCGACGGGCGCTCCAGACAGGTCACGAGCCGCGATTCGGTATGCGGCCCGTCGACGGAAACGACGCAGGCCGGCCAGTTCTCCCAGCCGGGCGACGTCCTGACCCGCTTCGTCCACATAGTCGTCCGCGAACCGCGGCGAAAGATCAGCCAGGCTGGCCAGCTCCTCGGGATGAGCAACGAAGAAATCGGAAGCCGCGGTCGAGAAGCCCAGGAGGCGCGCTGCGGCGGGAATGATGTCCGGCCGGCTGAGGAGGTCGCGGCCCGTGGCCCGTTCGCCGATTCTCGAGACCGCAACTCGCGCCAGCTCGGGGTTGGGAGACTCACCCAACGCCCGCCCGAGGACCTCAGGCGTGATCACGCGGGCATGGTACTTAAGGCTTTACGACAGGCTGTGTATAAGGCAGGTTCAGGCGGCCTTGGAACCCGTCTGACCGTGTTCGCGGGGATTTCGGCGCTCGCGCTCCTTCGCCCGGACCGACCTGTCCAACTGTCCGGGCGAATCCCCCGCCCGAGCCCATCGGCCCTCGCTCCATCCGGAACCGAGCAGGGCGACGACGAAGAAAATCTGCAACGCGAAAGCCGCCCCAAACCCAAGGAGCAGCTCTTCCATGGCCCTTATTTACCCAAAAGGGCTGCGCTATATCGGTCTTTCCAGCTCCGCCAGATGATTTCTGGCCGAATCGACGAGCTCGGGGACGACCTTCTTCAGTTTTTCGAGCTCCTCGCCCAGCGACCGATAGGTCGAGAAGTCGGGATCGGTGGTCTTGGAAACGACGTGAAGCCGGTAGCGCGTGAACGCCTCGCGAACCTCGTCGAACATCCCCATGACGTGGGTGGCGTCGGACTCGAGCGCGAGCGTGACGAGTTCTCGGTCGAGGTCCTTCATGGTTTCATTCAGCTCGGCGTCGAGACCCTTCTGGTATTCAGGGCGACCGCCGAGCCACGCGTAGACTCCGGCGAGCTTCTCCAGGGACAGCGCCGTGGTCAGAATCTCCTTGTAGGCGTCCCGCAGGCGTTCCCGCTTCGCGTCTCGAAGTGCGCGAAGGTCCTGGTTCCGGTCGACCCTTCCTTGCCGAGCCTGAGTCATGTAGGCAACGCCCAATGCCGCAGCCAGCAAGAAGAGGGCAGAAAGAATGACTGTTGTCGTCTCCATAGTGCGCACAGGCTAGCGGAAAAGCCCGCCGGTGACGCAAGGTCCTCGGACCTTTTCGTTCAAGAGGAATTAACACGCCAGTAACGCCGGGGCCGCCTCGTGCCTCTACGCTTGGCCGGGCTCACGCGAGGAGGTCAGGTTGACGCTTTCCAAAGAAGCCGAGTTCGTCCTTCGAACCGTGGAAGAACGCGGCATCAAGTTCATCCGACTCTGGTTCACCGACGTCCTGGGATTCCTCAAATCGTTCGCCATCACTCCTCAAGAGCTCGAGGGCGCCTTCACCGAAGGGATGGGCTTCGACGGTTCATCCATCGACGGCTTCGCCCGGATCCAGGAATCCGACATGATCGCCGTCCCCGACCCATCGACGTTTCAGGTCATTCCCTGGAGGTCCGAAGCTCAGGTCGCGTGCATGTTCTGCGACATCTACGACCCCGACGGGTCCCCCTTCGACGGCGATCCTCGTCACGTCCTGAAGCGACAGCTCGCGAAGGCCGCAGACCTGGGGTTCACCTTCTACGTGGGACCCGAGCTGGAGTTTTTCTACTTCAAGGGCTCCGACAACACGGAGTTCCTCGATCGGGGGAGCTACTTCGACCTCACCCCGCTGGACGTCGCGACCGACTATCGAAAGCGCACTGTCGAATACCTGGAAGCCATGGGAATTCCGGTCGAGTACGTCCACCACGAGGTCGCCCCATCGCAGCACGAGATCGACCTCCGGTACGCCGACGCCCTGACGATGGCGGACAACGTCATGACGTATCGCCTGACGGTCAAGGAAGCGGCGCAGGAGTTCGGCGTCTACGCCACCTTCATGCCGAAGCCCGTGATGGGCGTGAACGGGAGCGGGATGCACACCCACCAATCGCTGTTCGAAGGGGATCGGAACGCCTTTTTCGACCCGACCGACGAGCATCACCTGTCGAAGACCGGCAAGGCGTTCATCGCCGGACTCCTGAAGCACGCCCGGGAGATCACACTGGTCACCAACCAGTGGGTGAACTCCTATAAGCGGCTTGTCCCCGGGTTCGAGGCCCCCGTCTACATCTGCTGGGCGCGGAGAAACCGAAGCGCCCTGGTTCGGGTTCCGATGTACAAGCCCGGGAAGGAGCAGGCCACGCGGATCGAGTTCCGCTCGCCGGATGCGGCATGCAACCCGTACCTGGCGTTCGCGTGCATGTTGGCGGCCGGGCTGGCCGGCATCGAGAACGAGTACGAGATCCCGCCCGAAGCTTCGAACAACATCTACGAGATGAGCGAGGACGAGCGGAGGGCCGCGGGCATCGAATCGCTCCCCGAAGACCTGTACGAAGCCATCGGGGCGGCGGAACGGTCGGAACTGGTGAGGGAGGCACTCGGCGACCACGTCATCGAGTACCTCCTTCGAAACAAGCGCGAAGAGTGGGACTCGTACAAGGCGTACGTCACGCCGTACGAGCTCGAGCGGTATCTCCCGCTTCTCTAGCTGGTTCTGGGCGGAGGGAACTCCCCCGGCAGATCGTCCGCTTCGACCTGGAACAACGAATGGGATTTGTCCAGTCCCGGCAGCCGGTGCCGCCCGAGAGGACGGAACTCGACCCTGGCCGGTGGTGCGTCTTTCAGCGCCGACCTCGTCTCCCCAGACACGAGGATCTGGCCGCCGTGAGCGGCGAGGCAGATGCGCGCGGCCGTATGCACCGACAGGCCGATATACCCCGTGTCGGTGAGAGTGGGCCGGCCGCTGTGGATTCCCGCTCGAACTCGGACGGTCACTCCGTCGGGCCATGTCCGCTTGGCCAGGGCTCGCTGGAACGCCACCGCTGCCTCAATCGCGGCTGAAGGACGCTCGAACGCGGCGAAGAACTCGTCGGCGCGCGCGTCGACCTCCCGTCCGCCGCTTCGGACAACCGCCTGCCTGACCGTGCGGCGGACGCCGTTCAACACGTCGCCGTAGCGGTCCCCGAGACGCCGGAGCAGGATGGTGGAGTCCTCCATGTCCGTGAAGAGAAATGTGACGAAGCCCGTGGGGAGCGTTCGAGGATCGGCAGCGCCCGCGTAGATCCGCTCCCTCTGAAGCTGCGCCGCGATGAACCCAACCGGGACGATTCCGAACTTCTTCGCCGCGTTGAGAAGACGCTTTCGGGCGCGCTCTCTGGCCGCATCGTCCTCGAACGCGACGCGCTCGAACCTGGCAAGCGCGTTCCGGACGTGCGCCTCGTCGTGGATGGGCAGCCGCCGTTGGCCGTTCGAGTCGATGTAGGCGAACGCGCTGTCGGGAAGTTTCGCCCGCTCACTGGCCTTAAGCTTCGCCATGGCGGTGAGGATATCCGAGGCACCCCCGAGCGAACGGCTACGCTTGCTTGGTGGTTCGGATCGCGCTGGGCCAGATCAACACCACGGTCGGCGATCTGGACGGCAACGTGGCCAAGATGGCCGAATGGGCGGCTCGGGCCACGGAGGCCGGCGCCGACCTGGTCTGCTTTCCCGAGCTTGCCGTCACCGGATATCCCCCTGAGGACCTGGTCCTTCGTCCTGCGTTCGTCCGGGACAACATCGACGCGCTGAGCAGATTGGCCGAAGCCTCACGAGACACGTGCGCCGTCCTGACGGGATTCGTGGACCGGACGGAGCGGGGACTCCACAACGCTGCGGCGCTCTTGTCCGAAGGAACCGTGGCCGCGCGGTACCACAAGATCAAGCTGCCCAACTACGGGGTCTTCGACGAACAGCGGTACTTCGTCCCGGGGGAAGGCGGATGCTCGGTCAGGTTGGCATCGTCCGCGCTGGGCATTTCGGTGTGCGAGGACGCCTGGCGGCCTGGTCCGCCGTTCGAGGGGTACGCCGATCAACGGGTCCAGATCATTCCGAACATCAACGCCTCGCCGTACCACCGGGAGAAGATCGCCGAGCGCCTCCAGATCTGCCGTGACCGAGCCGCTGAGACCGGAGCGTGGATCGTTTACGTGAACGCCGTCGGGGGGCAGGACGAGCTGGTCTTCGACGGCGGGAGCATGGTCGTGTCGCCAGACGGTGACCTGATTTGGCATGCGGCCATCTTCGACGAGGACCTCCTGGTGGTCGACGTCGACGTCCCCGAGGCCGAGTCCTCATTTGAGGGGACGCACCTTCCGGAAGTGGTCTCCAAGAAGCCACCACTCCCCGATCCATCGCGGGATCCCTGGCCCGAAGGTCCCGAAGAGGTCTACCGCGCCCTCGTCGTGGGGCTCCGGGACTATGTGACGAAGAACGGCTTCCGCGAAGTCGTCATCGGCATGTCGGGAGGAATCGACTCGTCGTTGACCGCCACGCTCGCGGTCGACGCCATTGGCCCCGAGGGAGTCCGCGGAGTGGCGATGCCGTCTCCGTACTCATCGGCGGAGAGCGTCACGGACGCAGAAGAAGTCGCCCAGCGGCTTGCCATCCGGCTTGACGAGGTGCGGATCGACGACGTGTTCAAGGCGTACCTGTCCGCGCTGGAAGACGTGTTTCGGGAGACGCACGAAAACGTCGCGGAGGAGAACCTCCAGGCGCGCGTGCGGGGCAACATCCTCATGGCACTGTCGAACAAGTTCGGCTCGCTGGTCCTCGCCACCGGAAACAAGAGCGAGATGGCGACCGGTTACTCGACGCTGTACGGGGACATGGCAGGCGGGTTTGCGCCGATCAAGGACGTTCCGAAGACGCTCGTATACGAGCTGGCCCGATGGCGTAACGCAGGGTCGGATCCGCCGCCCATTCCGGATCGAGTCATGAACAAGGAACCGTCAGCCGAGCTCCGCACCGGCCAGAAGGACACCGACAGCCTGCCGCCATATGAAGTCCTGGACCCGGTCCTGGAGGCGTACGTCGAACACGAACGCTCACCGGAGGAAATGGTGGCCTCTGGCATGGATGAAGAGATGGTTCACAGGGTCGTCAGGATGGTCGACGCCGCAGAGTACAAGCGCAGGCAGGCACCGCCGGGCGTGAAGATCACTCCGAAGGCCTTCGGCCGAGACCGGCGCTTCCCGATCACGAACGCATACCGGCGGCGTCCCTCTACCTAGGGCGAACGGCTTGTTCTGTCGCTCATGAGCGGTCTTCGTCCCCAAATGGGTAAGAAATAGGAAACAGAACCCGAGAGGAGGCTCTCCACAATGGCGTATGACCCGAACCAGCCGCACGTGCACGGCCAGCCTGTCCAGCCAGTGCAACCTGTTCAGCCAGTTCAGCCTGTGCAGCCGGTAGCGCCGACCCCGCATGCCCACGAACCCGCGTATACGGAGCCAGCGGCAACGGGCGGATGGACCGGCTACGCCGCCATCAAGTACGTGGCGATCGTCATCATCGTGCTGGCGGTCGTGATCGGACTGGTCTACCTGCTGCCGAGGATCTTCTAACTCTGGGTACCGGCGGCATCCGAAGCGGGCGCTTCGTCGATCTCGTTGGTCGCCCGAATTCCCGACTCGAGCGCTCCCTGGATCCAGGCGTGGTACAGGGAGCAATGCTCGCCGGCGAAGAAGATTCGACCCTCGGGCCGGACGATCGCGGCCTGGAGCTGCGACTGCTGATCGGGAGCAAAGAGGGCGAAGGCGCCTCTGGCCCAACGGTCTCCGTACCAGGCGTGCGACATCCCCACTTCGAACTCGTCCCGAATCTGGGGATGGATTCGCGACACATCGTCGAGCGCTTCCTCGAGGCGGGTCTCGGGGTCCATCGCCCCCCATTGCAGAGCGTCCTGCCCCCACGTGTAGCTGGCCAGTAGAACGCCGCGATTGGTCTCGTCATCGGGCGTCGGGTAGTTCATCCTTCGGATCGGCAGGTCGGTGACCGTGGCGCCGCCGTAGATCCCGTCCTCTTCCTCCCAGAATCGCCTCCGCACCTGAAACAGGACCTTGGTCGAGGCGTGATAGTTGAGCTGCCGAATCGCCTTCTGCTTGTCCCGGGAGAACGGCTTCACGATCTCGATCGTTCGAAGTACCGGAAAGGGAACGGTGCAGATCGCGTAGTCCGCCGTCACGGAGAACCGTCCTGATTCGGTCTTGAAGTACGCCGTGACGGATCGCTCGTCCTGGTCGAGCGCATATACCTCGGCTCCCAGCCGAAC
>DATABA010000125.1:0-23762 GCA_036259835.1 Actinomycetota bacterium
GCCGCCAGTCCCTCCACCGGTTCCGCCGCCGGTTCCACCACCCGCGCCGGTCACGACGACGACACCCGCCATGCCCGAACCGCCCGGATCACCGTGAAACCGGCAGAAATACGGGTATCGCCCTGGAGTATCGAACGTCACGGTTGCGCTCTGACCGGGGTCGATGTTTCCGGTGTCGAACGAACCGTCGTCCGCGGTCGCCGTGTGGGGGCTCTCGCCTGAGTTGGTGAACGTGACGCTCTCCCCAGCCGCCACGGTGATCGACCCCGGTTGGAACGCGTCGTCCACCACGTTGACGTTGGCCGCCAGCGCGATACCCGCCGACGACATCGTGAACGCGCCGACGACGACCAAGATCGCAGCCAGCTTCCTCATATCAGTCCTCCTCGCTTCCAGAACCAGACCCGACGTTCGACTCGCACGACTCGTCATCACCTGAACCCGATCCGCTGCTCGACGACCCGGGACCGCTGTTGTCTGAACCCGAACCGCTGTTGGACGAACCGGAGTCTTGGTCACACGAACCCGACCCGCTGTTGTCCGATCCGGGTCCGCTGTTGTCCGGTCCGGGTCCGCTGTTGTCCGACGGTCCGCTGTTCGCCGAACCGGGACCGGAATTCGGGGACCCGGACGGACTGGACGAGGGAGTGGGCGTGGGAGTCGGTTCGAACGTCGGTTCAACAGTCGGCGTGTCCGAGGGCGAGGGAGTTGGAGTGGGCTCGAACGACTCGTCGACCGACGGCGTCGGCGAAGGAGAGTCCGAAGGACTGATCATCGGCGAAGGCGTCGACGTGGCCGAGACGGCCTGTGTCCGCGCCCATCCTCCAATGACGTATCCCCCGAGAGCGAGCGTGGCGGCCAGGGCGAGTCCAGTCAGCGCCCACAGAACGAACCGGAGCATCCGCGACAAGGTGTCCAAGGTTCACCCCTCCACCGTGAGCGTTCCGGTCATTCCTGCGGCCTCGTGGAACCTGCACACGAAGTCGTAGGTGCCTGGCTCCAGCTCGATGGACTCGGTCTCAGTCTCACCGGCCTGAACCTCCTGGTCGATGGTCTGTCCCTCGACCGTGAATGTGTGCGGGGCTTGACCGTCGTTCTGGAGCGTGATCTCGCTACCTGCCTGGATGGTGAAACTGCTCGGGACGAATTCGTTGTCCCGCATGACGAGCGGGTCGCCCGCGGGCGAAGTCGCCGCCTCCGTCGGAGTGGTGCCCTGCGGGGCAGGAGCGGCTGATTCGCCACCGCCTCCACACGCCGCCCCAAGAACCGCCAGCGCGGCGACCGCCAACGGCACGGAGAAACGCCGGACATTGATCATGGTTGCCTCCCTTCTGTCGCTTCGAAGCGATGGTCGAAGGGCGACCGTTAAGACGGCGCAAAGGGCCGGTGTGCGGCGAGTTAAGGAACTAGGGGGAAACCGGCAGGCGAACCTCGACGCGCGTGCCGCCGTGGTTGCCGTCGGTGATCCTCACGTCTCCACCCGATCGCCGGGCGAGCTCGGCAACAATGGCAAGACCGAGCCCCGATCCGCCGGGCGGCGCGCTCTGACCGCGCGAAAAGCGCTCCAGAACGCGTTCGCGGTCGGAGGCGGGGATGCCGGGGCCCCGATCCTCAACTGCAACGAGCGCCTGCCCGTCCGCCGCACCCAGCTCGATTCGAAGCGGACCGGAGGCATACGTCAGGGCGTTGTGGATCAGGTTGTCGAAAATCTGATCGACGTCTTCGCGCCGAGTCCCAACCCAGCCGCCATCGCCAACCACCGAAATGGAAGCCCCGGCGGCTCTCGCTCGGTCCTCCCATCGCTCGACCACCGCCCGCGCCGCTTCGTCCAGGCTCGAAGTCGGAGCTGGCTCTCCCGTCTCGCCGCGGCGCGCCAGGACCAACAGGCGGTCGACGATCCCTGCCAGCCGATCCGCCTCTCGTTCCGCGGCTTCCAGCGTTCGTGCAAGGTCGCCCTCGCCGGCGCGTCCCCGTGCCGCTTCGAGTCGAAGCTTCAACCCCGTGAGCGGGGTTCGGAGCTGGTGCGAGGCGTTCGCCACGAACTCCCGCTGCGCTCGAACGTTGGCCTCCAAGCGGTCGGCCATGGCATCGAACGTCTGAGCAACCTCGCCGATCTCCCCCCGTTCGCGAACATTCGACCGCGCGCCCAGATCCCCCTCCCCCAGCCGGTGGGCTGCTCGGGCCAGCCGGGACAGCGGCCGGGAGAGCGAGCCAGCCATCGCCCACGCGATCACCAGCCCCGCGATGAGGCCGGCCAGCCCGACCGCAATCAGCCCGAACATCGTTCGTCTCACTTCGGCCCGGACGCTGTCCAAGCCCTGGGTGATGCGGAGCGTCCCTACAACTCGCCCTTGCTGAAGGATCGGCACGGCGGTTGCCAGGATCCGCTGACCGAGCTCGTCGCTGAACCGCACCGTCCGCACCGGTGTTCGCCGCCGCAGAACCTGTTCGATCTCGGGACGGCTCTCGTAGGACTCGCCCAACCGTCCGGTGCCGGCGCTGTCGGCGAGCAGGCGGCCGGCTCCATCCGTGACGATGACGCGGATCTCGCGATCCGACGCGAGCTCGCCGGCGAGGCCCTGGACGGTCGGCTGGATGTTTCGCCCGAACCCCCTCGGCCCGATCGTGGTCTCGAGGCTCTGACCGACAGCCTGCGCTTGCGCAAGTGCCTGGGCTTGGAGTTCCGCGAGCGCTCGACGGTTTAGATTCAGCGCCAGCGGCACCTCCAGCGCCACGATCACGGCTAGGAGGATGTACGCGAACGCGATCAACAGGCGCGTCCGAAGTTTCACGGCTCAGCCCCGGTCAAGTTCGTCCTGAGGCGTGAACCGAAACCCCACACCCCGAACCGTCGTGATGTACCGGGGGACCGATGGATCGTCTTCGAGTTTCCTTCGGAGCCATGAAACATGAACGTCCAGAGTCTTGGTCGAACCGAACCAGTGTGGGTCCCACACCTCATCCATGATGTCCTGTCGTTTGACGACCTCGCCCGCGTGGCGCATCAGCAGATGGAGCAGGTCGAACTCACGCGCGGCCAGGTCCAAAGGCTTTCCCGCCTTCGTCGCGGTCCGCCGCGCGGGATCCAGGGAAACGTCGCCGACCTGGATCGGCTCCGTTCGCTCTCGCACGGACCGACCCCGCCGAAGTACGGCTCTGATTCGGGCAGCGAGTTCCTTGGCCGAAAAGGGCTTGACGACATAGTCGTCCGCTCCCAACTCCAGCCCCACAACGCGATCGACCTCCTCTCCTCGCGCCGACACGATGATGATGGGGACATCGGATGAAGAGCGGATCTCTCGCGCGACGTCGCGACCGTCGATGTCCGGAAGCATCAAATCGAGAAGGACAACGTCGAAGCGGTCCCGCCGATGTGCGTCCAGCGCGTCGCCGCCGGTACCCACCACGGTGGGTAGGAACCCTTCGAGAGTTAGCGCGTCGGCGAGCGGTTCGGCGATCGCGGACTCGTCTTCGACGACAAGGATTCGCCGCCTCGACACGCTTCGATACTAGCGACGAGGGTTCCGCCGCTACGGAGTCTTTACCGTTGCTTAACCCGCTTCGGATGCCGTCTTGGAACGCTCGCTCCTACCATCGAGTCCGTGCGAAACATGATGAAGGGGCTGGCCTGGGCGCTCGGCGGTATCGCCGTTGCCATGACGCTGACGTTCAGCGCGTACGTTGTTGCCGGCCGTGACCTTTCGACGCCCACGGATCTGGTCCCTGCAGGAGCACCACTGGCCCCAAGGGAGGTCATTTCACCCAGCGATCCGACCCCGTCGCCACGGGACGACAACCCGCCATCCCGCGCGCCGGGCAGCCAACCATCAACGGAGTCCACGCCGGAATCGAATTCCCCCGATTCCGGCTCGGGCTCCTCGAACAGCGGCTCGTCGAGTTCCGGATCCGACTCGTCGGACTCCGGGTCGGGATCATCGAACTCCGGTCCAGGGTCTGATTCGTCTGGATCGGGGTCCTCCGGTTCGGATGACAGCTCGAACTCGGGTTCCGGTTCGGACAACTCCGGTTCGGGATCGGACTCCTCAGGCTCCGGTTCGTCGGGATCCGGCTCCGGCGGCGAGGACGATTAGCTCTCAGACGGTCTTCCGACGGGCGCCAAACGCTCGCTCCATCTCCCGGCGGTGCTCGCGCTCCGCGATGGACTGGCGCTTCTCGTACTTCCGCTTCCCGCGACCGAGCCCGAGCTCCATCTTCGCCAGACCCCTGGTGAAGTAGATCTTCAGCGGGATCAACGTCAATCCACGCTCGGCCGTCTTGCCGGTGAGGCGGCCGATCTGGTCGCGATGCAGGAGCAGCTTGCGCGGGCGCTTCGGGTCGTACCGCCTGGTGTCGGCCATCTCATACGGCGGAATGTGGACGTTCTCCACCCACACGGCGTTGCCGTCGACCCGGGCGTACGAATCTTGAAGGCTTGCGCGGCCTGCTCGAAGAGACTTCACCTCAGGACCGGTGAGGACCATCCCGGCCTCAATGGTCTCTTCGATCTGGTAGTCGTGGCGGGCGCGCCGGTTGGAAGCGACGGTTCGGTCTGTGTTCACACCTCGAGGAACCGTCGCATGGCGAGCAGGCTCGCAACGGCCGCCACCAGGACGCCCGCGATCAACAGGTACGGGATGGCCGCGACCACGTCCTGCGTCCCGAGCCACGGAAGGAACCGCACCTTCTCACGAATGTCATCGAAGAACCAGACCTTCATGATGAAGAGCCCGACGATCGCCGCGGCGGCGCCGAGCAATCCTTCGATGATCCCCTCGATAAGGAACGGCACGCGGATGTGCCAGTTCGTCGCCCCGACGAGCCGCATGATGCCGATCTCCTTTCGCCGGGCGAACACTGCCATCCGGACGGTGTTCCCAATCAGCGCGGCAGCGGAGACCAGCATGATCACGGCGACGGCGAACATTCCCACTCTGAACACCGCCGTGACGCTGAACAGCCGTTCCAACAGGTCACGGTGGTCAACGATCTGATCGATGCCCGGTTGACCCTGGAGACGCGCATCGACCACTCGGAACTGCTTCGGGTCTTCCAGTTTCACCCTGAAGGAGGCGGGGAACGCGTCCGGCGATACGTTCCTGATAACCTCCGGCTCGTTTCGGAAGATCACTTCCTTGGCCCTCTGGTAGGCCTCGGCCTTCGACTCATAGTCCACGCTCGCTACTTCCGGCATCCTCCGAATGAGGCCGTCGAGATGCTGTTGCTGGGTAGGACTGATCTTGTCCTGGAGGAAGACCGAGATCTCGACGTCGGCATAGGTCGCTTCGATCAGCAGGTCGACCTCGCGGCGAACCAACAGCGCCATGCCCAGCAAGAAGAGCGCAATGAACGCGGTGGAAACCGCGGCGAACGCCAGCAGGCCGTTTCGCTTGAGTCCCTGGAACGTCTCCTTGAAGTAGTACTCGATCCTACGCACCGAACCCGTACACCCCCCGAGCCTGGTCGCGTACCACCTTTCCTCCGTCCAACTCCACCACCCGCCGCCGCATCGCGTCGACGATGGCGTTGTCGTGGGTCGCCATGATGACCGTAGTCCCGATCCGGTTGATCCGATCCAGCAGCCGCATGATGTCGACCGACGTCGCCGGGTCCAGGTTTCCTGTCGGCTCGTCGGCCAGCAGGATCAGCGGGCGGTTGACGAACGCTCGGGCGATCGAGACCCGCTGCTGCTCCCCGCCGGAGAGTTCATCCGGATAGCTGGCGAGCTTGCCGCCCAGCCCGACCAGCTCGAGGATCTCGGGAACCCGCTGCTGAATGACGTGCTTCGGCTTTCCAATCACCTCGAGCGCGAAGGCGACGTTATCGAACACGGTCCGGTCCGGAAGGAGCTTGAAGTCCTGAAAGACCGTGCCGATGTTGCGGCGCAGATAGGGCACCTTCCACGGCGATAGCTTTCCGATGTTCTTGCCGGCGACGAAGATCTCACCCTTCGTCGGCTCTTCTTCTTTGAGGAGAAGCCGGATCAGCGTCGACTTCCCCGAACCGGAGGGGCCAACGATAAAGACGAACTCGCCCTTGCTGACGTCCACCGAGACGTCGTCCAGGGCTCGTTGCGAATCCTTATAGACCTTTGTGACGTGATTCAGCCTGATCATGTGGGCCTGTAGTAGAGGAGGGCTCCGTGCGGAGCGACTCGATGCTAGCAAAGAGGTCCAGGTAAGGGAACTCGATTCGCTAGAATCCAGACTTTCGTCGGAGCGGCCATGTCTGACCAGATCCCATCTCTACCTGACTTGTCGGTCGTCGTCCCCGTGTGGAACGGCGAGCACAGTCTGGGGCGGCTGCTTCCAAGGCTGCGGTCCGTGCTCGAGTCGATCGGCGGCCAGACGGAAATCGTCGTGGTACTTCCACCTGACGAACCGGTCGCCGAGCAGGTCGAACGGTTCGGAGCGCGCGTCGAGGAATTCAAGGGAGGCGGATACGGCCAGGCGCTGAACGCGGGGCTCGCCGCCGCGCGCGGCCGGTGGGTCGTCACCATGGACGCGGACTTCTCGCACCACCCCGAGTTCATTCGAACCCTCTGGCTTCGGCGGCGAGACGCCGACGTTCTCATCGCCTCGCGCTACGTCCCCGGTGCCTACGCGGAGATGCCTGTCTCTCGGCGAGTTGCCAGCCGGACGCTCAACAGGTTGTATCGAACGACACTCGCCCTTCCGTACCAGGACCTGTCGAGCGGATTTCGGATGTACGCCCGGGACGTCGTGGACGACATCGGGCCCGTGAACGCCGAGGGTCTGGACTCCCTTCAGGAAATCCTGGTCAAGGCGTTCAGCCAGGGCTGGAAGACGGTCGAAGTCCCGCTTTTCTACCGCCAGCCGCGCGTGTGGACCAGTGGCCGGTTCGCCGAGATGGGAGCGGGATACCTCAAGACGCTCGGCCGGCTCATGGCGCTTCGGAACTCGGTGAAGGCAGCCGACTACGACCACCGCGCGTTCGACTCCTGGATTCCCCTCCAGCGGTACTGGCAGCGGGAGCGCTTTCGAGTGATCCGCGGCATGGTGGACGGATCGACGCGCATCCTGGACATTGGATGCGGGTCCAGCCGAATCCTCCAGAGTCTGCCGCAGGCCGTTGGTCTGGACATGCAGATTCGAAAGCTACGCTGGCTTCGAGCGCCCGGCCGCCAGCTGGTCCAGGGATCGCTTTCTCAGCTTCCGTTCGAGGACGAGTCGTTCGACGCGGTGATCTGCTCTGAGGTCATCGAGCACATCCCCCGAGAGGAAATCGATCTGACGGACATGGTCAGGGTCCTGGCGCCCGGCGGTGCCCTGGTCCTCGGCACGCCGGACTACGGGACGTGGACATGGCGGACCCTCGAGGGCATGTACAAGAAGGTCTTTCCGCAGGGGTACGCCACCGAGCACATCAACCCGTACACCCGGCAGGACCTTCGCCGCGAGATCGAGCGCCTCGGGCTCGTCGTGTGGGACGTTCAGTACGTCGCGCGGTCGGAGATGATCTTCAAGGCGTTCAAGCCGAAGTAGCTACCCCGTTCCATCCCCCGTCGCCCGTTTCTTCAGATAGGCCTGGATGAACCGGTCCAGGTCTCCGTCCAGCACGCCGTCCACGTTTCCGATTTCCAGCCCGGTTCGGTGATCCTTCACCAGCCGATATGGGTGGAGGACGTACGAGCGAATCTGGGACCCGAACTCGATGTCCATCCGCTCGCCGCGAAGGCTCTCGAGCTTCTGCGCCCGCTCTCTCCGCGCTCGCTCGGCGAGCCGCGCTTTCAGGATTCGCATCGCCACCGCGCGGTTTTGGATCTGCGACCGTTCGTTCTGGCACGCCGCCGTTATGCCGGTCGGCAAGTGAGTGATCCGAACCGCCGAATCGGTCACGTTGACATGCTGCCCTCCCGCGCTCGAGGAGCGGTAGGTGTCGATCCGCAGGTCCTTTGGGTCTATTTCGACCTCGGCATCTTCGTCGTCCAGCAGCGGGATGACGTCCAGGCTGGCAAACGACGTGTGCCGGCGATGCGCCTGGTCGAACGGCGAAAGACGAACCAACCGGTGCACGCCACGCTCGGCACTGAGCAGCCCGTAGGCGCTCGGCCCGCTGAGGGTGAACGTCGCGCTCTTGATGCCTGCCTCCTCCCCCGGAACGACCTCGTCCAGCTCTGTCTTCAGTCCTTCGCGTTCCGCCCACCGCAGGTACATCCGCAGCAGCATCTCGGCCCAGTCCTGCGAGTCGATGCCGCCCGCCCCCGCGTGAAGGCTGGCAACGGCGTCGTTCTGGTCGTATTCCCCGGACAGCAGGTGGGCGAGCTCGACTCGGTCGAGGTCTGCCTCGAGGGCCTGGAGCTTGGTGGCGAGCTCGCGGGTCAGCTCGGCATCGTGCTCGTTCGCGAGAAGCTCGTCCAGGACCTTGACGTCTTCGAGCTGCGTCAGAAGACGAGAGTGACGGCCGAGGTCGTCGTTCAGCCTGGAGAGCTGCGTCGCCAGACGCTGCCCTCGTGTGGGGTCGTCCCAGACTCCAGGCTCGGAGAGCTTGCGCTCGAGCTCTCGAGCGTCATTGGCCTTGGCGTCGACGTCAAAGGTACTCCTTCGCGCTCGCCACCCGTTTGGCCAGATCTTCGATTCGTTCCGTGTATTCGCTCATCCCTTACGCGGTCATTCCGTGGCACTTCTTGTACTTCTTGCCGGAACCGCATGGGCACGGAGCGTTCCGCGGGATCTTCTCGTCCACCGTCACGGCGGCGCCGGCACCAGCCCCGGTCGTTGCTTGGTCGCCGTGGCTCGCGTGCACGCGCTGGGGGCGAGGACGGGCGGGTTCGTCGTGGCGAACCAATTCCACGCGGTAGACGTAACGGACGAACTCTTCCTTGATCGACCGCTGCATCTCCTCGAACATCGCGTACGCCTCGCGCTGATACTCGATCAGCGGGTCGCGCTGTCCATACGCACGGAGACCGATTCCCTCCTGGAGGTAGTCCATCTCGTAGAGGTGCTCGCGCCACTGATTGTCGATGAGCGACAGCAGGACCATTCGCTCCAGCTCTCGAAGGATCTTGTTTCCGCTCTCCGGATCGACGCCAAGCTCCTCTTCCTTGGCTTCATAGGCTTGGAGCGCATCCTCCAGAACCATCTGCAGGATCTCCTCGGCGGATCCGACCTCCTCGAGCTGTGCCTTCGTGACGGTGGCCGGGTAGACCGACGAGAGGGCGGTGACCAGCCCATTCAGGTCCCACTCCTCCGGGTAGATCTCGTTCGAGACGTACTGTGCAACGGTGCCCTCGACGACGTCCGAGACCCAATCGAGGGCTTCATCCTTGACGTCGTGGCCCTCCAGGATCTTGCGGCGCTCCGCGTAGATCACCTCACGCTGCTTGTTCATGACTTCGTCGTACTTCAGGACGTTCTTTCGAATGGTGAAGTTCTGCTCTTCGACGTTCTTCTGCGCGGTCTCGATGGCACGGGTCACGATCTTGGCGGTGATCGGTTCGTCCTCCGGCCACTTCAGGCGCTCCATGATCCGGGCGATCCGGTCGGACGCGAACAACCGCATGAGGTCGTCCCCCAGCGAGAGGTAGAACCGCGACTCGCCTGGGTCTCCCTGCCGGCCCGAACGGCCTCGGAGCTGGTTGTCGATTCGGCGTGACTCATGTCGCTCCGTGCCGAGGACGTAGAGGCCGCCTCGTTGGACGACGTCGTCATGCTCCGCGTCGGTCTGCGCCTTGAACTTCTCGTAGATGGGTCCGTACTCGTCCTCGTATTCCGCCCGTTCCTGTTCGTCCATCTCGAAAAGGAGGTACCGGTCGTTGTCCCAACCGCGCGAGGCCATCTCCTGTCGCGCGAGGTAGTCGGCGTTTCCTCCGAGCATGATGTCCACCCCACGGCCGGCCATGTTCGTGGCGACGGTGACGGCACTCAGCCGACCGGCCTGGGCGATGATCGTCGCCTCGCGTTCGTGCTGCTTCGCGTTCAGGACCTGGTGCGGGATGCCCCGGCGGCGCAGGTAGCCCGAGAGCTTCTCCGACTTCTCGATGGAGACGGTTCCGACCAGCACGGGCTGCCCCGCTTCATAGCGCTCGACGATGTCCTCGGTCACCGCATTCCACTTGGCTTCTTCGGTCTTGTAGACCAGGTCCTGCTCATCGGCCCGGATCATCGCGCGGTTCGTCGGAATCTCCACCACGCCGAGCTTGTAGACCTCCTCGAACTCCCGCGCCTGCGTTTTCGCCGTACCGGTCATCCCGG
Organism: Actinomycetota bacterium; assembly: GCA_036259835.1. Classification (GTDB taxonomy): domain Bacteria; phylum Actinomycetota; class UBA4738; order UBA4738; family UBA4738; genus JALYGK01. The sequence goes on from DATABA010000125.1 coordinate 10,215, forward strand.
CGAGCTTCTCGTACATCCGGAAGTAGTTCTGGATCGTGATCGTGGCGAGCGTCTGGTTCTCCTCCTTGATTCGGACGCCCTCTTTGGCCTCGATCGCCTGGTGCAGGCCCTCGGAGTACCGTCGGCCCTCCAGGATTCGGCCGGTGAACTCGTCGACGATTTTGACCTCGCCCTGCGTCAGCAGGTAGTCGACGTCTCGCTTGTAGAGCTCCTTCGCTCGAATGGCGTTGTGGAGGTAATGGACCAGAGGCGTGTTCACGTGGTCGTAGAGGTTGTCGATGCCGAGCTCGTGCTCCACCTTGTCGATACCGGGTTCCAAAACGGCGATGGTCCGCTTCTGCTCGTCGACCTCGTAATCGACGTCCCGCCGCAGCCTGGGCGCCATTCGGGCGAATGTCACGTACCACTTCGCCGAGTCGGCCACCATGCCGCTGATGATGAGCGGCGTCCTGGCCTCGTCGATCAGGATCGAGTCGACCTCGTCGACGATGGCGTAGTAGTGGCCGCGCTGCACCATGTCGGCGGGCTGCATGGCCATGTTGTCCCGGAGGTAGTCGAATCCGAACTCGTTGTTGGTCCCGTAGGTGAGATCGGACCCGTAAGCCGGGCGCCGCTGCTCGGGTGACATGGAAGCCTGGATGAGACCGACGCTCAGGCCAAGCGCCCGGTAGATCGCCCCCATCCACTCCGAGTCGCGCTTGGCCAGATAGTCGTTGACCGTGACCACGTGGACACCCTTGCCGGTGAGCGCGTTCAGATAAACCGGCATGGTGGCGGCCAGGGTCTTTCCTTCACCGGTCTTCATCTCGGCGATGTTGCCCTGGTGGAGAGCCACGGCGCCCATCACCTGCACGTCGAAGTGGCGCTGGCCGATGGTCCGTCTGGCGGTCTCACGCACCACCGCGAAGGCCTCGGGAAGCAGCTCGTCAAGCTCCTCTCCTTCGCCGACCCGGGTCTTCAGCTCATCGGTCTTGGCGAGAATCTCCGAATCGGAGAGCACTTCGGTCTCTTCCTCGAAGGAGTTGACCAGTGCGACGTATTCCTCGAGGCGCTTACGCTTGCGGCCTTCACCGATCGATCCAAGCTTTTCGATGACTGCCAAAAGGACTCCTTAACGCTGTGGCGACTGGATATTCAGCATAGCTGGAGGGATGCGTCCAACCGAATACTCTGGCCGCGATGATCGAGACCGCTCGGCTTCGCCTGCTGCCTTACACGATCCACCTAGCGCGGGCGTTTGAACAAGGGCAGTCCGAGCTCGGTGCGGCACTGGAAGCGTCGATCCCGAATGGATGGCCCGAGTACCCGGGGGCTTACTCACGACCGGCCACCGAGGGTAGCACCGGGCGGGAGAGCCGCGACCGGGGTTGGGGAACGTACCTGTTTCTCCTTAAGGACGGCTCTTCACTGGTGGGATCGGGCGGGTACAAGGGACCGCCGAAGGGCGGAGTCGTCGAGATTGGCTACGAGATCGCGCCGCCGTTCCGGAATCGGGGCATGGCCACCGAGGCAGCGCGGGCGCTGATCAGGCACGCATACTCCAACGCCGATGTCGAGGAAGTCCAGGCCCGGACGCTTCCCGAACGAAACGCATCCGCACGCGTGCTCGAGAAGGTAGGGATGGAGCTGGCGGGCGAGATCACCGATGACGACGGAGTGGTCTGGCTCTGGCGAACCGTCGGCCGCCCTACTTGATCTCGAGCAGCTTCTCCCGCACGGCGTAGACGACGGCCTCCATCCGGGAGTGCAGGTGCAGCTTCTCCAGGATGTTGCGGATGTGGTTCTTCACGGTGTTCTCTGAGATGAAGAGCTCCTTGGCGATATCCCGGTTGTTGAGGCCCTGGGCCACAAGCTTGAGTACCTCCATCTCGCGATCCGTGAGCCGCGGCGCCGGAAGCTGCTGACGCTCTTCCGCCCGCTTCGACATGGCGGCGAACTCGGTGAGGAGCTTGGCGGCCATGGACGGCGAGATTCGGGACTGCCCGGCCCAGACGGACCGGATGGCGTCGGCCACCTCGTCGATCGAGATCTCCTTGAGGAGGTAACCAGAGGCGCCCGCTTTGATGGCGTCGTACAGGTCGGCTTCCTCATCGGAGATCGTAAGCATGAGGATCTTCACGTGCGGAAGGAGATCCTTTATTTGCTGGGTGGCCTCGATTCCAGACCGCCGCGGCATCCTGACATCCATCAGGATGACGTCGGGCATGAGCTCCTGGGCCTTGTCCACTGCCTCATGCCCGTCGCCCGCTTCGCCCACCACGTCGATGTCCGGCTCCTGCTTCAGCACCATCTGAAGGCCGCGCCGAAACAGGGCGTGATCGTCGACGATCAGAATCCGAAGGGCCTGATCCGGACTGGCCGGCTTGGGTGTCTCAGTCGCCTCGACGCTCAAAGTCCCTCCACCCATGGGGCGCTTTGTGGCCACTGCAAAGTGGCTGCCACCCTCTGACTAGTTGAGGAATTCTAGCCCATCGGGCCAGCGTGCCTGCGATTTCGGAGCCTTCCGCGTCTGCTCGAGATTTGGCGCTCCAAACGCTGAACGACCTGGTCAAGGGCCGTGTTCACGTCCCGCCCCGCTCCGTGGGCCCGCAAGACCGTGCGCAGCGAGTCGCAGGTGACTTCAACGCGATGGCTGCCGTCGATTCGAGGGTTCCGCTCCTCGATGATCTCGACTTCAAGACGGCGCACTCCAGGCTCCAACCGCCCGATCTTCGCGAGTTTGTGCTCTGCCGCCTTCCGGACCTGCTCGGTGATTCGAACGCCCCGGCCCTTGAGGATCACGTCCACGCTCGCCCCCTTCGTCTCCGAAGGTCACCGACCAGCGCACTCACCGATGTGGCGGTCCTCCAGCCTGGCTGACCTGGTCTTTGGCCCCACACTCGCCTGCTGAGAGGGTCGCCGCCGAAAAGGCAGCTTAGCGTCTTCTCCGTCCCGGATCTCCGCGAGGGGCAGGGCTTACATCTAAGCCGCACCATGCTCGACGACCAATGGTCGTCTTACGTGGGTCGTTTCGCCTGCGACTGGCATCGACTACCGGGAGAACATCTCCCGGGCAACCACAGACCCAGGCTGGAGTCCGGCGGGAGTATAGCAACGGGCGGGAAGCGGCCCTCCGAGAGAACGAGCCGCCGTCAGCAGGCCGACCTCCTCGGCGCCGGCGCGCAACAGCTCGCCGGCGCATTCGGCCGCCGTCGTTCCGGTGGTCAGGACGTCGTCCACGACCACGACCCTTGGGGGTGGCGTCGCCACTGCGCGGAACGCTCCCTCGAGTGCAAGCCTTCGGTCGCGAGCCGACCGCATGGCCTGCGGGGGCGTTTCGCTGACCCGTCGGAGCAAGCGATGGAGCGGCCATCCAGTCAGCCGATGCAGCGCCCGGCACAGTACCTCGGCCTGGTCGTAGCCTCGCTCGCGCTTTCGGCGCCTTCCCAGCGGAACCCACGTCAGGACGAATCCGGGGCCGCGACCTCTGAGCGCGCTGGACCAGCCTCGCGGCGGCGACCGGGCGAAGGCCTGGAGCATCCAGGGCGCCAGCGCGTCCGCGACGGAACGCATCTCGGAGAACTTCAGTCGCATGAGAAGGTCCCTGGCCGGTCCGGCGTACAGGAACGACGAACGCGCCCAATGGATGCCGCTGGGAGGGCAGTCCCGGCACGCCGGCGTCGCTTCCTCGAGGGGACGACCGCATCTTTCGCAACCCGGAGGCGACAACACCGCTACCTCATCCCAACACCGATCACAGAAGGGCCATCGCGGAGCCTCGCATCCCACACACTTCCTGGGGTACAGGACGTCGAGAATCGACCCGAGCATCGGCGCACCATACCGCGGGCCTCAGACACGGCCGGCGCGGGCCAGTGACCGTGGCCGCGTCGGCTCTATCCCTCTCCTTACTTCAGCGGAACCGGGAAGCGCTCCGATTCGTCCCCCGAAGGCAGTCGCATCATCACCGCCAGTGAGGTGGACGATCGCCGAACCGGATAGCTCACGGTTCGCCGTTCGACCGCGGAGCGCAGCTGGGGGATTCCGGCGGCGTCGTCCGGCAAGATCTCGAGCTCCTCCCCATCGGCGATGAGAATGCCGGCGGCCTCAACCTCGTCGGATTCTTCGTGAGCCGCGCCGCCCTTGGGGTGAACCGGTTTCCAAATCACCGCGGACCAGTTCGGGTTCAGCTCGACCCGGTCGAGACCGAAGCGCTGGTCGCCTGCGGTCAGCCCCTTTCCAAGCGGAATGGTCGCCCGTCGCATCTCGCTTCTCGGCCACGGAACGGAGAAAGGGCGGCTTGCGAAAACCCATGACCCGGCTCCATCCACCTGAACCGAGGATTCGATCACGTACCAGCCGGGCTGCAGATCGAGAACCGGCGCTTCGAACGGCACGAAGAGATCCCGGATCGGGTTCGCATCGAGGATCCGTTCTTCAGCCGGAAACGGAATGGCGTCGCCGGATGGGAAGCGGGCGACGCGAGCCCACTCGACCCGGATGGCGTGCGGGTTACCGTCCGCACCTCGAACCACGAAGGCCCCCTTCACGGCGGCCGGAAACCGCTCGAAGCGAGTCCGGACGTGGATCGGCGCCGAACCCGAACCGCCTGGTTCGGAGCGCCCGGAGCTGGCCCTCATGGTTTCGCGCTCCGTACTTATGTCCCGTGCTCCCACGATCCGAGGTACGCGGCCTGCTCCTCGGTGAGCTGATCGATCTCGGTTCCCATGGCCGCCAGCTTGAGGCGGGCCACCTCTCGATCGATGTCGGCCGGAACCGGATAGACGTTCGGCGTGAGGTCGCCGGCAGACCGCACGACCCACTCCACGGACAAGGCCTGGTTCGCGAACGACATGTCCATCACGGCGGCCGGATGCCCTTCCGCAGCTGCCAGGTTCACCAGCCGTCCCTCGGCGAGAAGATTCAGCCGCCGGCCATCCGGAAGCTGGAACTCGTCGACGAACTCACGAATTCTCCTGACGTTCGTGGCCATCGTGGCCAGCACGGCCTTGTCGATCTCCACGTCGAAGTGGCCCGAATTCGCAAGCATCGCCCCGTCTTTCATCACATCGAAGTGCTCGGCCCGAAGAACGCTGGTATCGCCGGTAACCGTGATGAAGATGTCTCCGATGCGCGCTGCGTCGCGGAGCGGCATCACTCCGTAGCCGTCCATCTGAGCCTCCAACGCGGCCAGAGGATCCACCTCGCACACGATGACCCTCGCCCCCAACCCTCGCGCCCGCGAAGCGACCCCTCGCCCGCACATGCCGTAGCCGCACACGACCACGGTTCGACCGGCGAGGAGCACGTTCGTGGCCCGAATGATCCCGTCGATGGTGGATTGACCCGTTCCGTACCGGTTGTCAAACAGGTGCTTGGTGTTCGCGTCGTTCACCGCGACGATCGGATAGGCGAGGACTCCATCGGCCGCCATTGCCCGGAGTCGAATGACACCCGTCGTGGTTTCCTCGGTGCCTCCGATGAGCTCCGGGAGCTGCTCGCTCCGCTCCCGGTGCAGCATCGCCACCAGGTCCATGCCATCGTCCATGGTGACCTGGGGATGGTGGTCGAGCACCGCGTTGATGTGGCGGTAGTACGTCTCGTTGTCCTCGCCCTTGATGGCGAAAACGTCCACCCCCTGCTCTTCGCAGAGCGCAGCCGCCACGTCGTCCTGGGTCGACAGGGGGTTCGAGGCGCACAAGGCCACCTCGGCGCCGCCCGCCACAAGTGTCCTGACGAGGTTCGCCGTCTCCGTCGTCACATGCAGGCAGGCCGCGATGCGAATTCCCTGGAGCGGCTTCTCCTTCTCGAACCGCTCCCGAATCTGGGAAAGCACCCGCATCTCCTGGTCGGCCCATTCGATTCGAAGTCGCCCCGGTTCGGCGAGCAACAGGTCCTTCACGTCGCAATCCATGAGTCCTCCTTCAGCCTTTCAATCACCCCGGTCAACACCGTGGCCAGGTCCACACTCGCATCTTTCGCCGCCGCCAGCACCTCCTCGACGGTAATCGGCTGACCGGCGCGGTTGGTGATGCACGACATCGCGAGCACCGAGACGCCGAGTGCAACGGCGGCAACCGCTTCGGGCACCGTCGACATTCCGACGGCCCGTGCGCCCGCGCGCGCCAGGAACGCCGCCTCGGCCGGCGTCTCAAACGTCGGACCCGAGACAGCGGCGTAGACGCCACGGGCGATGTCCAGGCCGTTCGTTCGGCCGACATCCTCAGCGGCGGCCAGAAGCCGCCGATCGTAGACGCCTGCGAGGTCGGGAAACAACGCCGACCCGTCCGCCTGCCGCCACCCGATCACCGGGTTCACACCCATCACGTTGAGGTGATCCTCGATCAACATGAGCTGCCCGACTTTGAGCGCGCTGTCCAGGCTGCCGGCCGCGTTCGTCAGCATGATGCTGCGCGCTCCGAGCTCGGCGGCAAGCCGCGGAATCAGGGTTGCGGCGTCCACACCGTGGCCTTCGTAGTAATGAAGGCGGCCACAGAAGACGGCTGCGGCGACTCCGCCAATGTCGCCCAAGAGGAGCCGGCCCGCATGACCGGGAACAGAAGGGCGCGCGAACCCAGGCAGCGCTTCGTACGCGAATTCGTGATCGATGTTCACTTCGTCACTGAGGGCGTCGCCGAGCCCGGTCCCCAGAACGACCGCGACGACCGGTTCGACGTCCGACCGCTCCCGGATCAGCGCCGTTGCGACCTCCACAGTGGTGTCACCCGAAGGCCCCGGTCGTCCTACCGACGTCATTCGTTCGTCCCCAGGCTCGTCCGGCGTTCCTTTAACCCCGTGAGGATGGGAATGGGCGTGGGGTCGACGCCTCGAAGAACCGCCAGGTAAACGCTGACGAAGTCGCCCATCATGATGAGGCTCAGCGTTTGGGCCAGCGCCCCGGACCCCTCGCACCAGACCTCTTGGGTTTCCAATCCGGCCGCCGTCATGGCCCCGACCGTCGCGGGGACGCGAAGCCGCATTCGGGGAGGCTCGGTATGGCTTCGAAGAATCACGATTCGTTGGGTCTCGCTTCCCTCACCGGATGAGCCCTCGACCTCGTTGTGATCGAGCTCCGGCAGTACCCCCCAGAAGGCCGGCACCTTGGCGTTCTCGTTGAGCTGCGTCTTCCAGCGCAACGCAGCCGCCTCCGCGACCCCCTCCGTGCCCCAAACGAGAACCGTTCCGCCCCGAAGCCAGGCAGCCACCTGCTTGGCCGGATTCGACTCGATCGGCCTCTCTGCCCCGAGGCGAGACGCCAGGTCTTCGAGTGTCAGGCGAGACGCCTGGACCTCTGCGGTTTGGTCGCCGATTGCTCCGGCTCTTTCCACCACCGCGAGCGCTGATCCGGTCAGATAGCCCAGTGCTGCCCGCGGGGCGAGAACGTTTGGGGGGATCCCGACTACCGGCACGCCATCCGCGCCGGCGGCGGCGAGAAGCTGGCCTCCTGACGCGATCGCCACCACACGGCACCCTCGTGATACGGCCTCGCGGTACGCCGCGATGGTTTCTTCGGTGTTCCCGGAGTACGACGCCGCAAGCACCAAGGTCTCCGGGCCGCAAAATGATGGGAGCGCGTACCCCTTCGACGTGATGATGGGAACCGCCGAATCCGCGGACAGCGCCGCTCGAAGGACGTCACCCGTTACGCCCGACCCTCCCATGCCGCACACCACGACGGAGCGAAGACCCTCGACGGCCATGATGCGTTCCGCGGAGCGCCCGAGCGCAAACCCGTCCTCGAGCTGCTGTCCAAGCGCTGCGGCGAGGGCCAGCATCCCGCTCGAATCGACCGCCCGGATGGAAACCGGGTCATCCAGGGAGAGCTCGACGGGCGGCGTCGTCAAGAAGCCGAACCCTGCCCCTGCGGCTTCTCCGCCTCGTCGATCAGCATCACGGGGATGTCGTCGCGAACGGGATAGCGGAGCCCGCACTTCAGGCAGACGATTCGCTCCTCCTCGGGGCGGTATTCGATGTTTCCGTGGCAGTTCGGGCAAACCAGGATGTCCAGTAGCTCCTTTTCGACCGGCATGCCGCTCCTCCTCGGTTCGTTCCTAGGCCCGGATGAGGGATAGCACCTCATCCACTTTCTGGCGAAGCAGCTCGTCCGCTTTCGCTTCGACGTTCAGCCGCAGCAGCGGTTCCGTGTTCGACGGTCGGACGTTGAACCACCAGTCGTCGGATTCGACCGTCAACCCGTCCATGCGGTCCTGGCGCTCGTGTGGATACGCCGCTGCGATCTTTTCGATGGTCCCCGGTGGGTCAGCGACCTTCGAATTGATCTCCCCTGAGTCGCGGTACCGGCGCAACGGCTCGAGAAGTTCGGAGAGCGGCTTGCCGGCCTTGGACATCTGGGCCAGGACGACCACGGCCGCGACGATCCCGGAGTCGGCCCGGTAATGGTCGCGGAAGTAGTAGTGGCCCGAGTGCTCGCCGCCGAACACCGCGCCGGTGTCGGCCATCACCTTCTTGACGAAGGAATGCCCCACTCGCGTGCGCACCGGCTCACCGCCATGCTCACGGATCACTTCGGGAACGACGCGAGAGCAAATCAAGTTGTGCAGGATGGTGGCTCCGGGGTACCGCTCGAGCATCCCGATGGCGACCAGCGCCGTGATCAAGGACCCGCTGATCCCCTGAGCGTTCTCATCCACGAAGAAAACCCTGTCCGCGTCCCCGTCGAACGCGAGGCCGAGATCCGCCCCATTCTCGACCACCGCCCGTTTCACGTCTTCCTGGTTCTCGGGGACGATGGGATCGGCGGGATGATTCGGAAAGCTCCCGTCGAGCTCCATGTACAGAGGAACGAACTTGAATGGAAGCCGCTCGAACAGTGGCGGTAGAACCAACCCGGCCATTCCATTGGCGGCGTCCGCCGCCACCACCAGGGGCGACAGGGCCGCCACGTCGGCGAACGACAGAACGTGCTCGAGGTAGTCGTCCAAGAGGTCGACGTCGTCTCGACGGCCTTTTGACACCGACGGTGCACCGGTGTCCTCTTCGGCCAGTCGCCGAACGTCCTGCAAGCCGCTGTCCTCCCCCACAGGCGCCGCACCGGAGAGGCACAGCTTCAAGCCGTTGTACTGAGGCGGATTGTGGCTCGCGGTGAACATCGCGCCCGGGAGCGACATCCTCCCCGCCGCGAAGTAGAGGAGGTCCGTCGTGGCAAGCCCCATGTCGACCACCCCCACCCCGGATGCTGTTACGCCATCGGCGAATGCGGAGGACAGCGCCGGCGACGACGTTCGACAGTCGCGTCCCAGGAGGATTCGATCGCTTTCAGTCCACGCGGCAAAAGCGCGCCCAATACGAAAGGCTGCCTCTTCGTCGAACTCGTCGGGATAGACGCCGCGAACGTCGTACGCCTTGAAGATCAGTCGGAGGTCGGCCGGCATTCGGGTGATTCTAGACGACGGTCTATTCGCAACCTCCGGCGCACACATGTGAGCGCGAAGTGTTGGACTGGCGAGAACGGTGACTGCTGCGTTATTCCGTCGAAACGATCTCGAGGACGTCGTCGAGACGAATCACTTGACCTTCGCGCTCCCAGCCTCTCCATTCGCACACACAACACGTCGTGAACGACGCTGGCGCTCCGCCGATGGTGAGCTCGACGCGAAGCGTCTCCTCCGACCCACACTTGGGACAAAAGATCGGGTCTGGTTCCTTCCTGGTCATCGCCCACTGATTCTTTATCCGCATCCATCGAAGTGCCCATAGGTCGGTAGGCGCAATTTTTGACTCGGATGCGAGGCCGACAGCGGTCGGCCATGTGGGGGACGCCTTTTACCAGGCGATGATGACGGGCGTTCCGATCTCGATCAACGGGAAGAGCGCTTCGGAGTCCGAGATGAACATTCGAATGCACCCATGCGAGGCATACTGGCCGATCGAACCGGAACTGGGTGTGCCGTGGATGCGGATCCCCGGTGCACTCAGGTCGAGGGAGCGTGTGCCGAGCGGGTTGTCCGGTCCAGGCGGAATGCGATCGGGCAGGTCCTTACCCCACGTGTCCTTGGCCGGGTTGACCCACGTCGGATTGATCCGCTTGTTGATGACGGAAAAACGTCCCTGCGGAGTGGGGAACTCGGGACTGCCCGTCGCCACCCGGTACGTCCTCGCGAGCTTCAGCCCGTCGTACAGGTACAGCCGGTTCTCCGACAGACGAACGATGATGGTGTCCCCGAGGTTCGCCTCCGTCACGGCCGGAGCGATCTCGCGGAAGCGCAGCTTCACGGACGACCGGCCGCCCTCGAGCGCACGGAGGATGGCCTTTCGGGCCGGTCCGGTGAGCAGTTCTCTCCCGGGAGCGGATCCGCGCTTCACGACCTGTCCGTCCTGGACGTCGAGGAACGCGTTCGTCGGACGTTTGAACACTCGCTCGGCCGCGTTGTTGACGAAACCTTCGACCGCAGAATCCTTCAGGGACACCGCCATGTCGAACTCTTCGCCGACGGGCCGGTCGAGGAGACGATGGAAGAGCCGCGAGGTCCATCCCAACCGATTCGACATGCCGATCGCTCGGTCGAGCGCTCGATCCACGCTCGCCCGGACGCCCAGCTGCCGCGCGGTTCGGACCCACTTCACCCCTCCGGCGCGAATCCGAAGCTTGCGGTCGAGAACCGACGACAGTCTCGGGGCGAGTACTCGCTCGGCCTCCGCACGGGTCATCCCCCCGATGTCGATGCCGGACACGAAGACGCCGGGCAGGAGCAGTCCCGAACGCGCCTTTTCGTAGCGGTACCCGGCAAAGGCGGCGCAACCGGTCGAGAGCAGCACGAGAGCCAGGCCGATGGCCAGGCTGAACAGCAGCGGTCTCCGGCGTTTCGTGGCGAAACGCTCGCCGTCGTCGTCCTGGTTCTCCGTCTCGTCCTCCATGGCGTCGAGGTCCTTGGCCGGTTCGGCGACTTCGTCGGTCACTGGCCTACTCCTCTTCCCTCATCGGCAGGCCCACGCTCGAGGCGTAGCCCAAATCGTCTCCCGAATATGAGGTCTGTGCTGCGACAACGGTTCCACGCTCGGCTTCCACCACTGCCGTGAGCGGGTTTCCCTCTGGGCCGGCCGGAATCTCCATCTCCACGGTTCTTCCCCCAGGAACCCGCACTGAACCTACCTCGCGCCCAACGAACGGTCCATCGGGCCCGATGAACGATACGCGGACGGACGCCTCCGTTCTTGCCGGATTCTGAAGAATCAACAGCTGCCTCCCGCCCTCCGGAGGTGTGCCGGGCAGCACCAGCCAGCCTTCCTCGGGACGAAGCACTCCCCCAATGGCGGCGCTGTCCCCTTTCTCTGCTTCCACGACCACGCCAGTCGCGACCTCACGGCCGTTGGTCGATTCAAGGACCAGCGCCGCCTTGTCGATGGCGCCCAGATCCTCCCCGGCGACTGCACCCGGCGGAAGGCGCAGCCGTTTCCCCTCGAACAACGGTTGCTCACTTGCCTTCTCCTCCGCAACCCCCGATAGGACCGCTCGGAGGGACGCCGGGTTCACGAGCAGCAGCGTACTCGGCTCCGTCGCACGGGCCGGTATCAACCAGCGTTTTCGAGTGCCCACGCCGCCCTCCGTCCGAATTCCGTCCGGCACGACACCGAGTGAGCCGGCCACCACCCGGCCTATCCGCTGATTTATCTCGACCGTGACGGTCTCCTCCCCAGGAGCCTCCAGAGCGAAGCGGTTGATCCTGAGAGCGACGGAGCGACGGGGACCGAGCACGTATGGACTGAGAACGCTTGGACGAACAGTTCGCCGTGGGGTTCGGATCACCACGTCGAACTCAGCAGGGCCAAAAAAGGGATTCATCACAACCGTGTATGCACTCTCGGAAGGGCCGGTGGGCTGGTCCATGACGAACCAGTCGTCTCGTGAGGCTCCCTGGCACTCCGACGCAGCGACGCCGGCCTCTTCCCCGCCGGCGCTCACCACGAATGCCGCGCCGACCCAGCCTCCGAAGAACTCGATCTCGGTGGCGGCCCCAGTCTCATCGGCGGGGACGGTGCGGTACACCTGTGTTCGGGGCGGAACGGCGATGGACTGCTCCTGGAGCACTCCGCTCTCGCCGAAGGTGGTCGCCCGAACCGAAACGCGGCGCCCGCCGGGGTTGCCCACGATCACCCATCCTCTCCACGACGAGCCACCACCGTGGGGGCAGAACCAGGCACCCGAGGTGAGCTCGCCCGACGAAGCGGCGTCGCTGGCGCTCCGACCGACGGTCCGGTCCAGAAAGACACCGAGCCCGCCGACCACGACGAACGCCAGGGCGACCACCAGCATTCGAGCCGGCAGCCTCGGCGTCGGCCGGGGGGCCCGGGCCCACCGCGCCGCCCGCCGTCCGGTGGCTCCCCAGGCCTCACGCACGAGGGGGCTTCCGGATGAGCCAGAGCGCGACGAGCCACACGCCCGACAAGAGGACCATCTCGACGTTGCGTTCGCCGTGCCCGTCGAATTGAACTGCCGACGTGCTTGCCGGGCGGCCCTCGAATCCGACGGCCCAGTGAAACGCCCGGCTCCCGGGGACAGGATCCCCACCGTCCGAACGTGCCATGTTCCATCGTCGGTCGAACTGCTGCCCGACGAACACGAGCGATGTCGGTTCGGCCGCGTCCAATGCGGCGGGTCCGAGTGGGATCGCCCCGGGCGCCGGGAGCGGGGCGAGATCTTCAAGACGATCGGAGAACGCCGCTCGGCGCCACCGCTCGTCGTTCACAATCGAATAGATCGGAACTACCTTGGCGTTCCGCATGACCAGCAATCCACCTGCCGGCACGACGTCCATGTCCACTTGCCGCGTCAGCCGCCGCATGACGATCTCGGGGAGGCCCTCTTCCTCCGCAATCACGTAACGAATGCTGAGGGGAGCGAGAAGCGCGCCACCGTGGCGGGTGGTGCCCGAGACGATCTCTCCCAGCACCGTGCGGAGATAGTCGTATCCGGGACCGATCGGCCCCCGGCCGATGTCGAGCGCCGACGCTCCTTCCGCCCCCCTTACCGCGTAGTGAATGGATGCGGACGAAGAACGGATCGATCCCTCGGGTGCACCACCCGGCGGGGGGAAGCTGTTCCTGCGGATCCGTCCAACCCAGAGGACACGGTACGAGTCCGCAGATTCATCCGTGACGATCGGATAGGCGGCAGGGATACGTTCCGGTCCTCCGACGGTCCACCGGCCGCGTGCAGCCTGAGCCATTTGTCCCAGCAGTCCGACACCGATCACGGCGCCGAGAATGCCGACGACGACCCCCCGGCGCTTCATCGTCCGCGTGCTCGAAGCGAGCGAGGCCAGGGCCAAGGCGACTAGGAAGACGTACTCGAACGCGAGAAGGCCTAGATAGGCCACGGGGTTCGACAGCGGCGTCGGGAGGTAACCACGCCCAGAGAGCCAGGCAAGGTACAGCGATGCCACTGCAACGCCGGCGGCTCTGACCGCATCCGACCGATAGTTCGCCGCGACAAACGGCAGGCCGATGGCGGCGACGAGGGGCAGATAGAACCCCGTTGTCCACAGCCCCGGCCCAGGCCGCACCGCGAGGCGAGCGAGCGCCTCGAACGGTCCACCGCCGGCCTCGCTTCCG
>DATABA010000126.1:0-6731 GCA_036259835.1 Actinomycetota bacterium
GGTGCGACGGGGTCGCCGCGGTGAAGAGCGCCGAGGTCATCGGGGTCGAACCCATCGGAACCATGGCGCACGCGGTCTTGCTGATGCTGGGTGAGGAACGAGCATGGCGCGCGTTCGACCGCGTCATGGATCCGCGCATTCCCCGCGTCGCGTTGGTCGACACCTTCAGCGACGAGAAGTTCGGAGCGCTGGCGGCCGCGGAGGCGCTCGGGCCGCGGCTGGCCGCGGTGAGATTGGACACGCCGAGCTCGCGGCGCGGAGACTTCGCGGCGATCCTGAGAGAGGTTCGATGGGAGCTCGACGAACGGGGATTCTCCGACGTGAAGATCTTCGTCTCGGGTGGGATCGACGAGGAAAAGATTCTGGGGCTCAATCGCTACGCGGATTCGTATGGAGTGGGCACGTCCATTTCGAATGCACCGGTTGTCGACTTCGCGCTGGACATCGTCGAGGTGGAGGGTGAGCCGAAGGCGAAACGGGGCAAGCTCTCGGGCCGCAAGCATCTATGGGGCTGCCCCAACTGCGGCGAGCGGGGGATAGCGCCGGCGGGTTCAAAGCTCGGAAGCTGCCCACGGTGCGGCCACAAGGTGAAGTCGCTTCTGGAACAGCAGTTGGCCGGCGGGCAGCGCAAGGGTCGAGCTCGCTCCGCCCAGGAGGTGCGGGAGCACGCGGTCAGGCAGGTGGGGGCAGCACCCGATCCCTTCGCCCTCATTCCGTGACGCGGACCTGAACAGCTGACCCCAGTCACGACCGGTACGGAGGAGGAACGATGAACTACCCCGACGATCTGAAATACACCGAGCAACACGAATGGGCTCGCCTCGACGGGAACAGCGTGTGGGTGGGGATCACCGACTTCGCACAGGACGCGCTCGGCGACGTGGTCTACGTGGACATCCCGGAGGTGGGGACGGAGGTTCGGGCCGGCGAGCCGTTCGGGGAGGTCGAGTCCACCAAGTCAGTGTCGGACGTCTATGCCCCCGTCACGGGTACGGTGACCGCCCGAAACGACGCCCTGGTGGACTCGCCGGAACTCGTGAATCGGGACCCGTACGGGGACGGGTGGATGGTCGCCATCGAGGCGAGCGATGCCTCCGAGCTCGAGCGATTGCTCACCGCGTCCGCCTATCGCGAGGTAGCGGAGAAGGGGTCGGCGGACTCCGAATAGTCTCGACCCGTCGTCGAGGTGGACGCTGGACCCCACCTTGACAGTTCTGCGGAACTCGACAATTCTTGACGCCCCCGGAGGGCCGGGCCGCAGGGAGACCGACGGTGCGTTGCAGCAGGTGCGGAAATGAGAATCCCGAGAACGCCCGGTTCTGCGCGAACTGTGGCAACGCCCTCCAGGAAGACACCACCATTCGCTTCACGCCGACGGAGGTCGAGGACGACACCGGAGAACGGCCCCTTCAGCAGGGCGAGCTCGAGCGTGGTCAGGCGCTTCTGGTCGTCCAGCGGGGGCCAAACGCGGGGTCGAAGTTCCTGATCGACAAGGACGTCACCACCACGGGGCGCCATCCCGAAAGCGACATCTTCCTGGATGACGTGACGGTCTCACGGCGGCACGCCGAGTTCCGGCGGCGCGACGGCAAGTTCTTCGTCCACGACGTGGGAAGCCTGAACGGGACGTACGTAAATCGTCAGCGGGTCGACGAAACGCAGTTGGCGAACGGGGACGAGCTCCAGATCGGAAGGTTCAAGTTGACGTTCTACGCGGGGGACTGATGGCCACTCGAAACTACATGTCGATTGGTGAAGTGCTCGTTGCTCTCAAGGCGGAGTTCCCGGATATCACGATTTCGAAAATTCGATTCCTCGAAGGGGAAGGACTGCTCGACCCGGAGCGCACGCCATCGGGCTACCGGAAGTTCTACAACGAGGACGTCGAGCGGCTCCGCATGGTGCTTCGGCTGCAGCGTGACGAGTACCTCCCACTGAAGGTCATCAAGGAACGCCTGGACCAGAAGTCCGACGACGCGCCACGGGCCCGAAAGAAGGCGTCTCCGGAAGAACGGGAAGATGGGCTTGCCCCGCCCGCCACCGGCGTCCAGATGACGGTCGACGAGCTGGCCGCGGCCACGGGCGTCGATCCCTCCCGGATCCAGGAGCTCGAGTCATTTGGGATCGTCTGTTCTCACGGCTTCGACGGCAACCGGTACTACGACGGCGACGACTTCCTGGTCGTTTCGATCGTCAAGGACTTCTTCAAGTACGGGATCGAGCCGAGGCACCTCGCCATGTACCGCCACTTCGAGGAGCGGGAGGCGACCTTCTTCGAGCAACTCGTCATGCCGATGCTTCGTCAGAAGAATCCGGATTCGCGCCGCACCGCCGTCGAGAACCTCGCCGACCTCACGGCGCTGTCCCGGAAACTGAAGCAGGCGTTGCTCACTTCGAACCTTCGCCAGTACCTCCAGGCATAGTCATACCGATGCAGCGTCGCTTCGGTGCGGCCGCGGTCGCTGTCGCCCTGTTCGTTCCGACGCTCGGTTCGACCGCGCTGGCGCAGGAGACGCCGCCGCCGACTCCCGTTCCACCGTTCGGGTCCCCTTCACCGTTCCCGACGGTTCTGGAGACCCCCAGGCCCTCACCCAAACCGCCGAAGGTATCGGCCCGGGCCGTCGCGCTGGCCGATCTCACCACCGGTCAGGTCCTGTACCGAAAGAACGGCGAGGACCGCCGCCCGATCGCCAGCCTCACGAAGCTCATGACGGCAGTGCTGACGCTTCAGCTGGCCCGCCCGTCGGAAACGGTCAGAGTCGGGCCCGAGGCGGCGGCCCAGACGGGCTCCCGGCTCGGCCTCAGGGTGGGGGAACGCATCCGGGTGAACGAGCTGCTCTACGCGCTCCTGTTGCAGTCCTCGAACGATGCGGCGGTGGCGCTGGCCGATCACGTCGGGGGTTCCCCGACGAGATTCATCAAGCTGATGAACCGGCGTGCCGACCGCCTCGGGCTCGACGACACCAGGTTCCTCAGCTCGACGGGACTGGATGACCGGGGGTATTCGACGGCGCTCGACCTCACCAACCTGGCCCGCCGGGCTTTCGCCAATCCGCGGTTCCGCGAAATCGTCGGCACGAAATTCCACCGCGTCCCCGCCCCGGGTCCGGGATCGCGGCGCATCCAGAATCGCAACGTCCTGCTGTGGCTCTACCGAGGGGCCATCGGGGGAAAGTCCGGTTACACGACCGCGGCGGACTATTGCCTCGTCGCCGCGGCCACGCGAGGCGGCAGAAGCTTCGTGGCCGTGGTCCTGGGTGCTCCGGAGAACGCATTCAACGACGCGGCGGCGCTGCTGAACTATGGATTCGCCGGATTCCGCCAGGTTCAGCTACTGAGGACGGGCCAGCGGCTGGGAGAGCTTCGCGTTCGCAACCGTCAGGTTCCGGTGGTGGCCGGGGCCGACCTGGTTCGTCTCGTTCCGACCCGAGCGAGGGAATCCCTGGTGTTTCGGTTGAAGAAGAAGCCCCGCCTCCGTCTTCCGATTGCAGCCGGAGAGGTCGTGGGGAAGGAGTTGGTGGTCCTTCGTGGCCGCGTGCTCGGTTCGATCCCAGCAGTGTCGGGGCAGGCCGTGTTCGAGGAGGTGTCGCTCCCCGCGCTCGGTCCCGCGCGGCTTCGGCCGATCCTGCGGCTTCTGGAGGAGCTTGGGCGGTCGGTGGTCGAAGCGTTCCTATAATCCGCCACGTGTCGGACGTCGCGACCGTCCTTTTCTCCGAGGAGCAAATCCGTCGGCGAATCCAGGAGCTGGGGCGTGAAATCACCCGTGATTACGCGGGGCGTTCGCCGGTCCTGGTCTCGGTTCTGAAGGGCGCGTTCGTCTTTTTGGCGGACCTGTTCAGGCAGATCGACCTGCCGGTCCGAATCGATTTCATGTCGATTTCCTCGTACGGGATGCACTCCGAGGAGACCGGAGGAGTGGTCCGCATACTGAAAGACCTTGATCAGGACATCGGCGGAGAGGATGTCCTGCTGGTGGAGGACATCATCGACACCGGCCTCACGCTGTCGTACCTGATGACGGCGCTGTGGGCGCGGCAACCGAAGTCCCTGGAGGTCTGTACGCTGCTGGACAAGAGCGCGCGGCGAATCCCTTTGGTGGACATCAAGTACCGCGGGTTCGAGTGCCCGGACACCTTCGTCGTTGGATACGGCCTGGACGTGGGGGAGCGCTACCGGAACCTCCCGCTCATCCTCGCCGTCGAGAACCAGGCGCGGCTGGAAGAGAACCCCGATGCCCTCCTGCCGTTCCTCCCCGGCGTCTCGGACTCCTGAGTGGGTGTTCGCCCGGTGTTCGGTTGCCTGACTCTGGGCCGCTCGGTACATTGAGGTAAGCCCATGATCGAACTCAACCTCGTCGGCGTGCGGGTCGAACTTCCGACGAACCAGCCCATCGTGTTGTTACGAGAACGTGAGGGCGAGCGTTACCTTCCAATCTGGATCGGAGCCATGGAGGCGACGGCGATCGCCTTCGCGCTTCAGGGAATCGTCACGGCTCGTCCCATGACCCACGACCTCATGAAGAACGTCCTGGATGAGGTCGGCGTGCACGTGGAGCGAATCGTCATCACGGAGCTGAAGGAAGGAACGTTCTACGCCGTGATCCAGATGTCCCTGAATGGGACCAGGTACGAGATCTCCTCGCGGCCCAGCGACGCCATTGCCCTGGCCGTGCGGGTCAACGTTCCGATCTACGCGAGCGAGGACGTGCTGACCGAAGCCTCCATCGTCATTCGGGATGACGAGGAGCAGGAAGTTGAGAAGTTTCGGGAGTTTCTCGACCAGGTAACCCCAGAAGACTTCGCGTAGCCTCGGCCAGCGCAAGGAAGAACAAGGACGCGCTGACCGTCAAGCCGACCCAGTGCAGCGCGATCGGGATGCGCGGGGCGCCCGAGCGAGTCACCAGAATCCCGAGGACGCTGGCCGCAATCCAAACCGCCGACAGAACCGCCAGCACCACCACGAAGAACAGGTGCACGAAGCCCTGCGCGCGCCACTGCCAGAAGGCCGTAACCGCCAGGGCGACGCCGCCGATGAACGCCAGGGTGGCGAGCCACCACCCCACCGGCTCGGGCGGGACGCTGAACGTGTTGGGGTTGAGCGCGTAGGACACCCCGATGGAACCGAGCCACGCCGCACCGGCCAAACCGAGTGCCAAAACCATTCGTGGACCGCTTCTCATGGGGCGATCCTCGGCCCGTCGACCGGTGGGTGCAAGGCCGCGGGACACAACGTCGGCGGTTCTCCACGGGTTCGGCACAACTCCACAACGAATGGCTTCCGGGGGGCTGGAGTTGCCCGAATCATTGACAGAAGAACCGCCCGTGGTAGCCTTCCTTACGCCCTCGTAATTACGGAGCTGTGAATGGCGGAATCGGACGGGTATCGAGTTCCCGAGGTCTGCAAGCTGGTCGGGATCACGTATCGCCAACTGGACTACTGGGCTCGTACCGGACTGGTGAACCCCAGCGTTCGTGAGGCGGGCGGCTCCGGTACGCAGCGGCTCTACTCCTTCCGGGACCTGGTCCAGCTCAAGGTGATCAAGAAGCTTTTGGACGCCGGGGTTTCGCTCCAGAACGTCCGCAAGGCGGTCGTCTACCTGCGGCAACATCTTGGAACCGAGCCTGCCAGCGTGACGCTCATGTCGGATGGTGCTCGAATCTATGCGTGCGAATCCGAGGACGAGATCATCGACCTGGTGAAGAGGGGACAGGGCGTGTTCGCCATCGCGCTGGACAAGGTGTGGGACGACCTGTCCAGCTCCCTGAAGCCGAAAAGAGAGGCGCGTCCCCGCGTGGCTCGGGCCGGAGGGGCGTGACAGCCCCCGAAGCCGCTGTCACCGAGAGCCGCCCAAGCGACACCGTCACCTTCGCCCACAGGAGCGAGCGCCAGTTCGCTCAACTCCTGGACTTCTACCAAATCGAATGGCAATACGAGCCGAGGTCCTTCGACCTGGAGTGGGACAAGGACGGGAACGTCATCAAGCGCTTTACACCCGATTTCTATTTGCCCGCGTATGACCTGTACATCGAGATCACCACGCTCAACCAAAAATTGGTGACAAAAAAGAATCGGAAGGTGCGCCGGCTTCGAGAGCTGTATCCAGACATCAATTGCAAGATCTTCTACCAGCGCGATTACCTCTCCCTGGTCACGAAGTACGGCCTGAAGGATGGACGGCCGAAGGACGCGGGATAACGGCGCCGTACAAGCGGTGAGGCGTCGAAGCAGGGCGCCGATGCCTCGCCTGTAAACTTCGTCCGTGCGATTCGCCCCACATACCGACGAAGACGTTCGGGAGATGCTCGCGGCATGCGGACTCTCCTCTCTGGACGACCTGTTCGCCCATCTGCCCGCAAACGTCCGGCTGGACCGCCCGTTGGACCTGCCCGACGGCGTGTCCGAAATGGAGTTGGTGGACGACCTTCGCAGCCTGGGGGCCCGCAACCGAAACGCCGACGACGTGGTCTGCTTCGCCGGCGGGGGAGCGTACGACCATTACGTCCCGGCGATGGTGTGGGCGCTGGCCGGGCGATCAGAGCTGTACACGTCGTACACGCCATACCAGCCGGAGCTCTCGCAGGGCGTTCTCCAGGCCTTGTTCGAGTACCAGTCCATGATTTGCGAGCTCACGGGTCTCGATGTCTCGAACGCGTCGCTCTACGACGGGCCAACCGCCCTGGTCGAGGCCGTTCACATGGCAACCGGCGCTACTCGCCGGCAGCGCGTGCTCG
>DATABA010000127.1:0-4856 GCA_036259835.1 Actinomycetota bacterium
CCACCGTCAGCCCATACCGCGGTCAGCGACTTGCCGGGCCGTGTCGTTCGGATCGTCAGGTCGACGTCGCCTAGCCACCGCTCCCTTATGCGTTCTTTCTGGAACGCTTCAAACAGCTTCTCCACGGAGACGTTCACGGTCTTGCTCGCGTTGGCGGTGTACGTCCCGTCCGCCATCTGGCCCGGAGCTCGAATACCGCGGTCCTGCTCATACGCGCCGGTGATCGACTGGGCCCACCACCCGTCGACCTGGTGTCCCTCCATGAGCCAACGGGCGATCTCGCCGTGTTTCTTCTCCTTCGCTCCCCACTTGTCGAGAGCCTTGAACCACTCCTCGTAGGTACGGCCAGTGTTCCCGCGGACGTCACGGGCACGCGTGCGAATTCCCGAAACCGTTTTCGGAGTTCGGCGTTTGCGTGCTTCGGCTTCGGCTTTTTCGACGAGTTGCCGGCGCGCGGCCGTGTAGCTTTCGCCGGTCTTTTCCATGCGCGACCGGACCCGGTCCTTGAAGGATTTCTGCTTGGTCATCGCGTGCTCCTTTTTCAACGGCGCGGCGACGAGACTCACGCTCCCGCGGCCCGCCGGAAAAGGGCCCCGACAACCGGCTTCCCGAGGACTCGAGGTCCCCTTTGCCTCCTCGGAGCCGGTGGCGTGAGCACCGGGTCGAAGGTCAGGCGAGGGAAATCGCCAGCCGGATTGTACTCAACTGCCCTTTCGGACACCAGGGACGTACGATTCGTCCATTGCGGCCGGCGCTCGACGCCGTCGAGGAGAGAGGGGGGTTAGTCAATGCTCCACATGATCGTGAACACGCACAACCCAGAAAGTTGCGCGTTCAGGGGTGAGGAAGAGGACAGACTCCTCACCGCCGGTATCGATCAGTTCAGGAAATCGTCGCCCGACAACGGGGTCACGTTTCAGGGGTGGTGGATCAACCGTGCAGCGCATGAGTTCTTCATCCTGGTCGATGCGGCGAGCTCTCACGTTATCGAGGAGGCATTGCTGAAGACAGGCCTGGTCGGCCGGACCCACTCCCGCATCCTCCCGGTGGTATCCGTAGACGAGGCCTGAGCGCCGAGGCCGTCAGTCGCGAAAGAACGCAGTCCCGACCAGGCCGGGACCGACATGGACGCCCACGACCGGGGTCACTTCGGTCACGAGACCTTCGGTCACGTTGGCGGCTGCCCCTATCCGATCCAAGAGGTCTCGGGCTTCGTCCTCGGCAGCGGCGTGGACGACCGCGACGTGCGCAGATCGATGCCCGATTTCGCGTAACGCCTCATCAACGATTCGAGCGAGCGCTTTGCGGCGGGTGCGACCTCGCGCTACCGGGACGGCGCTCCCGTCCCGAAACGCGAACACCGGCTTGATGTCGAGCATGGTCGCCGCGTAGGCCTGGAGTTTCGTGACACGCCCGGACCGCTTCAGGTATTCGAACGTATCCACCATCGCGATGAAGCTCACGTTCCCGGAGACGGTACGAGCCCGAGCGACGACATCTTCGAACGACGCATTCGCTGCCGCGACACGTGCCGCTTCGACCGCGACGAACCCTTCTCCCATCGACGCGCTTTTCGAATCGACGACCTCGACTCGACCCGAGAACTGTTCCGCGGCCAGACGAGCGTGTTCATGGTTGGAGCTCATCCCTTCGGCCACGGTGACGCAGACGATCTCCGACTGGGCGGTTCGTTCGAACGCCTCGAGGAAGTCGCTCGGAGACGACGCCGAAGTGGATGCATCCTCGGTGCTTTCAGCCAGACGCCGGTAAAACTCTCCTGGACGCAGGTCGACCCCATCGCGGTACACGTCATCTCCGAGCCGCACATAAAGCGGCACAACGGTGATGCCGAGCTTGGCCGTCAACTCCACCGGGATGTTCGATGCGCTGTCCGTAACGACCGCAACCACGGCCGTACAGTACTTCCATGCCTTTCGGGGCAGCCCTTCGTTCGACCGGCTTTCGAAGACTCCTGATCGGCCAGGCCGTCTCGTCACTTGGCGACTGGGTGGCGACGCTAGCGTTCATTGCCGCGGCGTTCGCCTTATCAGGCGGAAATCAAACCGCAGTCGGCTTGGTGCTCGTCTTGCGGCTCGTTCCGCCGATCTTCGCGGCGCCGGTCGGCGGAGTGGTCGCCGACCGATGGTCCCGCCGCTCCATCATGGTCGCTTGCGACCTCGCCCGAGCCGCCCTCATCGCGGTCGTGCCGTTTGCAAATATCGCGCTGCTGTACGTGATCGCGTTCGTCCACGAATGCATCTCGTTGTTCTTCCTGCCGGCCCGAGACTCGAGCGTCCCCGACCTCGTCCCTGAGGGCTCGCGTGAACAAGCGAACGGGCTCATCCTCGCGTCGTCCTACGGCTCCATTCCAATTGCCGCTGCCCTGTTCGGAGGCCTTCGTCTTCTCGGGTCGAACCTTCCGAGTTGGGTGCCGTTCGTCGACGTCTTCAGTGACCGCCCCCTGGCGTTTGCATTCCTCTTTGACTCGGCGACGTTCCTCTTCTCGGCCGCGATGATCGCGACGCTGCAACTGGACCGGCAGCGCCGGCCCCAGCGGGTCGAGCTGTTCCGCGACACGGTCGAGGGCTTCCGATATGTCGTGCGTGAACCAACTCTTCGGTCTCTCGCATACGGCTTGATCGTTTCGATGTTCGGGGGCGGCGTCCTCTTCGCCGTCGGCATTGGCTACGTGCGCCAGACGCTCGGAGGCAACGACGTGGCGTTCGGGTGGTTGGCGGCGCTCTGGGGCCTGGGGATGGGGGTCGGACTCCTGGCGGTCCGAACGCTCATCCGAAACCGGGGGCGGGCCGGGGTGTTCGTCGCCGCTGTCGCTGCGTGTGGCGGAGTTCTTCTTTTCATGGCGCTGGTGCCGATTCTGTGGCTTGCGTTCATCGCTGCGGTGATCTTTGGAATGGTCTTCTCAGTCGCGGTCGTCGTCGCGCTGACGATGGCGCAGGAGACCGCCGAAGAAGGCCTTCGCGGGCGAATGATGGGTGGCGTCCAAATGCTCTTTCGGCTCGGGCTGGGAGTAGGGGCGCTCGGAATCGGAGCGCTGGCCCATTCGGTGGGCCGCCTCACGGGACTCGTGACCCTCGACGGAAATCAGGTCGGCCTCTTGGCAGGCGGTGCATTAATCCTTCTTGGTTCTGCGGCAGCGTCCGGGGTGCTTCGAGCCCCTCACACCTGAGCGGAAACATCGGCTTCCCGGCGCGACCTTGACAGCTGATCATTAGTAAGTCTAGACTTACCGTAAGTGAGAACTTACGATTCTGCGATGGATGCTTTGGGGGATGCGACCAGGAGGGCCGTGCTCGAGCGCCTTCGAGACGGCCCCCGGCCGGTCGGTGAGATCGCCCGCGGCCTTCCGGTGAGCCGGCCGGCCGTCTCGCAGCACCTTCGCACCCTGAAAGCGGCGGGATTGGTGCGGGACCGGCAGGTGGGCACACGCCGCCTCTACGAGGTCGATCCGAAAGGGTTGGCCGACCTCCGTAACTACATCGACGGGCTATGGGATCAGGCGCTCGCCAACTTCAAGCGCCTGGCCGAGGCGGACCAAGGAGGGAGAAGGGGATGGAACAGGCAACGATCGCGCCGATCGTCAAGTCGGTAACGGTCAACTGCTCGCAGGAGCAGGCCTTTCGGGTGTTCACGCAGCGGTTCGGCGAGTGGTGGCCGCTCCGAACGCACTCCATGGGTGAAGAGAACGCCGAGTCGGCTGTTCTGGAACCCCGCGTCGGTGGGCGGATCTACGAGCTGAACCGCGGCGGTCAGGAAGGGTATTGGGGAACGGTCACCCTGTGGGATCCGCCGAACCGACTCGAGTTCGATTGGCAGGTCAATCCCACGGCCCCTGGTCCGACCCACGTCGCAGTGTGCTTTACGCCTCAAGGCGAGACGACCGTGGTGGAACTCGAGCACGGCAGATGGGAGATCCACGGCCCCCAGGCGGACGAAGCGCGCGGGAGTTACGCGAGCGAAGGAGGTTGGGCGCTCGTCCTCGAGGGATTCGCCCGGATGGCGAACTCCCGTTCCGACTGATCACATATCGCGGCGGCCTTCGAGGGCCTGACCCAGTGTTACCTCGTCGGCGTACTCGAGGTCGCCGCCCACCGGCAGCCCGCTGGCCAGCCGAGTGACCCGAACGCCGGCCGCCTTGAGCAGCCCCGCCACGTACATCGCGGTGGCATTTCCTTCCAGGTTCGGGTTCGTGGCGAGGATCACTTCGTGGACGCCGTTTCGATGAACGCGGTCCAGTAGCTCCTGAACCCTTAGGTCGTCGGGGCCGATCCCGTCGAGCGGCGAGATAGCTCCACCCAGCACGTGGTACCGACCCTTGATCACACCGGCCTTCTCGATTGCGGCCTGGTCCTTCGACTCCTCGACGACGCAAATGACCGACGGATCACGGCTCGGGTCGCGGCAGATTCGGCAGAGGTCGCCTTCGGCGAGGCTGAAGCACTCCTTGCAGAACCGAACCCGCTCCTTCGCCGCGACGATCGTCTCCGCGAGGCGGTGCGCTTCCTGCGGCGAGACCTTCACCAGATGGAAGGCCAACCGCTGCGCGGACTTGGGACCGATTCCGGGAAGCCGCGAAAGCTCGTCGATGAGGTCCTGGATCGGACCTTCGAACACCTACTCCTCCACCTCGGCTCCGAGCTCGGCCTTGAGCCGCGCCACGGCGGCCTCTCTGGTGGCAGGCGGCTCATCCTCTTCGGCCAGGACGAGACCGGGAACGTCGTCCCGCGCGGCGCACACGATGCGAGGTGAGACGCCGAAGACCTCCGCAAAGACCTCGCGCAGTTCCTCCTCCTTCGACTGGACCTTCCCAACCGCGAATTTCCGCCCCGGCGGGAACG
>DATABA010000128.1:0-69347 GCA_036259835.1 Actinomycetota bacterium
TCGATCCGCCACCAGGGCGCTCGAGCGCGTAAAGGTTGCTGCTCGAAAGGCCGCAACAGCGCTTCGCGAGGCCGAACGCCGCCACGACGAGGCCGACCGAGAGCTCCAGGCGAACCTCGCCGAGCAACAGCGACTCCGCGAGGAGGTCCAAGAGATGAAGTCGAAGGTGAAGGTCGCACAACGGGGCCTCGCTGCAGTTTTGGGTGAGCCACTTCCCGACGATCCGGTCTCGGCTATCGACGCCCGTCTTGCCCAACTTCGAGATCTGGAGGTTCGCGAACGGCAGGCAACGGAGGAGGTCGGCCACGCGACGGAAGCGCTGCTCCGGGCAGAGCAGGAGCGAGATCGCGCCGCGGCGCAGGTCGAGCGGCTGCGCGAGCGTTTGGTCGTTGATCGCGGCGAGCTTCTTCGCCGTGCTGCGCGCGCCTTGGGTCATCCCGACAGCCGACTCGCGTTCCCGAGGCTTTCGCCCTCCGCAGGCGTTCGGCGCCTTCAGGAATTCGCGTCTGACCTGAGCCGGACGTTCCACGATCTGGCGGATGAGCTCCGAAAACGGGCAGAAGAGCGCTCCGGCGACGAACGTCGTCTTCTCGCCGAAGCCAACGCCAGGGTCGCCGGCCTGGTCGAACCCGAGGCGGACCTCAAAGTCCTGGCGGCGTCAGTGAACGCGGCGTGCAGGAAGGCCACCGCCGACGTCGCGACGGCGAAGCAGCGAGCCGGTGACCTGGCCGATCGGCTCAAGCGGAAGGAAGAGCTCAGTAAGGGGGTCGCGAACCTTGAGGATCGAGCTCGACTGTTCAAGACCTTGGCGAACGAGCTCCGCGCCGATCACCTCATCGCCTTTCTTCAGGCGGAGGCGCTCCAGACGCTGGCGGCGGCCGGGTCCGAACGGCTGGCCGGGCTCTCGGAGGGCCGCTACCGGATGGCATTCCGCGATGACGAGTTCTTCGTGGTGGACACGTGGAACGGCGATGAGGAGCGGAGCGTCCGAACACTCTCGGGCGGCGAGACGTTCCTCGCCTCGCTGGCCCTCGCTCTCGCTTTGGCAAATCAGGTGCGGTCGCTCGCCGTGACCGATCGCGCCTCGCTGGACAGCCTGTTTCTCGACGAGGGCTTCGGGACGCTTGACCAGGAAACGCTCAGAACTGTGGTTGGAGCCATCGAGCAGCTCGCGGGCGATGGTCGACTCGTCGGGGTCATCACCCATGTTCCGGAGTTGGCAGAGCAGTTCCCCCGGATCTCGGTTCAGAAATCGCCGCGCGGGAGCCGCCTGGAGCTCATCGCTTCGTAGGTAATTACGCGGCGTAAACGTCACGGCCGCGTGAAACCGTCAGGATCGGCCGCAGGTCCCGAATATCCGGTTCGGTCAGTGGGTCCACGTCGTAGGCCGCGAAGTCGGCCTGCGCGCCCGGTTGAAGCTCCCCCTTCTTGTCGTCGAGGTGCGCGAGCCGGGCACTCCCGATGGTGCACAGCCGAATGGCCTGCTCTCGAGTCATCCGCTGGACCGCGTCGTGGTGGGTCTCGAGCGCCCAAATCGCGTACATGGGATCGAGCGGAGTGATGGGCGAATCGGACCCGGCGCCGACTTCCACGCCACGGCCGAGAAGCGTTGCGAAGGGGTTCATGCGAGACGCTCGATCCCAGCCGAGCCGGCGGTCGTACAGCGCCCCTGCTGATCCCCATTCCGCGTCGAACGCGGGCTGCACGGAGATCGCCAGCCCGAGCGCTGCGGCGCGTTCGATCTGGTTCGAGCTCGGCATTTCGAAGTGCTCGATTCGATGCCTCCGAGCCCGGAAATGCCGGCGCTGCCTGGAGTCGAGCGTTCGATACACGCGTTCCCAAACGCGGATGGCTTGTTCGATCGCGGCGTCCCCAATCGCGTGAACTCCGACCTGCAGTCCCCCGAGATGGGCGTTATGAAAGAACTCCGCCAGTTCGTCCTCGTCGCGATACAGAACTCCGGTTCCCGCCACATCGGCGTACGGCTCGGACACAGCAGCCGTCCGGGCTCCGAGGGAGCCGTCCAGGAAAAAGTCCCCGCCGATGCACTCCAGCCCCGCGTCGATGACGAATGGGATGTCCATGTCGGCGACGTAGGGCACCACATCGACCGGTAGCTGAGATCGGTGGTCCAAGAGCGCTTCGATGTCGCCGTGGCCGCTCCACGCTGGGATCGCCATCTCGTGAACGCACGTGACGCCCCGCGACGCTGCAAGACCCGCGGCTTCGAGCTGCAACTCGCGAAGCTCATGTGGACTGAGGTTTGCGTGGAACCAGTGCTGGAGGCGGCTGTTGGCCTCCTGGGCGACCACGCCGGTGGGCGTTCCATCGGCGCCGACTTGAACGCCCCGCTCCTCCTGAGCCCGCGATTCCTTCAGCGCCGCGGTGTTGGCCAGTGAGATGTGGCCGTCCGCGCGGACCAGGACGATGGGAACGTCGGCGATGTCGTCGAGCTGATTCAAGGTCGGGAGATCCGGCTTCTCCCAGTGGCTCTCGTCGAATCCCTGCGCAAATATGCGTGTCGGGTTGTGCGTGACCTCCTCGGCGACCAGGCCCAGCAGTTCGTCGGCTGAGCGCGCCCGTTCGAGGGGAATACCGACCGCAGAAAGTCCTGTGCCCGTGAGATGGACGTGTGTGTCGATGAAGCCGGGGATGATTGTGGCGCCGGGAAGTTCGACCACGCGGTCGGCATGGGGAGGAGCGCCGCTCCCGACTCGCTCGACATGCCGCTCATCGACCAGCAGCCACTCCCCCATGGCCGGGTGGCCCAGGGTGTAGACGCTCGACGCGCGATAGAGAGTTTTCACGCTACATTTTTCTCATTCACTGGCCCGGACGGTTGAGTTCGATGCCGAATCATTCCACAAGGAGGCATGCCGTTCGCGGCTGGGCCTTCGTCTGTTTGGTCGTGCCTCTCATTCTGGCTGGATGCACTACTGATCGCTCTCGTGCCCGGGAATGCGAAGCGGACTCGGGGAGAGCTTCTTCCGAGAATACGGTGGTCCTTCCGGACTTTTAGGGGTGCTCAAAGGCTGATGCAGAACGGTCGTTGGAGAAGCTCCCCCTCGAGTTCCAAATCGATCCTCAGGCAGGTCCCGTTGCGCTCAGCCTTCCAGGAGCGTGAGGCGAACGGTTCGGCGGTTGTTTTCGCGGTTGGGGTCGACGACCACGACGCTCTGCCAGGTTCCGAGGACAAGGTGGCCGCCGTCGACCGGCAGAACCAACGACGGGCTCATGAACGCCGGGAGAAGGTGGTCCGCACCGTGACCCTTCGAACCATGACGGTGGCGGTACCGATCGTCCCTCGGAAGCAGCTGGTCGATGACCTCGACCAGGTCCTCATCCGATCCTGACCCCGTTTCCATGAGTGCGAGGCCCGCTGTGGCGTGCGGGAGGAAGACGTGAGCCAGCCCGTCACGTCCGTCGTCCTCGGCGAACTGGCGAACCTCATCCGTGATGTCGGTGACGAGCCGCCCCTTGGTATCGACCTCGAACTCGGCGCCTCTCATCGCGCCGCGACGAGTCCCTCCGTGCGCTCGCGCCACCACTGTTGACCCGATTCGGAGAGCGTGTAGATGGGGTCGTAGTAGGGGTAGCGGCGGGTCAGCTCGGTCTCATCGTCCTCGATGCCGGTCCGGTAGTTCTTCGTCCAGTACGAGATCCCGTGGTCGCGGTCGTACTCCTCAACCTGGTGGACCCACCGCTTTCCGACGAAGGGGACGTCGCACACGATCCGCGGCGTGGCGAACCCCGGGAGGTACCCCATGATGGCGTGCTGCAGCTCCTGGGCCTCCCACACCGCGACCCGCCAGTGCTCGGCGTTCGGGATCATGTCGCACATGTAGAAGTAGTACGGCATGATTCGGCACTGATCCAGGAGCGTGAAGCAGAGCTCCAGAAGATCATTCGGTGTCGTGTTCACTCCTCGGAGCAGCACTCCCTGGTTGCGCACGTCTCGGAAACCGAAGTCGAAAAATGACCGCGCCGCCTTTGCAACCAGTGGCGTCAGCTGGTTGGCGTGATTCACGTGTGTGTGAACGGCGATGTCGACCCCCCGTTCCCGCGCCTTCGCGCCGAGGCGCTCCATCCCCTCCAGAACCTCGCTCTGAAGGAAGTGCTGTGGAAGGCCCATCAGCGCCTTGGTGGCGAGCCGGATGTCCCGGATGTTCGGGATGTCCATCAGTGAAGAGACGAACTCCTCCAGCCGCCTCATCGGCATGTTCGCCACGTCGCCGCCCGACACGACGACGTCACGAACCGACGGCGTTGCTCGGAGATACTCGAGCATCTTCTCCAGCCGGGCGTCCGGCTTCATCTCGAACTTGTACTTCGCGATGGTCGGCGTGCTGGTTCCGACCAGGTCCATGCGCGTGCAGTGGCCGCAGTACTGCGGACACGTGGGAAGGATTTCCGCGAGCACCTTCGTCGGATAGCGATGCGTCAGGCCCTCAACCGCCCACATGTCCGCTTCGTGCAGGCTGTCCCGCGACGCGTAGGGGTGGCTGGGCCACTCGACCTCACGATCGGAGAACGCCGGAGCCATGTACCGCCTGACCGGATCGGCGTAGAGGTCGCGCTCGTTCATGGTGTTGATCATCTGGGGCGGGATGAGCATGGACATCGTTGCCCGCTCCGCCATGTCACGATGGATGTCCGCCGCCAACTCGTCGGTCAAGTGCTCCCCCAATGCCTCCTTCAGCTCCTTGAGGTTCTTGACCGTGTGCGCCCGCTGCCACTGAGCGCTCTCCCACTGCTCTTGCCTGACGTCGCGGTAGGCGGCGAAGCGCGTCCAGTCCGGTTCGACGAACTCGCGGGCGAGCGGATACTGGAAGGGCTGGCGGGCGGCGTGCGCCTTCGGTTCGCGATGAGACGGGCGATCCTTGTTTCGGTCCAGCTTCTGGGTTGTGAACGTTTCGGTCCGAATCTGACGCTCGACGCGCAAAGCTCGCCCCCCGGTCGGATGATGAACGGTAAGAACAGAGATTACGCCGCCTCTGTCCGGGCCGCAAGCCAAGAACCCGAAGGATCTTCGGATATCGCCTTCGCGAGCGTATGATCCGAGCATGAATGAGCGCGATCTGGCCATTCTCAAAGCGCTCCAGGGGGACGGGCGGGCCACCTTCGCCGAGATCGGTAAGGCCGTCGGACTGGCCCCTTCGACCGTGCACGACCGGATGCGGAGGCTCGAGGAGAGCGGAACGATTCGCGGCTATCGCGCCGTCGTGAACCCCGAGGCGCTCGGGCTGTTCGTCACAGCGCTGATCTCCGTGACACCGCTCGATCCCAAGCAACCCGATGATCTCCCCGAGCGGGTCGTGGAGTTCCCGGAGGTCGAGGACTGTTATTCAGTCGCCGGCGCGGAGAGCTACATCCTGAAGGTGAGGACGGGGACGACCTCGGATCTCGAGGACCTCATACGCCGGCTTCGCGAAAAGGCGGGCATGCAGACCCGGACGACCGTTGTGCTCTCTACTCCGTTCGAGCACCGCCCGATCGGCGGCTGATCTCTTCCTGAGGTTCGGCTGGCGCGCGCTAGCGAGACGTTTGGATGTGCAAGGCCCAGGACGCGTCCTGCATCTCACTCGCGCCCTCTTGGTCCCGCCACAGTCCGGTCACCAAGAGGTAGTAGTGACGCCGAGGGGCCAAGACCGTGAAGCTGAAGTCCCAGGCCACACCGTCGGCCAGGCGAACTCGGCGGCGTTTGTAAGTGAGGTTCTCTCCCGTCCCGGTAACGAAGCCGTAGCGATCCGTCTTCCTCCATGCTTCGATCAAGAGGTCTGCGGGACGCTGTGACTTGAGGATCCGAATCGTGACCCGTGTCGCGGGTTCTACGACGTCGACCTTCGGGAATTGGGGGAACCCGTCGCGGCAACCCGTCGCGAAGGTTCCGTCCGGGAATCGAGTGGTCCAGCAACCGGACCAATGCCGCCCGCGTTGCAGCGTCTCGCCGTTCGCAAGAAGCACCGTTTGGGGAGTCACATGGTCGTGGGCGAATGCGGGAGCGGCACCGGAAGATACGCCGAGTGCCATCACGATGAGAAGAAGCAGGCGTGTCGGCGTCGCGTTCGAGACTGTGGGAGCCCGCATGATTGGAGGCCGACCATATGGAATCGGCATCAAGTGGTCAATGCGTCTTGCGCATTAGGTCTTTGGGGAGTTGGGTCTTCACGGCTCTCGTCCTTTTGCACGCGTGCGCCATGCCGGCTTCGCACTCACCGGGCGGGGCACAACGGGTTCGTCTGATCGAGGTGACCGACGGTGACACCGTCCGCGTCCTGTATCGCGGCCGCGAAGAACGGGTCAGGTTGATCGGCATCGACACACCCGAAGTCCCGTGGTACGGAGGTTTCGGCGAGTGCTTCGGCGTGGAAGCCGCACGGTATGCGAAACGTCGGTTGGAGGGGCGAGTCGTTCGATTGGAATTCGGACCGGATCGCCGGGACCGATACGGTCGGCTACTGGCATACATCTACGTGCGGGATGAGCTGTTCAATCTCACGCTGGTGAGGCTCGGGTACGCTGCCGCCGATCCGGTGTCTCCGAACACGCGGCTCGCTCCGCTGTTCGCGCAGGCCGAGGCGAGGGCTCGAGCGGCGCGAGTGGGATTGTGGTCCCGTTGCCGCTTCGGGTAAGGGATGTTCCCTTCCGGTTCGGACCGTGGTCTAAGTGGGCGGTACCCTCCTACCGCGCAGAAGGAGTTCAGGACATGAAGCGGTGTCTGTCCGTATTGGTTCTGTTGTCGGCGATGACGTCTGCCTGCGCCGGAGCCGAAAGCGGCCAGCCCCCTCCCCAGCCGACCAGCTCGCCACCGACCGAGTCCCTCTCCCCCTCTCCCTCTCCTTCTCCGGAGCCCACAGCCTCGCCCTCCCCGACGCGCCGGGTCACCTTCGAACTCTGGTTCGCGAAGAACGGAAGGCTGTTCCCGACGAAACGAACGGCCGCGTTTCAGCCGGCCGTTGCTCGACTCGCGCTTACAGCTCTCTTTCGAGGTCCTTCAGCCCGCGAGCGCCGCGCGGGCGTCGAGTCCGTGCTTCCAGATGGCACTGCCCTGCGGGGCATCAATCTCGCGAACGGCACGGCCACCGTGGATCTGAGCCGCGAGATCTCGGGAACCAGTGGCGAGGAGGAGCTTCGGCTCGCCTTGGCCCAGGTCGTCTACACGGTCACGCAGTTCCGCACGGTTAAAGCGGTCCGGTTCGAGTTCGAAGGCCGGTCCATCGGCCCGCGATCACAAACGCGCCGCATCCACGCCGATCTCCTCCCGGCAATCGTGGTCGAATCGCCCACCATCGGAGCGTCCGTGTCGAGTCCCGTCGTGGTGAAGGGGACGGCGAACGTGTTCGAGGCAACGGTGAGCCTGCGGATCCTCGACTCGCAGGGGCGAGAGATCGCGAGGACCTTCACCACGGCCACCTGTGGAACCGGCTGCCGAGGACGCTATTCGAAGTCGGTACGGTTCTCCGTCTCCAGTGAGCAACCCGGGACGATCCAGGTTTTCGAGGAGTCCGCCGAGAACGGACAGCCGATCAACGTGGTCAGGATCCCGGTGACGCTCCGCCCGTAGTACCGCTCCGAAGCTGGGCGCACGTCGGCGACTCCTCGAACGCCTGCCGAATCTCCTCTGACTGCGCGCGGTTCCTCAGCTCCTGGCCGAGTCCGCTCAACGACTGTCCGATCTGGCCGCCGATCTGTTGTGCGCCCGCCCGGAATCCGGCGGGGTCGGTAGGCAGCTGCGCCACCTCGTTCCGCGCGTTCTCGAAGCTCGTCTTGGCGCTCTGCGCCGCAGCCTTGATCTGGGACGCCGCCTGCTGGCCCCCTTCGACTTCGGGCACCCCGGCCGCGTCGACCGAGCTGAGAAGCTTGTCCGTGTCCTGGATCACCGAGTCGAGGAAGATCTGCAGCTGTTCCTTACCCTCCGCTGGTGTCGACTGCGGATTGAGCGATTGGGTCAGCGTCTGATTTCGCGCTTGAATGTCCTGGACCCATGTGCTGAACGCCGTGCAGATGCTCGAGGCGTACGCCTGGGCGGCGTCTCCACCGCCATCTCCATCCCCGCACGCTCCAAGGAACAGGCCCGCCGCCAAAACAACTGAAGCCGCCTTCGCTCTCGCTCGAAACACGTATTCCTCCTATTCGGACAAGTGTCTCCCGATCAGCATTCGCTGGATCTGGTTGGTGCCTTCGACGATCTGCAAGGCCTTCGCCTCGCGCATGTAGCGCTCAACAGGATACTCGCGCATGTACCCGTAACCGCCGTGAATCTGCACGGCGTCCGTCGTCACCCGCATGGCGGTATCTGACGCGAACAGCTTCGCCATGGAAGCGCCCAGCGTATACGGCTCGCCCGCATCCCTTAGCCGACCCGCCTCCCTGTAGAGTCGCCGGCTCGCTTCGATTTGTGTGGCCATGTCGGCCAGCATGAATTGAAGGCCCTGGAACTCGATCACCGCCCGCCCGAACTGGGTTCGTTCGCGGGCGAACTGGACGGCGGCATCGAAGGCGCCCTGCGCCAATCCGACCGAGCAGGCAGCGATGCCGAGCCTTCCGGAGTCCAGCGCCGCCAGGGCGATGACGAAGCCCTGGCCCTCCTCCCCCACCAGGTTCTCGGGCGGCACCTGGCACCCCTCAAACAGAAGCTCGCGCATCGGCGAGGCGGTCCACCCCATCTTCTCTTCGAGCTTCCCGAAGTCGAAGCCTTCCCAGCCCTGCTCGACCGCAAAGGCGGAAATGCCGCGCGGTCCGTCCTCTCCGGTCCTTGCCATCACCAGATAGAACTCCGCCTCGCCGCCGTGCGAGATGAAGCGCTTGCTCCCCGTCAATCGGTACGGCCCGCCGTTCCCTCGCTCGGCCCGCGTTCGGAGGGAGGCGGCGTCCGAGCCGCTGGACGCCTCAGACAGCGCGTATGCCCCGAGCCACTCGCCCGAGAACAGCCGAGGCAGGTATCGAGCCTTCAGGTCCTCGGACCCGAAGTCGTGCACGCCGAACGCGGAAAGATGGTGAACGGAGACGCCGATCGCGAGCGAGAGGAAGCCCGACGCTATTTCCTCGAGCACCGCGAGATAGGTCAAAAACGGCTGCCCCCCGCCGCCGTAGCGCTCGTCGTACGGGATCCCGGCGAGGCCCATCTCGGCCAGCTGCTGGAACAGGTCGCGCGGATACTGCTCCTTCTGTTCGTAATCGGGTGCGGCCGGAGCGGCCCGCCGAACCACGAACTCGCGCACCGCTGCCACGATCTCGCGCTGTTCATCGGTGAGGCCGAAATCTCGGTCCACGAGAAGGAAGGCTACCGCACGCCGCCGCACGGCCCGGCGACGCGATGTCCGGCGCTCGTACCTGGACGATTATGCTTCCTCCTCGATGCGCCTCTACAACTCGCTGTCACGCCAGATCGAAGAGGTGAAGCCGGCAGACGGGCGAACCGTCCAGATGTACAGCTGTGGGCCGACCGTCTATCGGTACGCACACCTCGGGAACTTCCGAACCTTCATGCTCGGCGACCTCATCCGCAGGGCCCTCCGCTTCGAGGGACAGGACGTCCATTGGGTGATGAACATCACCGACGTCGGCCACATGACCGATGATCAGATGGATCGTGGCCGGGACAAGATGGACGTTGCGGTCGAGGACGAGGGGCTCCCTCCGCTGGCGATCGCCGACAAGTACACGCGAGCGTTTCTCGAGGACGCCGACGCGCTGGCGATCGAGCGCGCGGACGAGTACCCGAAGGCGACCGACCACATCCCGGAGATGATCGAGCTCATCGAGCGGCTGCTCCAAGGGGGGTACGCCTACGAAGTCGAAGGAAACGTCTATTTCGACGTGCAGTCGTTTCCTTCCTATGGGGCGCTTTCGGGGAACACCCTGGACTCGCTTCGCGCGGGGCACAGACAGGACCTCGAGATCGATGCCAACAAACGGCATCAGGCGGACTTCGCCCTGTGGAAGAAGGCCGGGCCGGGTCGGCTCATGAAGTGGCCCAGCCCGTGGGGGGAAGGATTTCCCGGCTGGCACATCGAATGCTCAGCGATGTCCATGAAGTACTTGGGCGAGCGGTTCGACATCCACACCGGAGGCAACGACCTCAAGTTCCCGCATCACGAAGACGAGATCGCTCAATCGGAGGGCGCCACAGGACATCCGGTCGTCACGATCTGGGTGCACGGCGGGTTCCTCCAGATGCGCAAGCAGAAAATGGCCAAATCCGCGCAGAACATCGCGCGCGTCATGGAGCTCTCCGAGCACGGAATCGATCCGCTGGCCTTTCGCCTTCTGTGCTTCGAGACACGCTACCGAAGCGAGATGGAGTTCACCTGGAACGCGTTGGAGGGGGCCAACAGTCGGCTAACCCGGCTTCGTCAGTGGTTCGCGGAGTGGGACGACGATGGAAGGGCCGAGGTTTCACCGGAGGGTAAGGACTTCGACCGGCAATTCCGAGACGGGGTGGCGGATGACCTCGACATGCCACGAGCGCTGGTCGTCCTCAACGACGCCGTGAGCGATCGCTCACTCTCTGGCAGCAGCAAACGGAGTCTCCTCGTGTCGTGGGACAGGGTGCTCGGTTTGGACCTGGGGCGAATCGCCCGAGGTCACTGGACTCCCGGTGAGGAGATCCTCGAGCTGCTTCGTCGGCGCGATGAGGCTCGCAAGGCCCGCGACTTCGAGACGAGCGACGGAATTAGAGCGCAGCTCGCGGCGATGGGGCTAGAGGTGATGGACACGCCCGAAGGAACGAAGGTCCGCCCGAAGCAGCCATAGGGAGCTCCGCACGAGCGAGAGGGGGCGAGCATGCTGGATCAGTTTTCGATTCGGGTCAGGGTTCCCGGTTCGGATACCGATCGTGCCAAGGAGTGGTACCGACAGAGGCTGGGACTCTCTCCCAAGAGAGAACACATGAACCACCTGCTGTTCGAGCTTGGTTCGGGAACCCAGGTCGTCGTGTACCCCTCCCCGGCGACCACCCGAACCGCGAAGAACACGCAGGCGGAATGGACGGTGGAGGGCATCGAGTCGGTCATGGATCAACTCCGCTCGAACGGTATCCGGTTCGAGGAATACGACTTCGGCCAGATGAAAACGGAGAACGGTCTCCCTCAGAGCCGGCTCGGCAGGTCGGCGTGGTTCAAGGACAATGAGGGGAACACGATCCAGCCCAGCGAGCCGGCCTGGTAGCCGATCGGCGAAAACTTCGAGGAGGTGAGAACAATGCTTGAGCGATTTCCGGTTCATGCGACCGTTGCGGCGTCCGACATCGAGCGAGCGAGGACCTGGTATCGGGACAGGCTCGGCCTGAGCCCGAAGCGAGAGGAGACGGGCAACCTCTGGTACGAGTTCGCCCCAGGAACATGGCTCCTCGTCTATCAGACCGGTGCGGCCGGGACGGCGCAGAACACTCAGGCTGGGTGGACCGTGACCGGGATCGAGACCGTCATGGAGGATCTCCGTGGCAGAGGAGTGGAGTTCGAGGAATACGATTTCGGCGAGATGAAGACGGCGAACGGGCTTCTCGAGGTTCCCGGCATGGGGAAGTCGGCCTGGTTCAAGGACAGTGAAGGCAATACGTTCGAGCTGAGCGAGCCCGCGGCGTAAGCCCTGACGTTGTTCGAGGGCTTTAGAGGCCGAGCGTTTTCGCCACGTTCGTCCGAAGGATCTCGCTGGTTCCCTCGTATAGCCGCATGGCCCGAACGTCGCGGTACCACATCTCCAGGCCCAGCTCGGTCATGAAGCCCTGACCGCCGTGGACCTGGATGGCCCGGTCCGCGACCCGGCCCACCATCTCGGTCGCCACCAGCTTGGCCAGCGCCGCCTGCCGTCGTCCATCGGCTCCTTCGTCGATCTCCTGGGCGCAGGAGTACACGAGGAGCCTGGCCTGCTCCAGCTCCGCGTACGAGTCGACCAGCAGCCCCTGGACGTACTGGTTCTTGCCGATCGGCTTTTCGAACGCGATGCGGTCTCTCGCGTACTCGAGCGACCGGTCGAGGAAGTTCTGCGCGGTTCCGAGTGCATTCGCCGCGATCTGGAGCCGCGCGCCGTTGATCCCCTTTACCGCCGAATAGAAGCCGAAGCCCACCTGGCCAAGCACCTGGTCGTCCGAGAGCTCCACGTCTTCGAACGTGAGCTCGACCGGGTTCTGGTACGGAGACATGGTCCGCTGGACGCGGGTCACCGAATAGCCCGGCGAGTCGGCGTCGACCAGAAAGGCCGTGATCCCGCCTTGCGCCCGTTTCTCCGGGTCGGTTACGGCGAACACCAGGGCGAAGTGCGCCGAATCGCCGCCAGTGATGAAGTGCTTCCGGCCGTTCAGGACCCATCCACCGTTCTTGCGTTCGGCCCGGGTCTTGATCCTGGTGGCGTCGGACCCCGCACCGGGCTCGGTGAGCGCGAAGCAGGTCACCTTGTCTGCGGCCATGACCGGGTAGAGGTACTTCTCCCGTTGGGGCTCGGTGCAGTCCATGTACACGGGTGTTGGACCCGTGACGACAGGGAGTATCGATTCGAACTGCGAGAGGATGAGGCCCGTCCTGCTCGCTTCCTCGTGCAGGAGCACCTGCCCCAAATAGGACAGGTCGCCCCCGCCGACCTCCTCGGGCATATGCAGCCCCCAGAACCCGAGCTCAGCCGAGCGCTTCCGAACTTTCATGCGCTCGTCCTTCATCGTCTCGAAGGTCCCCGTCTCCTGGATCTCTTGGCGATGGGCTTCCTCCATCGGCCGGATCTCTCGATCGATGAACTGCCGAAGCGACGTGCGAAGTTCGAGAAGCTCGTCTGGGATGTTGAGGACAGGCACTGGATTCGACCTCCTGAGTGGGTATTTCGCTAACCTACCGCGCCGTAGGTTACGGCGCTAAGGATACCCCGTTGGGTCGCGGTCTACCGGCGCCGATTTGAAGGTGGATCAGTCGACGAGGGCCATGTCGCGGGCCGCCTCGTTCAGGCGAACCGGACCCTCGCCCGTGATGGCCACGATGTCCTCGATCCGCACGCCGAACCGTCCTTCCAGATAGATCCCCGGCTCGATGGAGAAGCACATTCCCGGCTCGAGGCTTTCGTCGTTTCCCGAGACGATGTAGGGCCGTTCGTGCTCCTCCAGCCCGATCCCGTGTCCCGTGCGGTGGATGAACGCATCACCGTAGCCCGCCTTCTCGATCACGCTTCGAGCCGCTCGATCGACCTCCTGGGCGGGAACGCCTGGACCGGCCGTGCGGAACGCGGCTTCCTGCGCCTCTCGAACGATGCCGTGGATCTCTTCGACCTCTGCCGGCCGCTCCCCCACCACGACTGTCCGCGTGATGTCCGAGCAATAGCCACCCACGCGGCCGCCGAAGTCGAGCACGACCGTGTCGCCGACGTGAATTCGCCTGTCGCCCGGTTCGTGGTGGGGCGAGGCCGCGTTCGGACCCGACCCGACGATCGTGAACGCGGCCGTGTCGTGGCCGGTTTCGACGAGCATGTCGGCCAGGGACCGAGCGACGTCTCGCTCGGACCGGCCCTCGAGGCCCGCGGCGCAGATCCGGGCGAACGTTTCGTCCGCGCTCTGCCCGGCTCGCCCGAGGAGCTCGATCTCTCCTTCGTCCTTTCGCTCGCGAAGGGGCGAGAGGACTGCGGAGGACGGGACGAACTTCGCGTCGGCAAGCGATTCCTGGAGGAGAAGGAGATGCGCCGCCCACATTCGATCGCTCACGCCGTACGCGTGTCCCGAGCCGATCAGCCTCCGGACCAGTTCGTACGGGTCCTCGGTGTCGCGCCACGAGCGGATCTCAACCAGTTGCCCGGCCCGTGAGGATGCTGCTCGGGGTCGCTCGAGCTCCGGAACGATCAGAACCGGGTCCGCAACGGCGCGTAGAACCAGAACAGTGAGTCGCTCCAGCAGCGGCGCGTCATAGCCGGCAAGGTAGAGCAGATCGGGTGAAGGCGAGAGGATGAGTCCGTCGAGGCCGCCGGCACCGGTGCGTTCTCGTGCTCTGGAGAGCCGGCCTTCGTAGTCGTGCCCCATGGCCCGATCATAGGCCGAGGCGCTCCTATGCTTTCCCTATGGCTGAATCACGCGCATTTGAAGCGCTCCGTACCGGCCGGGCGTACGTCGATCTCGCGTCGTGGAAGAAGATCTCGGTGACGGGGAGTGACGCCTTCGCCTGGCTGAACGACCTCGTCTCGGCAGATCTGACCGGGCTTCGACGCGGACAATCACGCCGATCCCTGCTCCTGTCGCCCACGGGGCAGGTTCGGGCCGACTTCACGATGCTGGAGTTCCGGGACGCTTTTCTCCTACTCCAGGATCCTTCGCAGCCTCATGGAATCGACGCGTTACTCGAGAGGTACATCCTCTCCTCCGACGTTGCCCTGGAAGACCGCACGGCGGAGTTCGCATTGTTTGCCTTGCCGAACCGCTCGCAGCCGCCTGATCTCGCCGGCGCGGATTTCTTTACTCCCTCGTGTCTTGGAGACGGGGTCGATGCTCTCGTGCCGATGGATCGACAGGGAGAGGTCGCGACCACCCTCGCCGAGAGCTTGCTCCGAGCTGAAATGGATGACGTCGAAGCGTGGCGGATCTTTCGCGGCATTCCTCGGTTCGGCGTCGACGTCACGGAAGACGATCTTCCGCAAGAGGGAGCGCTCGAGGAGGCGGTCTCGTTCACCAAGGGTTGCTACGTCGGCCAGGAGGCGGTGGCGAAGGTCCGGAACCTCGGTCATCCACGGCGCCTGCTGCTTCACGTTGAAGCGTCGGGTCAGGTCGCCCACGGCGAACCGGTCTGCGTCGACGGCACGGAGGTGGGGCGAGTGACGAGCTCCGTGGAGACGTCGACGGGCTCTCGTGCCCTCGCGAAGGTGCGATGGGCGGCGAAAGACCGGCCGATCACGACGGCCGGAGGCGCCGGGCTGGTGCCGGTGGCGCGGGGGCGCGGTTAGGGCGCCACCGGCGTGGCCGCCTCTGCGGGTGTTTCCCACGGGTCCGTCCCGACCATGCCGGCAACCTTCTTCACCACGAACGTGTCCGCGATCTTGTCGTGCCACCCTTGCTTCCGCCGGTCCACCGCCACCCAGAGGTACCCGACGAAGAACGACCCCGCGACGATGATGCGACCAATCACCTCGCGGAAAACGACCGTGGCCCAGTCCGGCCGCCCGAATTCTTTCGAGACCACTCGAAGCCCGAACGCTCGTTTACCGAGCGTTCCGCCCATCACCCCCGTCGTCAGGACCAGGTAGGCCCAGAACAGCACGGCCAGTACGACCATCGAAAGCCGCAGGTTGCCGATTACGCGCGGATCTGGAAGGACCGCCCCGAGCGCTCCTCGGAGGATTCGGCCCGAGACCCAGAAGATCAGGAGATCGGTCAGGAGGGCCCAGAGCCTGACCCCGAACCCGGCGTAGGCCAGCATCGCAGTGGGCGGGGCGTCGGGACGAGGAGGCGGAGGTCTTCCCGCGGCCGACGGCGTGGCGTCGTCGCGGATCACGGCAGGTACAGGTAGGCCAGTCGGGGGCCAGTCACGCCGAACGAACGCTCCACGTCCTCCCGCGGGTTTCGGATCCTGGTCACCCCGGTGAGGAAGTCGGTGAACGAGAACGGCCGTTCGTATTCGACGACCCTGGCGTCGGTGAGTCGCTCCAAACGCTTCGCCTCGGCGATTGCGTCGTCGAAGGTTCCGAGCCGGTCGACCAGGCCGGACTCCCGTGCCTGCTCGCCTGAAAGGATCCTGCCGTCGGCGATGCCCCGGACCCTTCGCATCGGCATCCGTCTTCCGTGCGACACCACGTTCATGAACCGGAGGTGGGCTTCGTCGAGAAGGCGCTGGAAGATTCGCCGTTCTCCCGGAGTCAGGTCTCGAAACGGGGAGCCGATGTCTTTCAGCCGACCCGCCTTGACCACGATCGGCTCGACGCCGAGCTTTCCGGCGGCGCCTTCGAGGTTGAGCAGAACCATGATGACGCCGATCGAGCCGGTGATCGTCGAGGGGTTCGCCACGATCGAGTTCGCTCCGGCCGCGATGAAGTAGCCGCCCGACGCGGCGACCTCCCCCATGGCGGCCACCACCGCCTTGCCCGCCCTGCGAACCCTGGTGATCTCCCTGGCGATCTCGTCGGAGGCGACCACCGAGCCGCCCGGCGTGTTGATCCGAAGGACCACCGCACTGACCGCATCGTCGTTCCGGGCCTGCTCGAGCTGCGAAACCAGGTTGCCGCTGGTTGCCTGGGCGGACCCGAGGAAGCCCTCCGAGCCCGAGACGATCTCTCCCTGGACGTTCACGACGGCGATCTTTCGAGCGCCGTCCCCCTGGATCGGATCTTCGCGCCATGGTCCGACCTGTGAAGGGTCGGGCCCGAACTGGGCGACCTGAAACAGCGTCGCGGGAAAAAGCACCATGGCCGCGATGAGGGCAATGAGGCGCTTCGTGGTCAGGGCGGCAAGCACGTTTCCGATTCCTCTCTAGACGCCGGTATACGAAACCACGCTTCGGTTGATTGCGTCGTGGGCGGCCCTGGCGATCGAGCGCACTTCCGGATCCGCAGCCTCCTCGATTTGCCGGAGCAGGTCGAGCAGCTGCTTGCAGTTTCGGACGAAGTCGCCGGCGGCCAGCCCCCCCGCATCCAGGACGTCCTCCAGCGACTTTCCTTCGGCCCACTCGAACACGGTCGAAAGAAATCCGGGATCGAGTTCGCGGCAAAGCTCGACCTGATGCGCGTCCTCGGCTCGCCGTACCCTTCGCCATATCTCCATGAGGTCCCGGTACGTCTGGCGAAGTGACCGCGTGGGGATGTCAGGCTGGCTAGGGGCGCGCTCTCGGGATTCGTAGACCAATGTGGAGACCAACGCGGCGAGCTCGGATGATGGCAGCCCGTCGAAGAGCCCTTCCGACAATGCCTCGACCACCAGGATGTCGCCCTCACCGTAAATCCGCCTGAGGCGCTCGCCCTTCTCGGTCAGCGTGAACCCCCGCACGTACCCGAGATCCGCCAGCACGGCAAGAACCCGGTCAAATTGCCTTCCGAGCGTCTCGGTGCGGGCGCGGATGCGGCGCTCCAGACTGGCCACGTCCTTCTCCAGCTTCGACGCGCGGGCAGCCCACCGTTCGTGCTCCGGGCGGTCGGGGCATGGGTGACATGGATGAGTCGCCGCCTCGCGCTCCAGCTCGGCGGCGCGCGCCTCTGCCGTTGGGTCGAACCTCACTCGCCGCTGTCGAGGCGGGCGGACCTTCAGCGTGGCGAGCCTCCCGGCCACGTCTCGCCGGACGCGGGCGCTCCGAGCGCTTCCCGACCGGGGAAGGTCGATGCGAGCCACCGCGCGGGGCGGATCGTCGAAGTCGTCCAGGGCCACCCGGAAGTACCGACGATCCTGAGTGAGGACCGTGGGGCGGCCGTCGCGACTGCTGATGACCACGGCGAGTCCTTGGCGGCGGGCCGAGGGAAGGAAGATCACGTCACCGGGACGGAGGGACGAAAGGGCTCGGCG
This sequence comes from Actinomycetota bacterium, assembly GCA_036259835.1. Classification (GTDB taxonomy): domain Bacteria; phylum Actinomycetota; class UBA4738; order UBA4738; family UBA4738; genus JALYGK01. The sequence continues at coordinate 17,447 of DATABA010000128.1, forward strand.
AGACTGCTGGGACCGATCTCGGACATTGGCTCGTCGCGCGTCCTCACGGATCTTTTGAGCTCCTTCGCGAAGCGCCCAGTACTCGGCGAAGTCGCCTCGATCGCAGACCACGCGGGCGCGGTACCCGTCGAGATACGCCCGGTCGCGTTCGAGCTCCCGCTCGAGCCTCACCACTCCGCGGTCGGCCAAGAACTGGCCAAACGACGAGTTGAGCAGGTGCCGCGCTTCTTCCCTCGTGTAGTTGCGGACCAGGTTGACCGCCATGTTGTACGAGGGGCGAAATGACGACCGCAGCTCGTACGTTCGGGTCGATGCCAGTCCCGCGACGCGTTCGAACGGAACCTGCTTCTGATATAGAACGACCGCGTAGCCTTCCTCGTCGATGCCCCTGCGGCCGGCCCGCCCGGTCAGCTGGGTGTACTCCCCCGGCGTGAGCATCTCGTGTCGCTCTCCCGAGAACTTCCACAGGTCCTCGATCACCACCGTCTTGGCCGGCATGTTGATCCCGAGCGAAAGCGTCTCGGTCGCAAACACGACCTTCACCAAGCCCTGCGCGAAGAGGTACTCGACGGTCTCCTTGAATACCGGCAGCATGCCGGCGTGGTGGGCGGCCACACCGGCGGCCAAGGCCTCCCGAAACTCATAGAAGCCGAGCGCCGCCAATTCCTCCTCCGCGATCCACGCGGCGCGGGTCTCGGCCACTTCTCGGATTCGGTCTTCGTCTTCCATCGTCGTCAGCCGGACACCCGACTCCATGAGGTACCGCACGCTCTGGTCACAACCGGCCCGGCTGAACACGAAGTAGATGGCCGGGAGCATTGCGGCTTCGTCCAGGACCTCGACGACCTCCTCTCGTTTCGGGACGTAGAACCGTCGGTGCCCCTCACGAGGCCGCTCGGCCCGCATGACGATGGTGCGGCCGTGACGTCCCGCCGCGCGAGGGCGGGTTCGAACCCGCATCTCTCGCTTGTCCAACGAAACCAGGTACGGGTTCGGAAGAACCCGCGCATCCTCCTGGATATGCATGTCGTGGAGCTTTCGCCCCACCATGTACAGGTTGTGCAGCGGAACCGGCCGCTTCTCCTCGATCACCACGCGGGTGGGGCCGCGAAGCGCCCCGATCCATTCGCCGAACTCCTCCGCGTTCGAAACAGTCGCGGACAGACACACCACGGCGACAGACAGCGGGAGGTGAATGAGGATCTCTTCCCACACAGCGCCTCGGTACGGATCCTGGAGGTAGTGGACCTCGTCCATGACGACGGATTCCAGACCGTCGAGCGTGGAGCTGCCCTCGTAGAGCATGTTTCGGAGGACCTCGGTGGTCATGACGACCACGGGCGCCTCCGAGTTGATGGAGTTGTCGCCGGTGAGCAGCCCGACCCGGCCTTCCCCGTACCGTCTCGAGAAGTCTCCGAATTTCTGGTTCGACAGCGCCTTCAGCGGCGTGGTGTAGAACGCCTTCCGGTGACGACCCAGAGCCCGCTCGATGGCGAATTCGGCCACCACCGTCTTGCCGGCGCCGGTCGGCGCGGCCACCAACGCGGAGTCGCCCGCCTCGAGGGCCTGAATCGCCTTGACCTGAAAGTCATCGAGGGGAAACGGGTAGCGAGCAGCGAACTTCTGAAGGTCCATGACGGCAAGTGTATGTCCCGGTCTCAGGGTAACCGGGCGGTTGCGGCCTTCAGTGCCTCCTTCGACATCTCGGCCTCGTGTTCATCGACGAAGGCACGCACGCGTTCGGGCTCTGCCCGGGACAGCTCGCGGAGGAGCCACCCAACGCCGGTTTGACTGAAGCGCGCGGCGTCCTTGACGTTGGCCGCGCATACGGTGAGAAGAAGACTGGTAAAACCTCGAAAGAACGCGTCCCCTCGCGGCGCGAGGTTGACGAAGGCGACGGCGGCTGCGCGCCGCTGCCAAAACGGCTCGGCGTGGCGCCACTCAGCGATCAGTTGGGCTCGTGTCCTTCGATCGTCGGTCTCGACGAAGCGGCCGAGCACCTTCACGCAGTACCAGTCACAAGTGCCCCAGTCGCAGATGTGCTTCTCGAACGGCCGAGCGAGATCGGTCACGTGTTCCGTGGTGAGGTCGTTCAGCAGAAGCTCACCGAGCATCAGCACACCGGCGAGCTTGTCCTCGGCGTGCCGCTGCTCAAACTGCCTCAGTGCCACCTCAATTCGTTCCTGAAGCGGGAGGCGGTCAAGCTCTCTTTCGGCCCACACTTCGTGAACGATCTGGCGGATGCCCGCCATCGGTACGCCGCGAAACGGAATGGCGCCCTTCAGGTAGCGGTCCCACCACAGCTTGGTTTTCGGGTCGGAAGTGGCGGCGAGACGCTTCCCGATGACGGTCGCGATCGAGCCCCGAGGCTTAGAGCGCGGCACCCACGTGCTCTTGGAGCAGCCGGTTGAACTCGGCCGGTGCTTCGAGATTCGAAAGATGGCCGGCCCCGTCGATGACCTCCGTGCGCGCTCCCGAAATCTGCTCCCCCATGGCTTTCGTTGCATCCGCGGGGATGAGCGTGTCTCCGGTCGAGGTGATGACCAGCGTGGGGACGTCGATGCCGGCGAGGTCGCGGGTCGAGTCCGGCCGTTCCGCCATTCCCGCCGACACCGCGGCGATGGCCTCCGCGGGCTGACGAGCGATGATGTCCTTCACGCGGCCCCAGAGCTCCTCGGACGCACTCTCGGAAAGGAGCGGAGGGGGGCTGTCGACCAGCACGTTCCCCTCGGTGCGAAGCCGTTGCGCCAGGGCGAGTCTTCGTTGCTTCCCTTCCTCGTCGTCCGCGACTGCTCGTGTATTGGCGAGGACCATGCCCGCGACGCGGTCGCGGTGCCGCCGCCAGAACGCAAAGGCCACGTAGCCGCCCAGCGACAGTCCGCACACCACAGCACGGTCGATGCCCTCGCGTGTCAATGCATCCGCGACGGCGTCTGCCGCCGCGTCCATCGTGAGCGTCTGGTCGTACAGCGCCGTGCCTCCGAAACCCGGAAGGTTGGGGGCCACGATGGCCGTCTTTCCCCCCAGGCCGGTGATCTGTGGTTCCCACATCGAGGCGTCGAGCGGAAACGCATGAATGAGCAGCAGTCCGTCGGTCATGTCACGTCCTTTCGTTCATCTATGGGGACAACAACTCCAAGCGCCGAGGGCACCACCGTAAACGTCGCGGGGAGCGTCCCGGCATGCTCGCCGTCGGCGAAGACCTGAAGGGTTCGCTCGGCCGTGATCCCTATCTGGGCCCCGCGAAACCGTTTCACCTTGGGATGGCTGACGTGCCGTCCGGTGAACACCTTGGGGAAGGTCTTGATGAAGTCCGGCTTCGACACCTCTCCCACAACTGTGACGTCCAGAACGCCATCGTCGAGTTCTGCGTCGGGACACACGCGCATCCCGCCGCCGTACGATCGGCCGTTTCCCACCGCGATGAGCATCCCCGGCACTTCGTGGTGTTCGCCGTCAATCGTCATCCCGAATCGAGCGGCCCGGAACCCGGGAAGAAGCATGAAGGTTGCGATGACGTATTTGGTCTTGCCCCTGAACCACCGCATTCGATTGGCGTACGCGTTCGCCTCCGAGTCGAAGCCGGCGCTTCCCACATTCACGTAGTAACGCTGCCCTTGCGGCAGCTTGAGTCGGACGACGTCGATCCGCTTCACGGTTGGTTCTCGCAGGAGACGGACCGCGCCGAGGGGTTCCTTCGGGTTCATCCCGATCAGGCGGGCGAAGTCATTGCCGGTTCCCGCGGGAATCACTGCCAGCGCGGCCGACCCTCCGGCGGTCATCACGCCATTGACGCACCCGCCAACGTGGCCATCCCCGCCGAGCGCCGCAACCACGTCGGCACCGTCTGCGGCTGCGGTCCGGGCGAGGCGCTCGGGATCCTGCGCGCTCTGGCTGATGTGAACGGTGTGTTGGATCTCGAGCGACCGAAGAAGCGCCTCGACCTGCGGAATGACCCTGGCTCCCTTGCCTCGTCCTGATGTCGGATTGGCCACTACGGCGACCTTCATGGGGGAGTCCTCTCAACGCACGCGGCCGGAAGCGACCACGAGGGTTACCTCAGCCCGGCGGCGCGTTCTGGGAGACGGGGGTCTTGATGCCGACCCGGGCCTTCAGACTGGCCACCGTCCGATAGCCCTTCGAGAAGAGGTCGATGGCCTGGCTCATCAGGTCCTGAGCCTGGCGGGACAGGTCGTCCTGCCTATCCTCCGGCATGGATCCGGCCTCCTCGACCAGGGCACCCGCAGCGGCATACAGACGGAACGCTCGAGCAATCAGGAATTGCGCATCCGTCACTTCCTGGCGCGTCATCCCCTCCGCTCGAACGTTCGGGTCCCGTGACACCGTCAGGTCCGCAGGGATCAGTTCATTGATTTCGATTCGCTGTATCCGTCCGGACGCCGCGGTCGCCGACTTCTTGACCTCCCCACCACGCTTGACAGCATCAGCGGATGAAAGCTGGCCCTTTTCCATCTGTTCGAGGTCCTCGTTGAACGACTGATAGAAGAAGTAGACGTCCGGTGGAATGACCTGCCGGTCGGTCGGAAACGAGGCGGTGAGCCGGTTGGTGAAGCTGCGGATGGCCTGCGTCTCACGCCGGCGGAGCTCTCGTTCGCTTCGGTTCTGAAGGAACTGGACCGTCCCGAACGTGATGCCGATGACCGCGAGCGTCCCCAGCACAATGAGCGTCGAACGCCGCCGAAAGAATGGAGGTTTCCGCACGTAGACCGGCGGCCGCGGTGGCGCCGCGACCACACGTCGGCTTCGTGTCTTACCCTTGCCTTTGATCGCCACTTGGGCCCCTTGCCTCTACCGTTTCAACACGCGCGAAAGCAGGATCGAAAGTTCGTAGAAGAGTATCAAGGGGAGCATGATCGCCGTCATCGTGAACCAATCCTGGCTCGGCGTAATGACCGCGGAGGCGACGGCGATCAACAGGTAGGCGTAGCGCCGCCATTCGCGAAGCTTCATGCTCGAAAGAACCCCCACGACGGTGAGGGACATCAGAAGAACCGGCAGCTCGAACGCGACCCCAAAGGCCAGGATCAGAAAGATCAGGAAGCTGATGTATTTGGCGATGGACACCACAGCCGTGAGGCGGTCGGTCCCGGCGAACCCCAACAGGAACGAGAGCGCCTTGGGAAGCGTGAGCACTGCCAGCCATGCGCCGAGGGCGAACAGCACCACGGACGCCAGGACGAACGGGAGGGCGAACCGCCGCTCCCGTGAGGTCAGGCCGGGTGTGACGAATCGCCACAGCTGGTACAGCACGATCGGGAGCGCCAAGGCGAACCCGATGAACATGACCAGCTTGATCTTCATGGTGAACGGTTCGGTGACGCTCAGGTAGACCAGCCGGCACGAGCCGCGACGGTCGACGGCCAGCCGCGGTACTTCCCGAATGAAGTCGCAATAGGGGTTGGAGAGGATCTTGAACACGGGCGGGTAGAGGAACCAGCCCGCAAGAGAGGCCACCCCAACCGCCGCCACCGAGATGATGAGTCTCCTGCGAAGCTCGTCCAGGTGCTCGACGACCGTCATCGTCGAGGTGGGATCGCGGCGGCGGCGCCGCAGGATTACGGCCACGGCCTCAACGACCTTTCGTGGGGGCCCGAGCCGGCTGGGCGCTTAGCCGGATGATCCGGTTCCCGATGAAGGGCTCGGCGTCTCGGACTGGTTCTGAGTCGGTCGAGGAGGCTCGTCGTCAAGGTCACGCTCGATCTCGCTGCGGATCTCATCCGATGCCCGGCGGAACTCGCGAAGCGATCGTCCAATGGAGCGCCCGATCTCGGGGAGCCGCGTTGGGCCGAACACGATCAGCGCCAGGACCAGAATGATGATGAGCTCGGTAGGGCCGATATTGAACACTGTCACTCCAGCCAGCGGCCGGGAAATATCGCAATTTGGAGTCTAGCATCGGGTCATCGACGGCCTGAAGGGGTGTGGGCGGTGCACGTTGGGTCTGTGGTGATCGATTGCAACGACTTCTCGGCGATGCTGGCCTTCTGGCAAGAAGCTCTCGGCTACGTCCCGAAATATCCTCCGAAGGAGAACGACTGGGCCCTCCTCATCGACCCTCGAGGGGGTCATGTCAACGTGTCGCTCCAGTGCGTTCCCGAGAAGCGGATCGGCAAGAACCGGCTGCACCTCGATCTGTACGCCGAAGACCCGGACGCCGAGGTCGAGCGATTGCTGAAGCTCGGAGCGAAACGCTTTGAGCGCGTCCCCGAGCCGGGCGAAGACTTCATCGTTCTGGAGGATCCCGAAGGAAACCTGTTTTGCGTCGTGGACGTCCGGGAGTCCGCGGACTCGGATAAGGAGACATAAGGCGCGCGCCTCGAAAGACGCGTTCGTTCAGGCGCTGGGAAGCGCCCGGTACAGCTCTTCGTCGTCCTCGAGCAGGAAGTGGAACGTGATGATGTCGTCCACGGTGAAGGGCGGTCCGTCCGGACGGTCCTCGTAGACGCTGGTCTCGACCGCATGAACCGGCGCGGGCTCCCGTCCTTCGTCCAGCTCCACACCCGCTGAAAGCAGCAACGCAACGACCTTCCGGTCGGCCGGCTTCTCCACCGTCTTCCTGCACTCCGGGCAGCTGAAGCGGTAGGAACCTTCGCCGGCGATGTCGCGAACCGAAAGCAGGACGGCCTCGGGGCTCATGTCGACTTCGCCGCAGGACGGGCAGTTCGTCCGGATGGTTGTCATGTCGCCTGAGATATCGACGATGGCCGCAATTTTCTTGATCGGCCTTCCTGCTGCTCCCCCGTTCGGGGGCGAATTCGAGACCAAAGACTCAGTCGGGGGTCCGTTGGTATAAGGCCAGCGTGTGCCGTGCTGCGTCCCGGACCATGTCGGCGAGCTCCGGTGGCTCCACAACCTTCGCTTCTCCCCCCAACCGGAGGATGAGCTTGGTGACCCAGGCGAGGTCTTTGGTCGGAAGGGTTACTTCGATGGCCCCGCCGTCGGCCGCCTTGACCCGTTCGGTTTCGTAATACTCGGCAACCCACCGGGCGGGTGGTCCGAGGAGGAGCCGAACGGCGATGTCGTGTTCGCTTCGCGTGTAAAGCGGGCGGCCCGGTCCGGGCAGACCGCGCGGCTCGAACGTCTCGCCGGTGGGCCTGGCCGACCGAATCCGGTCGGCGCGAAAGAGGCGTTCCGCTCCGGCGAGGTAGTCCCATGCCACGATGTACCAGTTGCCGATCGCGGAGAAGAGGTGTTCCGGATCGATGCGACGAGTGGTGAGCTCGTCCCGCGTGGCGCTGTAGTAGTCGATCTCGAGGCGCTCTCGATGTTCCACCGCCCGTCGCACGGTTGAGAGCGCTTCGGCGATTCGTCCTGCGTCGCCGACCTCCACCCGGCCGGCCAGGCGCTCAAGAACCTCGGGCCCCATTCCGCGTTCGATCTTTTCAAGGGCGGAGGCGAGAGCCGGGGCTTCCTCGAGTCCGGGCGCGCCGAGCAGCGCCTTTCCCTTCAGGTAGAGCGCGAGCGCCTCGGCGCGGCTGAGCCGGACGGGCCGCGAAAAGTAGTCCGCCATGCCGATCCACACTCGGCCTTCTTCGACCTGGACGTCGATGAGGTCGCCGGGCCCGTACGGCGGCAGACCGGAGACGAAGAGGAGGTTCAGGTCCTCGAGGAGCTCCCCCTCCTTGATTCCGAAGAGACGCGCCACCTCCGAAATCTCAGTTCCGGGGTGTGCGACCAGATACGGGACGACCACCAGCACGCGCCTGAGCCGGTCGGAGGCCTTGCCGGTTCGCCGCGTGGACGTGTTCGCCATGGTCACGAAGCTCCGTCTTGGCCGGCGGCGTTTGGTCCGGCGGACGAGGCAAGGGTCTCGAGCCTGGAGACGACCTGTTCGCGAAGCCACTCGGGTTCTTCGACGCGCGCATCTGGTCCGAACGACAGCACCCATGAGACGAATGAATCGGTCTCGCTCGCCGGGATGTCGGCTTCGACCCACCCGTCCGACTGGCTCTGTACGAGCCGGGCTCCCGACGCCTCCGACATGGCCCACCACGCGACCTTCGGGCTGAACGCGATGGTTGCTCGCTGGGCCGGACGCCCCAGCCCCCACGGGCCGGCCTCGAGGTACTTCGCGGCGTCGAATCCTTCGGGCGGCGGAGATGCGGGTCCGATTTCCTTGACGGCGGAGACGATGCGCGAGAGCCGAAACGACCGGACGTCTTCCCGCGATCGGTCACGTCCGACCAGGTACCAGTTGCCGCTCCTGAACACGAGCCCATACGGATCCACGTCGCGCTGTCCGGGCTTGCCCTGGAGCGGCCGGTACTTGAAGCGAACGGCCCGGCGGCTCGCCAAAGCATCGGCGATCGGCCCGAGGTGAGGCCCCGAAGGGTCGGCGCCCGGGGTCACGGCCCGCTCGGCGATGGCGGCCAGGACATCCGTCTCGGCGGTGGTCGAAAGCTTTTGGAACGCCCGCTCGGCTTCGGGGTCCTCCCCGGGGGTGTGGGCCGCGACGAAGAGAGCCCATACCTCGTCCGGGGTCAGGTCCAGGTCGGGCAGGTAGAACCGCTCCTTCCAGATGCGATAGCCCTGCTCGACCTCCCACGGGTCGGTGGGGGCCACGTCGATCGGGATCCCGGCGTCTCTCAAGATGTCCTTGTCGCGCTCGAACATCCGCTTGGCGGACGCCGGATCCTCCTGCTGGTAGGCCGGCATCAGGTCCCGGATCTCATCGAACGTCAGCGGCCGCCGGGATTCGAGGAGAAGCGCGACCAGGTTGATGAGGCGCTCGAGCGGGTGCATGTGGCCCCGTGATGATAATTGCGGGCTGTGATCCGTCTCCGCCGTGGCCGCGTGATCGATGTGGTCGAGGAACGCCCCGCCGCCACCCAGGTGCGGGTGGAGGTCGAAGGGACGGAGGCGAGCGCCATCGTCTACCCCGAGATGGTCGGACCGGTCGCGCCGGGCGATTCCGTCCTGCTGAACACGACGGCGGTCGACCTCGGCCTGGGGACCGGAGGGGTCCACTTCGTGATCGCCGTGGAGAACGGCCCTGAGTTCGATCCGCTGGCCACCGGGCGGACCATCAAGCTTCGGTACACGCCGCAACAGGTGAAGGTGCTGACCGCTGAGGAAGAAGACAGCATCCATCGGTCCGTCATGGTGCGGGCAGAGGATCTCAAGGGAACCCCGGTCGTTTGGGTGCCCTTGCATTCGCTGTTGGCGCCGGCAGCAGCGGGCGCGAAGGCGGCGGGTGCGAAGCGGGTGGCTTACGTGATGACCGACGGGGCGGCGCTGCCCGCTCCCCTGTCGCGCCTCGTGGCGGCGCTTCGTGCGGCAGCGCTGGTCGACGCCGTGGTAACAACCGGGCAGGCGTTCGGCGGAGATTTGGAGACGGTGAACGTCTTCACCGGACTTCTGGCCGCGTACGCGGTGGCCGACGCGGACGTGATCGTGGTCGGCGACGGTCCGGGTAACACCGGGACGAACACGACCTGGGGCGCCACCGACGTCGAATCGGCCATGGCCCTGAACGCCGCGGCGATCGTGGGCGGGCGGCCAGTCGCTGCGTTGCGAGTCAGCTTCGCGGACCCGCGCGACCGCCACCGGGGAGTTTCGCACCACGCGCTCACGGCCCTGTCCCGTGTGGTGCTCGCTCCGAGCCACGTCGCGGTGCCGGCGTTCAACGACCAGCGAAGGCGGTCGACGGTCTGGAATGCGTTAAAGAGAGCGCGCCTCGAGGAGCGGCATCAGCTGGTCGAGGCGACGGGGCAACCGGCGCTCGACCTCCTTCGGCAGCGTGGGATCGACGTCGAATCCATGGGCCGGTTGGTCGAGGAGGATCCGGAGTTCTTCCTGGCGGGCGGGGCGGCCGGAGTCCTGGCCGGGCGTATGGCCAAAGGCCGCTGGCGGTTTGGTCAGTAGCGGCCGAGCTCGTTCAGTCGCTCGTCGGAGATCCCGAAGAAGTGAGCAACCTCGTGAACGATCGTGTGCCGTATCAACGACTTCAGGGCGTCTTCGCTGGTGGCCGCTCGCTCCAGGGCGGCACGAAACAGGGTTATGCGATCCGGCAGCACTCCTGAGTAGCCGGTCCCGCGACTCGTCAAAGGGATCCCCTCGTATAGCCCAAGGAGATGCCGCTGGCCCGGCGGTGGACGGTCCTCGATGATCACGTCAACGTTCTCGAGCCGCTCGTGCACCCAGTGCGGAAGGTCGTCCAGGGCTTTGGCGACTAGCTCTTCGAAGGTGGCGCTCACATGTGTGAAATGAGCTGTTCGACCCGTTCGTCGACAGCCCGAAACGGGTCCTTGCACAGCACCGTTCGCTGTGCCTGATCGTTCAACTTCAGGTGCACCCAGTCGACCGTGTAGTCGCGTCGTCGCTGCTTCGCCTGCCGGATGAACTCACCACGGAGGCGGGCGCGGGTCGTCTGCGGTGGTTCGCGCATGGCTTTCTGGACCTGCTTGTCGGGTACGACGCGCTCCATCCGCCCTCGCCGCTCCAGGAGGTAATACAGGCCGCGCTCCCGGTTGACGTCGTGATAGGCCAGGTCCATCAGGGCGATCCTCGGGTGAGACAGCGGAACCCCGTGCTTCGCTCGATAGCCCTCCAGCAGCTCGAGCTTCGCGACCCAATCCACCTTGCTGCGGAGCCGCTCGGGCCGTGCCGCCGATAACGCTTCCAGCGCCTGCCCCCACTCGGAAAGGATCTTGGTGGAAAGCGGGTCGGCGCCGCGCCGCTGAATGAACTTGCAGGCGCGATCGTAATACTCCGTCTGGATGTCGATCGCGGAGAGCTCCCGTCCTGTCGCCAGCCGGATCTTTCGCCGGCAGGTGATGTCGTGCGAAACCTCCCGGATGGCCCGGATCGGGTTTTCCAGCGTCAGGTCGCGCATCACGGTGTTCTCCTCGACCATCCGGACCACCAGGTCCGTGACGCCGATCTTCAGGAACGTGGTGACCTCACTCATGTTCGAGTCGCCCACGATCACGTGGAGCCGCCGGAACCGCTCGGCATCGGCGTGCGGCTCGTCCCGTGTGTTGATGATCGGACGCGACCGCGTCGTGGCGGACGAGACGCCTTCCCAAATGTGCTCGGCTCGCTGCGACAGGCAGTACTGCGCGCCGCGCGGCCCGTGGAGCACCTTCCCGGCACCTGAATAAATCTGTCGCGTGACGAAGAACGGAATTAGAACGTCCGCTATGCGGGCGAACTCACCCTGTCGGGCGACCAGGTAGTTCTCATGGCAGCCGTAGGAGTTCCCCGCCGAATCGGTGTTGTTCTTGAAGAGGTACACGTCGCCGGAGATGCCCTCTTCGTGCAAGCGGACCTCCGCCGCGGCCAGGAGGGCCTCCAGGATTCGCTCCCCCGCCTTGTCGTGAGCGATCAGGTCCAGAACGCTGTCGCACTCGGGCGTGGCGTATTCGGGATGCGATCCGACATCCAGATAGAGGCGGGCACCGTTCTCGAGGAAGACGTTCGACGACCGGCCCCAGTGAACGACACGGCGGAACAGGTACCGGGCGACTTCATCCGGAGACAGCCGGCGCTGGCCACGAAACGTGCAGGTGACGCCATATTCATTCTCCAGACCGAAAATCCGGCGATCCACACCCTCAGTGTAGGTTGCGGCCAGTTCGTGAAGGTTATTCGTGCTTGGCTGTTTTCGGATCCTAGGCGACGACGAACGTGCCCTTCATCACCCGGGGATGCACGTCGCACTCGAAGGCATACGTTCCCGCTGGAAGCGGATCGACCTGATACTCGACGGTCTTTGGACCTCGAATGACTTCACCGGCGAAGAGCGTTCTCACCCCGGTGGCGCTTTCGATCGAGACATTGTGGGCGGTAAAAGGCTCATCACCGACGGCCTTGTCCTTATTGATGAATTCGATGGTGAACGCCTGGTTGGCAGGGGCGGCCAGGCAGTCCTTGTCGAACTTGTCGCGCTCTGCGGTGATCTGGAGCGTCGTTCCGCTCGGGGTGCACTTCGGTGCCGCCGGACCGCCCACACCGGTCGGCCCTGGGGATCCAGGCGCGACTTGGTCAGTCCCACCACCACAACCCACGGACACGAGGAAAACCAGCGACAGGACGATCGAGCTCCTGCGCATATGAACCCCCTTGCTCTTGGCGCGGCCATCCTACGCGCGGCTTTGGGGTGGCGCCAGGCCCGCTACGCGACCCTGAAGGTCCCGCTCATGGTCGGATGGACCTCGCAGACGAAGAAGTAGTCGCCTGCCTCGAGGGCAGGACCGTCGTAGCTGGCCTCAGTCACGCCGGTGACGACTTCTCCCTGGATGAGCGCCTCGCCCCCGCTCCGGTCCCTGAAGACGGACACGTTGTGCGGCACGCCCGCGTCCTGATTGGAGAACTGGATGGTGAACTCCTGATCCGCCGGAGCTGCGTAGCAGTCCTTGTCGAACTGGAGGTTCTTCGCCGTGATTTGAACGGTGGTTCCCGATGGACTACATCCCGCGCCATCGCCGCCGGGCGACCCGCCCGCCCGCGGACTGGTATCCCCTCCACCGCCACAGGCCGCGGCGGCGATCGCGAGCCACAAGCTCCCAAGCAGCAGCAACTTCTTCTGCATGTTCTGGTTCCTTTCCTGACCGGTGATTAACTGCGGTTGCCGAGGATAGAAGCAACCTCGTCGTCCGACAGGCGCCGGAACTTCCGGCGTTCCCTGGTTCGGTCGAGTACGGCAGCTTCCAGGTTCGGCGCGTCCAGCGACCGTTGTTCGATCGACGAAAGCGCCCCGACGGCGAGCCGAACGGCGTCGGGTAGTGAAAGCCCGTCGCGATACTCGGCGCGAAGCTTGTCGCCGAGCTCCTCTGCGCGTCCACCGACGGCGACCGCCCCGCGTTCGTCGGCCACGCTTCCGTCGAAGAGGATGTGGTACAGCTCGTTGTCGGCCGGCGTCTCGCCGACCTGACCAACCAGAATCTCCACTTCGTACGGCTTGATCTGCATGGTGAAGATGTTGGAGAGCGCCTGCGAATACGCGTTCGCCAGGGTTTTCGCCGTCACGTCTTCGCGGCCGTAGGAGTACCCGCGAACGTCCGCCAGCTGCACGCCGGCGATCCGAAGGTTCTCGTACTCGCTGTACTTCCCGACGCCGGCGAACGCGATTCTGTCGTAGATCTCCGAGATCTTTCGAAGCGTGCCGCTGGGGTTCTCTGCGAGAAACAGAATGCCGTCCGCATACTCGACCGCGACGACGGAGCGACCCTTCGCGATCCCCTTCCGGGCGTATTCCGAGCGATCCTTGGTGAGCTGCTCGGGCGAGACGTAGGGCTGAAAGGCCATCAGGAAGAGGGTTCGTGCTCTTCGTTCTCTCTGGCCGGACTGGGCGACCGGAGGGGGTGGGTCTCATGCGATTCCCCGATCACCGATTCAAAAGCGGTTCGAAGCTCGTCCTCCGGGACGGTCACGACACCTTGCGCGGTGATGGTGCGGACCGACGGATAGATTCCTCGAAGCACGTTCGGACCGCCCGTTGCCACGTCCTCTTGCGACGCGTCGTACAGCGCCTCGACGGCAGCGCGAATAGCCGATTCACGATCGATTCCGGGTCGAAACCGCTTTTTCAGCGTTGCCCGTGCGTGTAGCCCGCCGGAGCCGGTGGCGTGGAAGTCGGCTTCCTCCCAGCGGCCGCCAGTGACGTCATAACGAAACAGGCGCCCTTCCCTTCGACGAGGGTCGTACCCGGCGAACAGCGGAACGACGATGAGGCCCTGGAGCGCGAAGGGAAAGTTTTGCCGAATCATCTGGGCGAGGCGGTTGGCCTTCCCCTCCAGTGAAAGCGCGTCGCCCTCGACCTTCTCGTAGTGCTCGAGCTCGGTCTGGAAGAGCCGAACGATCTCGGTGGCCTGCCCAGCGGCGCCGGCAATCCCGATCGCGGAGAGATCGTCGGCCGGAAAGACCTTCTCGATTCGCTCGTCGGCGATGTTGAAACCTTCAACCGCGCGGCGGTCCCCTGCCATGACGACGCCGTCGGCGAACTTCATGGCCAGAACGGTGGTTCCGTGAGCGAACTCGATTCGAGGATCGGCGGCCGGAATTGACGGGTTGCTCTGGGAGCCGGGTTGAAGGAGATCCATGAAGCTCGGGTTCGCCCCCATCGGATACGAGGGCCTGGGAAGGGAGTTGGAAAGAGGACCGAGGAGAGGGTCCGAAGGGTCCCTCACTCGCCGCCCTTCTGGACGTAGGACTTCACGAATTCTTCGGCGTTCTCCTCGAGGACCGAGTCGATCTCATCGAGGATGTCGTCCATCTCTTCCTTGAGCTTCTCGGTCTTCTCGGTGGCGGCGGTCTGGCCTCCCTCTTCTGAGGAGCCGCCTCCGCCCTTCCGCTGAGTACGCTTCTGTTCCTGCTCCTGCGGCAAGCCTCGACCCTCCTTTCGCCGGAGAACCTATTGTAGGGCGGCGCTTATCCATGCCAGGGGAGCTCAGTGCCGCGGCCTTAGGGCAGAAGCGCCGGCGAAGGTCGATATTCGACGCCGCGGCGAAATGGGCCTGTGCCCGGCAACCCTCCCCACACCAGCATTTCGCGTCGGGTCCACACGGCGGTCTGGCCCAGCCCCGTTGCGCCTGGAGCGTTCGGTAACATGGTCCACGCGTCGCCGGCGGGGTCGTAGGCCGCCCCGATCCCTCTCGCCGTGTTGAGGTCCCCGCTGGTCGATCCCTCTCCTCCCCACACCAACATCACGCGGCCCGTCCAGACGGAAACAGGCAGGACAAGGGCCGCAAAGGGAGGCCTCGACACCTTCGTCCACTCGTCCGCCGCGGGATCGTACGCGGCAGCCCTTCCTCGAGGACCGCCGTACACCAGCATCTGGCTCCCCGTCCACACGGCGGTATAGGCAGTCCCCTTGGGAAGCGGCGCATCTTGGATCAACCGCCATTGCTGGGTGGCCGGGTCGAAGGCGGCGCCATCGTTGAACGCGATGGTCGTCTCCCCAATGCCGGCGCCGCCCCAAAGGATCATCTCCGTACCCGTCCAGATCGCGACCTGACCCGACCTGCCCTTGATGGGTGCTGTCGGAAGAGGGGTCCATCGCTCCGTTGCGGGATCGTAGGCAGCCCCATCGTCGAACAGCGTTCCGGCGGGAACCAACTGCGTAGCCGTCTCCTCGCCCGGCTCAGCGATGACTCCACCCCCCCAGATCAGCATCTCTTTCCCCGTCCAGACCGCCGAGTGGTAGACACGCGGGGACAGTGGCGCGCTTGGGAGTCTCGCCCATCGCTTCATCAATGGGTCGTAGGCGGCGCCATCGCCATACACCTCTTCGAACAAGGCCACGTTCGCGCCCCCCCAGACGATCATCTCGGACCCCGTCCAAACAGCCGACTGGTCCGATCGTGCAGCGATCGGAGCCGGACGGATAGTCGTCCAGGTTCGCTCTCGCTGCTGATAAGCCAACCCATTCGAGAGGAAGCGGGCGTCATGAACGCGCTGCCCGCCCCACACGAGCATGAGGCTGCCCGTCCAAACGACCGTGTGAGACGTTCGAGCAGGTGCTGGCGGGAGCGGTCGAATGCTGCCCTGCTGAAGATGGGTGAAGGGGGCCGAGGGTCGACGCTCCGAACCGCCAAAACACGCGGAGCCGACGAGGGCAAGAACGAGGGGAACGAAAAATGCTTTGTTGCGCATGAAACGGCGCGTCACGCCCATTCGCGACCTGATGTGATCAGGCTACGAGTCAGGGCTGGACGTCCGTGCCACAGCTCTTGATCGACCAGCTGCCGGTCATTGTTGGTTCTCTGTCGTTGTACTGCGGCCCGGTCACCCAGGTCTCGGACCCCTTTGTGGCACGAAGCGTTGGATGGCCGAGTTCGTAGTGCGTGTGGTACCGGTCGCACAGGTAGACGCCCTCGATTGTCCAGACCTCTCCGGCCACAGGTAACTTGAGCCGGTCGGGTTTCGCGTTGAAGGGGGCAGCGTCGATGTGGTCTCGCGCCATGTATTCAGCCTTGCGCGTCGTCGAACCCCACGTGAACGTGATGCCGCGGTCCTTGTCTCTTCCGACTTTTCCGACCTTGACGATTGTCCCGGTATGAACCCGGCAACGGTCGATCACCGTATGACGGTTGGCGTACTTTCCCTGTAGCCAGACCCCCTCCTGGAGGAGGGGATCGGGCGGGCAAGCCACCAGCCTTCCGCTCGAGTCCGCCCACGGCACGGTATCGATCAGCCTCACTTGTTGACCGGCCACGGTGATCTTCCACGTCGCTTGGTACACGCCCGGACCGCCGAATCCGAAGTCGTTCCCCAACGTCCGGGTGCTGGTGGAGCCACTACTCCACGTGTAGTTCTTGCACTTGTCAGTGAAACCAATGGCGGACGCCGTCTTCCCGGTGGTGGGGGGCGGCGATACGTACGTTCCTCCGTACTGCGGCTTCCACTCCCCGGTTAGCTTCACGCAGAGCGTGTAGTTCGCGGGCGGGCTACCGCTGATCGTGAAGGACGCCTGTATCGGATCGCCGCCCGTCGCGGCGCTCGACCGGCTCGAGACCACTGCATCAATCGCATACCCAACCGTCTGGGTCACGGTGTTCGAAGTGCTGCTCTTGAAGTCGGCATTGCCGAGATACGTAGCCGTGATCGTCCGGTTTCCCACCGTTTGGTATGTCGCGACGCAGCTCGCCACGCCCGAAGCGTCCAGTGTCTTACCGGTGGCCCCGCCACAACCGGAAATGGCCGTACTCCCATCCTTGAACACGACATTTCCGGCGGGGACGGTGGAGCCGGTCTCAACGCGCGTCACCACCGCGGTGTAGGTCACCTGTTGTCCCGAAGTCGAAGGGTTGTCTGACGAGGACAGCACAGTTGTAGTGCTGACCTGGTCGACGGTCTGGGTGACGGGGGCAGAGGTGCTGTTCTGCAACTCTGTATCACCCGAGTACGCAGCTGTCAGGACGTGCGTGCCGACGGGGAAGGTGGTGTCGCAGGTCGGAACGTGTGATGCGTCTAACAAGACGTCGTTGCAGATGACCGTCGTGCCGTCCATGAAGTCAATCGTTCCGGTGGGAGTCCCCGACCCAGGATCATCGACCGTCACCAAGGCGGTGTAGGTCACCGACTGGCCGCTCACCGTGGTGCTGTTCCCAGGACTAAGGGAGGTCGTGGTCGAGGCTTGACCGACGGTCTGCTTCACCTCGTTGGATGTGCTGTCCTTGAATTCCGTGCTGCCCGAGTACGCGGCCGTCACGAAGTGCTCGCCGACGGGAAAGGTGGTGTCACACCTGGCGGGGGTCGACGCCCCGTGGGAGACGTCGTTGCAGATGACCGTCGTTCCGTCCAGGAAGTCAACGGTTCCGGTGGGAGTCCCCGACCCAGGATCATCGACCGTCACCAAGGCGGTGTAGGTCACCGTCTGGCCCACCACCGAGGGGTTGACCGACGAAGTCAGTTCGGTCGAGGTGTTCGCCTGATTCACGGTTTGTGGATGCTTTCCGGAAGTGCTCCCCAGGTAGTTGGGGTCGTCCCCCAAGTACTCGGCAACGATGATGTGAGTGCCCGGCGAAGAGTACGAGACGGTGCAGCTGGCTTCGCCTGATTGACTGGCCACGTCTGGTTGGAGCTCTTTTTCTCCCGGTGCTTCGGGATCGTCCCCGAGACAGGAGATCCGCTCGAGGTTCCCCTCGGAGTCTTCTTCCCAGAACCGGACGGTTCCCGTCGGTGTTGCGGCGTTGGGAAGAGAATCCTCCTCGTCCGTCACTTTGGCGGTGTACGTCACGGATTGGCCGACAACAGACGTAGGAGAGTCGGAAGTAAGCGTCGTCTTCGACGGAGTCGATGCGAGCTGAGCGACTGATGAGGCGGACGCCGTTCGAAGGGCGCCTGCCATCAAGAAGGCGCCTCCTGCGATGACCAACACCGATGGACCCCAGCGGCGACGCGTGGGACGGCGGCCAAGAAGTCCTGGTCTCATGGATATTCGCTTCATTCGCGGGCCCTTCACTGCACCGACGGTCGACGCCTTGTAACTCAGCGACAAAACCGGAGTCAAGCAGATTTGCACACGTCGGGCCGAATTCACCTGAATGAACCGGGTCCCCGTCCTCCTCGTCAGGAAATCCCTGCCTGAGGCTGCGTGGCCCTGCTAGTCCCTTTGAGGGGTGTCCACCTGGTCGTAGCGACAACTGGGAATAGCCGTGAAGCGGTTCGGCTTAACGCTGGATCGCAGTGATCAGGTCGCTGGCCCTTTCGGAGCTTTCGAGTAGTTCGTCGACGTGTTCCTTCGTCCCCCGCAGCGGCTCGCGAGTTGGGACTCTCTGCAACACGTCGGCGCCGGTGTCGAAGATGATCGAGTCCCAGGACGCCGCGGCGATCGAGTCCATGTACTGCTGGATGCAGCGGCCTCTGAAGTACGCCCTGGTGTCCTCCGGCGGGTTCGAGATCGCTGCTTCAACCTCGGCGTCCGACACCAGCCTCTCGACCTTTCCTCCCTCGACGAGCCGGTAATAAAGACCGCGTGACCGGCGCACGTCGTGGTACTGAAGGTCGATCAGCGCGAGCTTTCCGTCGTTCCAGTCCAGGCGGTCGCGCTCGCGATAGGCCTCGAGCAATCGGTACTTCGCCACCCAGTCCAGTTCGCGGTGCAACGAGAGCGGATCCTCCTCGATGCCGGTGAGAACCGCTTCCCACCACTGAAGGATCTCGCCGTTCTCGGCGGTCGGTTCAGACTCCTTCACGAACTTCTTGGCGTGGTCCAGGTACTCCCACTGAAGCTCCAGCGGCCGAACACGGCGACCGTCGCGTAGGCGAACGGTCTGCCGGCACGAGATGTCCCACGAAACCTCGTGCAGCGCCGCCACCGGGCCCTCCAGCGAGAGGTCCGGAAGCAGGTCGTCCTCGATCAGCTTGAGGATCAATGCGGTGGTTCCCACTTTGAGGAAGGTGGCGACCTCACACATGTTCGCGTCGCCCACGATGCAGTGCAGCCGGCGGTACTTCTCCGGGTCGGCGTGCGGCTCGTCTCGGGTGTTGATGATGGGCCGCTTCAGCGTGGTCTCCAGCCCGACCTCAGCCTCGAAGAAGTCCGGCCGCTGCGACAGCTGGTACGCGACCTGTCGCCCCTCCTCGCGAGGGCTTTCCGAGCCGACCTTGCCAGCGCCGGTGAAGATTTGGCGTGTGACGAAGAACGGCGTCAGGTCTCGGACGATCCGCGAGAACGGCGTGGTCCGGTCGACCAGGTAGTTCTCGTGACAGCCGTAGGAGTTCCCTTTGCCGTCGGTGTTGTTCTTGTAGATGGCGATGCGTTCTCCAGGAAGCAACAGCTCATGAACCGACTCCAGCGACTTCTCCAGGATCCGCTCCCCCGCCTTGTCGTGCACCACCAGCCCCCGGGCCGTAGCGCACTCCGGTGTCGAGTACTCCGGATGCGCGTGGTCCACGTAGTACCGTGCGCCGTTCGGCAGGATGACGTTCGCCAGCCCGAGGTCCTCCTCGACCGGCTGCCGTTCCTGCACCGGCTCGAACCCGCGTGCGTCGCGAAGCGGCGACTCCTGCTCGTAGTCCCACCGAATTCGCCGAAGCGTTCCGGCATAGGACGTGATCACCTGCGACGAGGACAGAACCGGATTGAAATCGGGGATGCCCGGGCCCGAGATCCCGTACTCGGTCTCGATGCCCATGACTTTTGGAATCGCCATAGTGATCCTGAGTCCCCGACTCGCGGCCCGACTATACGCCGCTACAGGTACTGACCAGCGTTGATTCGCTCGACCTGGCGTCCCTCGCCGCCGCGCGCGTCTCCCAGCAGCGTTCGGACATAGACGATCCGTTCGCCCTTCTTGCCTGAGATCCGCGCCCAGTCGTCGGGATTGGTGGTGTTCGGAAGGTCCTCGTTCTCCTTGAACTCGTCTCGAATCGCGGAAAGGAGGTCCTGGAGCTTCAGCCCCTTCTCTCCTTCCTGGAGAAAGCGCTTGATGGCGACCTTCTTGGCCCGGCGGACGATGTTCTCGATCATCGCGCCGGAGTTGAAGTCCTTGAAGTACAGGATCTCCTTGTCGCCGGACTGGTAGGTCACCTCGAGGAACCTATTGTCGTCGGAGTTGGAGTACATCCGCTCCACCGTCGCGTCGATCAGCCGGCGAATCGCTCGCTTCGCGTCGCCGCCGGCCATACGCACCTCATCTGGATGGAGCGGGACGTCTGCGGTGAGGTACTTCCCGAGAATCTCCTTCGCCGCGGCGGCGTCGGGCCGTTCGATCTTGATCTTCACGTCCAAGCGGCCGGGCCGAAGGATGGCCGGGTCGATCATGTCCTCTCGGTTGGACGCGCCGATCACGATGACGTTCTTGAGCGACTCCACGCCGTCGATCTCCGAAAGCAGCTGCGGCACGATGGTGTTCTCCACGTCGCTCGAGATGCCCGACCCCCGGGTGCGAAACAGCGAATCCATCTCGTCGAAGAACACGATCACCGGGAAGCCCTCTTCGGACTTCTCCTTGGCCCGTTGGAAGATCAGGCGGATCTGCCGCTCTGTCTCGCCGACGTACTTGTTCAACAGTTCCGGTCCCTTGATGTTCAGGAAGTAGGAGTGGGCGGCCTTTCGGCCCGTCTTCTCCGAGACCTGCTGAGCCAAGGAGTTGGCGACGGCCTTGGCGATGAGCGTCTTGCCGCAACCCGGAGGGCCGTACAGCAGAACGCCCTTGGGCGGCGGGAGCTGGTGCTCCACGAACAGTTCGGAGTACAGGAACGGAAGCTCGACGGCGTCGCGAATGTCCTCGATCTGGGGTCCGAGTCCCCCGATGTCCTCGTACGTGATGTCCGGCACCTCTTCCAGGACGACTTCTTCGACCTCTTCCTTCGGAAGAACCTCCAGCGCGTGTCCGGACCGCGGGTCGTACAGAACCGAGTCGCCGGCGCGGACGTGGCCTCGGACCGAAGCGGCCAAAAGGGAGACCATCTCCTCGTCGGCCCGGCCGACCAGCACCGCACGGTCGTCGCCGAGCAGCCGCTTCACGGTGGCAACCTCACCGAGGATGTCGTGGTCCAAGACATCGACGATGTTCAGCGCCTCGTTCAGGATGACCTCGACACCCTTACGGAAGCGCGACTTGTCGATCTCCGGATCGACGTTCACCCGCATCTTTCGGCCGCCCGTGAAGATGTCGACGGACTCGTCCTCGTTGTGGCGGATGTACACGCCGAACGTCGCGGGGGGCCGGGCGAGCTTTTCGACTTCTTCCTTCAGCGCCTCGACGCGCTCGCGCTCTGCCTGCAGCACGCCGACGAGCTTCTCGTTTTGCGCCGTGGTTCGGGCAAGCTCGCTTCTGAGCTGAAGGATCTGCTCCTCAAGAACCTTCGCCTGCCGCGGGGAGTTGGTCAGGCGGCGGCGGAGAAGAGACGTTTCGTCTTCCAGGAACTTGATCTGAGTCTGGAGTTGGTGGATCTCCTTTTCGTAGGCCTCCAGCTGCTCCTGCGGGTCCGGTTCGCTCACTCTCTCCCGGGGCATCCCTGGTCTCCCCTTCCCTGACTGCCGGGCGCCTCCATAGTAAGACGGTTCCCCGCCAAGTCCGGTCAGGATTGCCGCCTTTTGTCCTATACGAATTCCTCGGGCGACCGGTTCTACGTCCTTAGTCCACCGCCGGGCTTTTCCGCCCAACGGTGATGAATCCGGTGTGCGCGACCATTCGGTGGTCGGGCCGGACGCTTCGTTCGGTCACGTGCCAGGTGCGGAGGACGATCTCGAACGTCTCGACCTCAATGTAGCCCGCGGCGTTCAACGCCAGCACCGACTCCTGCACCTGGTTGGTGGTCGGGAGATAGGTACAGAGCAGGCCGCCGGCACGAAGCACCGTACCGACCTCACGAAGGACGATGCGCGGCTCGGGAAGGTCGAGAACCACGCGGTCGAAGGACTCCCCCGCGGCCGCCACTTCCCGAACGTCGCCCAGCCGGAGCTCGAGCCACGGCGGAAGCTTGCCGAGGAACGTCTCCAGGTTCGCCGCCGCCTTCTGGTGGAAGTCCTGTCGCGCCTCATATGAGACGACGCGCCCTTCCGGACCCGTTCCCCGGCACAGGGCCATGGTCAGCGCCCCCGAGCCCGTGCCCGCCTCCAGGACCCGCGTTCCGGGCCCGATGTCGGCGAAGACCAAAATCGCCCCGATGTCCTTCGGGTAGATGACCTGGGCGCCCCGCGGCATCTTGAGAATGAAGTCCGAGAGCGTCGGCCGGAGACACAGGAGCGTTGCGCCGGTGCTCGAATGGACCACGGTTCCCTCTTCAGACCCCAACACCAGGTCGTGGGGCACGGCGCCGTCGTGGAAGTGGAACGTCGTACCTGGCTGAAGCCGAACGAGGAAGCGGCGTCCGCGAGAATCGACAAACAAGACTCTCTCGCCGGGTTCGAACGGGACGCTCACGCCGGCGAGGCTAACGCACCCGGGACCCCCCTCCTGGGAGTCGCTTACGGCGTTGGAAGCGGCCTCACGCCGAGTTCCACCCGCAGCGTGGAGGACTCGCCGTCCGGGCGGATGATTCGAACGTCCACCCGGTCGCCCGGGCGCCTCCGGAGGATCGCCCTGCCGAGGTCTTCGGTGGTGATGATCCGCTCGCCCTCGAACGCGATGATCACGTCACCGGGCTCGATTCCGGCATCTTCCGACGGGCCGGTCACCGCCTGGACGAGCGCACCCTGATCGACGGGGAGGCCGAGCTGGAAGGCCAGGCCCGAATCAAGCGTCGTGGTGGAGACGCCGAGGTAGGCCACCGGCTGGGCCGGCCTTCGCATCGCCCTGTCGATCATCGGTTTGGCCGCGTCGATGGCGATTGAGAACCCGATGTTCTCGGCCTGGCCCGCGCCTGCCGTGTTGATGCCGACGACGTTCCCGTTCAGGTCGACCAGCGGCCCGCCCGAATTCCCCGGGTTGATCGCTGCGTCGGTCTGGAGGGCGTCCTGGAGCGTTCGGGTGACGCCGGCCTGGGGGTCCGGGATGCGAATGGTTCGCTGGAGCGAGCTGATGATGCCCGACGTAACCGTCGGTCCGCCCTCCAGTGCGAGCGCGTATCCCAAGGCCACCACTCGCTGTCCGAGCTGGAGCGTCGAAGACCTTCCAAGCGGAATGGTGGGGAGGGAGTCCCCCGGCACCTTCAGGACCGCGAGGTCGTGCTCCTCGTCGCCGCCGATGACGCGTGCGGTGAACGTGTCTCGGTTCGGTGGCGGGAGTACCACCCGAATCCGAGTGGCGCCCTCCACCACATGGAAGTTCGTCACGATCACGCCGTCCTCGCGGACGATGAACCCCGTTCCGGTCCCGCTCCCCTGTTGCACCGCTCCGAGTGGATCGACCTCCAGGACCTGCGTCGTGATGTTGACCACAGCGGGAGCCACTCGATCGACCACCCGAACGACGGGGTCGGTGGAGACATTCGCCTGAGGGGTGGGCGAAGTTTGCTGCGGAGACGGCGACTCCGTGGTCTCGGTCTGTGGAGGCGTGCATGCGGCCAGGGCGAGCGCACTCCCAACGATCAGAGGCAGGAGCAGCCGGTGGCTGGTTTTGTCGGTCATCGGGCGTCAGATCGGTCGAACTCGACGATCATACGAAGCCGGGCGAGCAACCTTCGATCCACCGGCCGAAAGCGGGTTCGGAAGAAGCCCCTCACGGGAAGCTCCCCCGCGATGTAGCGAACTTCCCAATCGGGTCCGGGTTTGAGGCGGAACGAGAGAGCAACATCGTTCGCGCCGGGATGGTTCGGGTCGTAGACGTTGATCGTCACGCTGGCGGCTGACTCGTCCAGATCGTAGCCGTAGGCCAGAACCTGGTGGTTCCGTCCGAGCTCGAGTGGATTGAAGGAGTGCACCCTCACGAGCCCTATGGGCGAAAGCACGCCGCGGTCGAGGTCGCGCTTGATCCGGGGCCATTCCCGCCCCACGGTCCGAGCCGCGACGCCCCTCAGCCCCCCGCGCCCGTCGTGGGCCGGGAGGACCATCCATGCCATGTACCGCGCCGGCCCGGCGGGCAGGTCGAAACTGTGGAACAGGCGGCGAACCACGTAGCGGAACAGCGGCGATCCACCCGGCGGCGGCTCGGTGGCCGCCGGCGGGTCGATACCTGCCTCGAACAGGTCGCGCGCAGCGAACACCATCCCGCCGCACAGCCCGTTGGCGGCGTTGCCGAGCCCCAACCGGCGCCCTCCAGCCCGGATTGCCAGCACCGGCCCGGGACGAAAGCTGTTCGCGAAGCCGAAACCAGAGGCGCTCGGAGCGAAGCCCCGAACCCTCACGCTCTTCACTGGCCAGGACCTCCAACCGCCAAATCACACCTGTCTTTTTGTGGTGCAGCACCGATAATGAATTGTGGTCATCAACCGGCTTCGTTCGCCGTCCGGCCTCGTTCGACGCGGGATGCTTGCCTTGCTGATCGGGGCCGTCGCGTCCATCGCCGCCTGCGACTCCCCCTACACGTACATCGAAAACACCGAAGCCAACACGTTCTTCAAGGTCCCGAAGGATTGGCGCCTCTTCGACGAAAACGACATCTTCTCCAGCAACATCAGCAGTTTGTCACCGCAGCAGGAGGCGGCAACGCGGCGGGCCATCTGGCTGGTGGCATTCGATGCCAACCCAAGACCGTCCGTTCGTAATCTGTTGCAGTCGACCAGGTATCCCAACGGGATCGCTCGCGTGAGTTCGCTGTCCGATGAGGCGCGAGATGTCTTCTCGTTCCAGGCCCTTCGAAACCTGATCTTCCCCATCGACGAGACTCTCGGCCAGGATCCGCAGGCGGTCGAGATCCTGCAGATTCAGGACCTGGTCATGAAAGAAGGGTTTAGGGGAAGTCGTATCATTTTCAACATTCGAAGGGGTGAGAACTTCCTGACAGTCAATCAAACTGGACTCGTGGACCTGGACACCAGATCTCTCTATCTGCTCGTGGTGGGGTGTGAAGCCAATTGCTACGTCCAGAATCAGAAGACGATCGAGGAGATCGTCAAGTCGTGGACCGTGACGGAGCAGCTGAGATGAGCCAGACGGAAAACGGGCCTGCCACCCCAATGGGCAGCAAGGACATCGAGCGATCTCCCATGGTGTTTCAGAGCCGTGAGCGCGACTCGGAACGACTGACCCGAAAACCGCTCGGGTGGTGGGATCGGAGCAAGATCCTGTTGGTCCTCCTGGGGTCTTGGACGGTGCTCCTGTGGGCCTTGCTCGCCAGGGTTCCGACTCTCCCGCTCGGGATCGCGGCACAACGGACCGCAATCTCTCACTCGTGGCTGCTGGTTTTGGCGGGCCTCGAGGTTATTCGGCAAATTCACTACTTCGTCAGCGAGCGCAGCGCCCGCTATCACCAGTTCTGGACCAAGAGGGTCTTCGGCGGTCTCAACAGGCGGACGTCGAAGATGAACCAGTGGAATCGGTACCGGTTGGGCCGGGCCGTAAAGGTCCTGTTCTTCCTGGTCATTCTCGATCTGGTTCTCGCGAAGATCTTCAACTTGCCGCCGGCGATCGCGCTGTTCCAGCTCCCGGTGCTCCTGTTCCAGGCGATGCCGTTCATCCTTCAGCTGGTCTTTGCGTTCTTCTTCGTCATCTTCCAGTTCGTCGGGTTGTTCTGGTTCCTGTCTCGAGGAGGCTCGGAGATCATCCTTCCCGACGACATGGACGTCCGCTTCAGCGACGTCAAGGGACAGGACAACGTCCTGGCGAAGGTGAAACAGACGATGCTCTTCCTGGAGAAGCCGGAAGCCATCGAGGAGAAGGGCGGAAAGGTCCCGAAGGGAATCCTCCTGTGGGGCCCTCCGGGCACCGGAAAGACCATGATGGCGAAGGCAGTTGCCGGCGAGACCAGCAAGCCCTTCCTGTTCGTCGACCCTGGCGCGTTCATCCAGATGTTCATGGGTGTTGGGGTGTTGAAGGTCAAGGCGCTATTCCGGAAGGCCCGAAAGCTCGCCCTCAGGTACGGCGGAATGATTCTCTTCTTCGACGAGGCCGACTCCCTCGGAAACCGCGGCATCGCGGTGGGCGGCCGCGGTCAGGGACCCTTCGATCGGACGCCTCTCACCCGGCCGGGGTCCGTGGGCCAGCACGTCTGCAACGGAATCTCGTACCTCGCTCCGGCGACTCGTGACTTCCTTCGCCAGAGAGTCGTCCAGGTGGAGGAACAGGGACCGAAGCGCGACGGCATCATCGCGGGCTTCGGCGGGATGGGAGGCGGCGGCATGGGCGTCCTCCCGGCGTTGCTCTCGGAATTGGATGGGATGGAGAAGCCGCGCGGTTTCTTCAACCGACAGATCCGGCGCGCGCTCGGCATGAAACCCAAGCAGCCGCCCAAGTACCGAATTCTCACCATGATGGCGACGAACCTGCCCGAGGCGCTTGACCCGGCGCTTCTGCGGCCGGGTCGAATCGATCGGATGTACAAGGTGGGCTACCCATCGAAGAACGGGCGAATCGACACCTACAGAAAGTATCTCGGCAAGGTCAGCCACGTGATCACCGAGGACGAGATCGACCGGATCGCCACCATCACCCCCTACTACGGCGGCGCCCAGATAGAGGACCTGGTGAACGCCGCCTTAATTCACGCCATTGAGGACGGCCGCGACACCGTCGAATGGAAGGACATGGTCAAGGCCAAGCAGCTGTTGGACCTGGGCCCGCCCGAGGACGTGGAGTACATCGAGCGCGAGCGCCACGCCGTCGCGGTCCACGAGGCATGTCACGCCGTGGTCGCCTATCGGGTGCGCCACCACCTCACGATCGACATCGCCACCATCGAGAAGGGCGGCGACTATCTCGGAATGGTTGCGTCGATTCCGCCGGAGGACCAGTTCACTCGGTGGCGGTCGGAGTACGAAGCCGACATCATGGTGAGCCTCGCGTCGCTGATCGGCGAGCGAATCTTCTTCGCGGGTGACAGCTCGTCCGGAGTGTCCGGGGACCTGGAGAGCGCCACGCTCATTGCGACCATGATGGAGGGCTACTGGGGCATGGGCTCCACGGTCGCCTCACACGGCGTTACGAAGGAGATTGGGATCGGCGGTGGCGGGAAGCCGGGAAAGGGCGGCGAAGGGAAGCAGGAGAAGGACTTCCTGGAAAGCAGCCTCGGTTACCGGATCGAAGGGAAGCTGGCCGAGGTTCTCGAGCGAACCAAGCAGCTCGTGGAAGAAAATCGACATGCCGTCCTTGCCGTGGCGCATGCCCTTGAAGCGAACAAGACCGTCACCGGTGAAGACCTCGAGGCCGTGATCGAAGGACGGCCGGGGCCACTGATCGACGGGCGGATGTACCACACGCCGGAGTTCGTTGCGACGGCGGAGGCCTACCACGCGGCCGCCGTGGAGGCGCACAAGCAGTACTCGCGGCCGAGCATGCCATTGCCAGTCCTGCGCCCACGAGAGCTCGAGCCCGAGCCGGCCTCGGCGCAGGCCAGCCCGGCCACCGAAGCTGGGGCTCCTGACGGGGGCGGCGAAGACCGGCCAGGCGGCGACGGTCCCTGGAAGCGGCCCGGCGCCTGAAACGCGAGAGTCGCCTGCTCCTACCGCCCCGGCCAGAGCCTCAATCCGATCTCCGGATTTTCTTCCCTGGTGGGTGGGGCCCCGTCCAACTTCCTGAAGTAGGCCTCCACCACGAACGCCTTGCAGCCTTCCAGGGCGTGGCCGCCGATGGTTGTGCCGTTTCGTCCGGAAAGCGCCAGGTGCAGATGAATGAACGGTTCGCCGTCCCGCAGTGAAACGTTCCCGATCCCTGACGCGATCTCGACGTGGCCGGTGGGGATCTCCAGGTACTGCTTCATGTCGCGGTCGTAATAGCCCACTTTGGCCTCGTCCAGCCCGCCGATCACCTGGAGTGTCGCGGCCTGTATGCCGAGCTCATCAACCGCCCGGTTCAGGCCCTCCAGCAGGTCCTCGCCGCGCGCCAGGCTCACGAACGCCGCCTTGCCGTCATCCGATGGGTACGTCTTCACATGGGCCTCCCTCGTGTCGAAGTCGCATCATGGTAGTGGCGAAGGCTTTGCCAGAATTGGCCCGGTGACAACGAAAGTGTCCACCGCACCCGTTGAGGTCGACCGTCCCTCGGGCGAGGACGTGATTGATCCGGCCCGGGTCTGGCTCGTCATCGTGTGGAACGACCCGATCAACCTGATGTCCTATGTGACATACGTCTTCCAGAAGCTGTTCGGATACAGCCGCGACAAGGCGACGAGGCTGATGCTCGACGTCCATCACAAGGGAAAGGCGGTCGTATCGAGCGGGACGCGCGAGAAAGCGGAGTTCGACACGTACCGACTGCACGCGCACGGGCTCTGGGCCACCATGCAGCAGTCCTGACGCCTGTCCTCATGCACTCGCAGCGACGAATCCGGCGAACGCGGAAGGGCCACTTCGAGCTGCGAATTCCCCGTCAGGAGCGTGAGATCTTGGGGGCCCTTCCGTCACGACTTCGGGAGCTGCTCGGCAGCGACGATCCGGCCGTCGGTCGACTCTTTCCGCCGGCGTACGAGGACGATCCGGCGCGTCAGACCGATTACGACAACCTGGTCCGGGGTGACCTCACCGCGCAACGAGTGCGGTCCCTCGAAATCATGGAACAGACGCTGCGCTCCGACCGCTTGGACGAAGAGCAAGTCACCGCGTGGCTCGGCGCGGTGAACGACCTTCGGCTGGTCCTCGGCACCAAGCTCGACGTGGACGAGCACATGGACCCGGACGACATCCCGGACACCGACGAACAGGCACCGGCGTACGCGCTGTACTACTACTTGGGGTGGCTGGAAGAACAGATCGTCGCCGAGCTGGCGGCTGGACTCGACCCGGCCGGGACGGAATAACCGCCTAGGAGAAGAGCTCCAGGTAATCGTCGGGCAACTGGAGCAAGATGTCTTCGAACTCCCCTCCGCTGATGGCTTCCCGCAGGGTCGTCAGGACGGCTTCGGCGTGGGCGCGCGCTTCTTGGGGTGCAATGCCGCCTTCTCGATCAGCGACACGCTTCACGAATTCATCCGCAGAGAACAGCTCGCCGCCGGTGACCGCGGTCGTCAGCTGCGACTTGACCTCACCGGGAAGCTGCCCTGCCAGGTCTGCCGCTTCTTCCTCGCTGATCCGCTCGGCAAGGGTCGTAAGCGTTGCCGCGAGTGCCTGCTCGGCTCCTTCGGTGTCCAGGCCGGCCTGGTCTTCGATTCGATTGAGGAGCTCTGAGTAATCCATTTCAGGCGCTTTTCTTTTGCCGAGCCTTTGCGGTCCGTCGCGCGTTGGCCTTGGCGATGGCCTCCCCGAGCTGTTGCTTCGACATGCGCGACCTTCCGTCGACGCCCAGCTTTCGCGCCCGCTCCATCAGCTCCTGCTTGCTGTGCCCCTCCACGTCGACGCCGCCGTAGGTCTTGCCCTTTCCGGCGCGGGCCTGCCGGCCCTTTTTCCTGGCCTGAGGATCCGAGGGACCTTTCCTCTTCTTGGGCTCCCAGTGGTCGCCGACCTTTTCGAACGAGTGCTTGAGAGCCGAGAAGGCGGTGCGATGGGCGCGCTCTCCCTCCCCGTACGACTCGACCGCGTTGTCGTGGGCCTTTCCCCACGTGTCGCGAGCCTTCTTCGACGACCGTTGCAACGTGCTGGGCATCTCTTCCTTCGCCGGCACGACGCCACCTCCTCCCGTCTTTCCTCCTGACTACGGTTTCCCCCAGCCGAGGCCCTGAAACAGCCATGCCGGCCGGCTGCTCTTCGCCATTTAGCGCACCGGCAGACGGGGCATGATCAATGCATGGCGTTGCGGGTGGTGGTCGTCGGCGCGACGGGGAACGTCGGAACCAGCCTCGTTCAGGCGCTTGGTGAAGACCCGGACGTCGATTCGATTATCGGCCTGGCCCGCCGGCTCCCGGCGTGGAGCCCGCCGAAGACGACGTGGGCTCGCGCCGACGTCAGGACGACCGACCTGGTCTCGCATTTCCGCGGTGCGGACGTCGTGGTTCACCTGGCGTGGATCCTTCAGCCGACGCACGATCCGCTCGCCACGTGGCGAAGCAATGCGCTGGGAAGTGTCCGCGTGTTCGATGCGGTCGCGGAGGCGCGCGTTCCGGCTCTGGTGTACGCGTCGTCGATCGGGGCATACGCGCCGGGGCGTCGCGGCGGAGGCCCCGTGGACGAGTCCTGGCCGACGCACGCCCTTCCCACCGCGGCGTACGGTCGGGAGAAATCGTACGTCGAGCGGGTCCTGGACACGTTCGAACGGGACCACTCGCACATTCGGGTAGTGCGGCTGCGGCCGGCGTTCATCTTCAAGCGAGAGTCCGCCTCGGCGCAGCGGCGGCTGTTTGCCGGTCCGCTGCTGCCGGGCCGGCTGGTTCGCCGAGACCTCATCCCGGTCGTTCCGGACATTCCGGGATTGCGTCTCCAGGCGCTCCATTCGGCCGACGCCGCTCAGGCGTATCGGCTGGCGGTAGTCCGGCCGGTGCGCGGAGCGTTCAACGTGGCCGCCGATCCCGTTCTGGACCCGAAGACGCTGGCCCAGTTTCTCGACGCTCGCCCCGTAAGGGTGCCGTCGGGACTGGTTCGGGCTGTGATCGCGACAGGCTGGCACCTCCAGGTCATCCCGGCGAGCCCCACATTGTTCGACCTCGCGCTCAGTCTGCCGGTCATGGATTCAACCCGGGCTCGCGAGGAGCTCGGGTGGCAGGCGACGAAGACGTCGCTCGAGGCGATCGGCGAGCTGTTCGAGGGGCTGAGGGCCGGCGCCGGAATGGAAACCCCGCCACTTCGTCCGGACGCGGGTGGACGGCTTCGGGGGCGCGAGCTCGCGACCGGGGTCGGAGAACGCGACGACGCCTGATTGGCTACGCGGGTAGTCCTCCACCGCCCGTTGCAGTGACATCGACAGTTGCGACGACCGGGGGATCGAACGGCACGTGGCGATTGTCCACGTACTCGACCCTGAGATTGTGGGGGCCCGGTTGCAGCATGACCTGTGTCAGATTCGAGTAGGGCATCTGCTGAAGCTGTCCGTCCACGTATAGGTGAAGGTGACCTCCGGATGTGTCTGTCGCGGAGGTTGCGATGGAACCGTTTTGGATCGCGACCCGAAGCGTCACCGGTGTGCCTGCGGCCACCTGTGCACCATTTCGCGGTTCGACGATCGACACCACGGCGTCACTGTCTGCGCCGCCCAGGCCGATCGAAGGAAGTATGAACCCCAGCGAGAGGACGATCACGCCCGCAGCTGCCGTGGCCGGCGCGGCCCAACGACCGCCCTTCCTGAGCGACCACAGAAAGATCCCGATCCCGGTCAGGACCGCCCCGGCGATCACGAACGTGGGATTGAGCTGGCCGCTCGCGCCGTCGGTTTGTTGGAGGGCGCCGTTGCCGTGTGATGACCAAAGAACGAGGAATCTCATGTGTGCCGACCCGGGCCCCCGGTCGGAGGAGGGAACTGGCCGAGGGCCGCACTGACCGCCAGGACCACAGCGGCGAGAACGACCTCGACGAGTACCAGTCGGCGAAGCGTTCGAAGTGGCGTTTCAGAACCCGGCGAGGCGTCGGCGACCGCAGCACGGTTGAGCCTCGGCTTCGTCCATTGTCGGTTGATCCCCCCGAGGGCGAGCAGCGGGACGACCACCGCCAGCTTTCCGAGCAGCGTCAGCCCGTAGGCGTAGCCAGTGAGGCCTTCCAGCGTTCGGATCTCGATCCATGCCCGGAAGGTACCGGTGGCGACGATCACCGCCACGGCGATGAATGCCACGTCGGAAAACCGCGATACGACTGGGGCCGCAATCTGGACTCTCTTCCCGTCTTCCAGGCGGGTGGCCGGAAATGCCACCGCAATGAGTCCGACCAACCCGCCAAGCCACACCGCCGCCCCGACGAGGTGAAGCACATCGGCCATCACGTTCACCGCAACCGGTTCGGCGGTTCCGGCATGTCCGCCGAAGCTGATGGTCGCGAGCAGGCCGAGACCGAGAAGCGCGAGCGCCGCGACGGTCAAGCGCGGTTCGGCCGGACGAACGGCCGCGGCACCGAGGTCTTGTCGTGCCGTGGCCACGGCCAGGGTCTGCCGTTCGGCTGCCGGCCCCCACGGCAGCAGTACCGCCGCACACACCAGGAGAAGGCCGAGGCGAATAAGGACGACCTCCCCGAATCGCGTATCGAACACGGCCCTCAATAGGTCGCCCGAGAACGCCTCCGACAGCGGAACGTCGCCGGCGATGGCTGCTTGCACCGGGATGGAGGCAAGGCTGCCGAGAATCGCCGCCACGAGGGCCATACGCATGAGCGCCGACCACCGGCGAGAGAAGGCCTCGTTGACTTCGGGTGAACGCAAAAGCCCGCCCGTGGGGCGCCAGACAACGACGGCAAACGCGCCGAGCCCCGTCAACAACAGGAGACCGGCGAAGGTCAGCCACCGAGCGATCCCGACGAGGACGTTCGGAACGACGCCACTCCCCGTGCCGTGCTCATCCGAAGCACCCGGGCTAGCCACGTGCCCCCCATGCTCTTCGGCTTCCCGGTCTGGAGGACTGGCGGAAGGAGAGGGGCTCGCCGAAGGGGAGGGCGCTGGCAGGGCCAGCCTGAAGCCGAATTCGCCATTGCGGGGATGACCGTCCCCCGCCACGATCCTCCATCGGACCAAGTAGCGGCCGTTCTCGAGTTCGGGCGCAAGCCGCGTCCGGACTACCGTCCGCTCCTCGCCCACGTATTCGATCTCGCCCCGATCCACCCGCTCTCCGGAGGAATTGAGCACGTGGATGCGGCCGAAGGCCAGCTCCACCGGCGCGTCGAACCGGATCACCACGACGCTGGGCGGCTTACGGAGCTTCGAGCCGCCCTTGGGGTCGGTGGAGCGAACAAAGCTATGGGCGTGGCTGGTGGCAATGCAGAGAGTCATAAATGACGCCACGAGTCCCAGGAAGATCGGTACTCGCTTCAGCTGTCGGATACCCGACAAGGCCGTCACTCCTCGATGGTCTCTTCGAAGTACGCGCGCATCTGCGTTCCCTCGGGCGTCGAGCCGTGTACCTCGAACCTCCAGGATCCTGCTCCGAGATCCTCCTGCGCCACGAAGTGGCCGGGCGCGAGCTCGGTCGCTTCAAGCGCCACGGGATCGCCCGCTGCGGGAAGGCCTCGGAATCGAGCGATCTCGACCCTCTGTGGGGTCCCATTTTCGGTGAGGAACGTCAAGTGAATCTCGTTGGCTCCTGGCCGGCCCGGTTGCACGAAGCCCTGCACCGAAATGCCAGTCGGTAATGTGATCGTGTAGATGGCGGGGTCCTCCCCCGACACGCTGATTTCCTGACCCCCGGTTCTCCCCTCCCGCTCCGTGGTTCCCGAGTCGCGGAACATCAGGATGAGCGCGACGGCGATCAGTACTCCGCCACTCAGCGCGATTAACACACGAACCACGTTACGCATGCCTCTCCTTTAGGCCGAAATCAGCTGCCGGATAACCGGCACCCCAAGTGCTCTTGGGTCACTATAGAGACGTCGGAGGTCCCGAAATGCATGACAGGCGCGCCGACAATCGAGCGATGACGTGTCCGGTGACCCCGATGACGAAAACCCGCTCGGAGACGGATTCGGCCAACGGGAACGCGCTGGGTTCCGCCGAGGGGCAACCGCAGACGCGGGCCGGCGTTGAGGTTCATGCTTTTCGTAAATCGTAGGACGAAAGGAGATTCCGAGGAGGGGCGGCCTTCCTCCACTGCGCTTCGGTCCCGCTCAGTCGCCCTTTTCCTCGCGCTTCTGCTGGTGCTCGGGCAGGCGTGCGGCTCGTCTGGTGACCAGGCCCCGGATCGCGTGACCGGTCTGATCACGCAGATCGCTCGTGGAGCCGATGGAAAGATGCAGCGGTTCACCCTGCGACAAGGCGCCGAATCGTTCGACATTCAGATCGACTCGCGGCGCGATTACGGGTTCGACCTGGAGCACCTCGAACAGCATCGGATCTCCGACTGGCCGGTCACCGTCCGGTTGGAGCAGCGCGACGGCGTGCTGTTTGCGGTTGAGATCCTCGACGCTCCGTCGCCGACCGCTGGCTGAATTCAGACCCCGCTATACGACACGACCGCGGGAGCCCCCAGGAAGCTCCCGAGTCGGTCGCCTTCTTCGGCGATCTCCTTCTTTTGCGCCGCGGAAAGTCTTCGAAAAAGGTCGACGGAGACGTCCGACCTCGCGGCTGCGCGTTCATGGTTCCAGACTCCGGCCACCTTCCCGTCGGTCAGCACCACGGGAGAAATCCAGCCCGCTTGACGGAAGACGCGCGGCTCGAACCGCTTTTCGACCAGCGACTCCTTGGGACGGCTCCCGGCGACGTAGACATCGAAGGCGGGGAGCAAACGAACGGGAGGCTTTGGCGACCGCTTCTGGATCTCGGGGATGACCGACTTCAGCGCCCACGCCCGGTCGCCTTCCACATCAACCACTTGGAGTTCGTCTCCGGACGCCTCAAGGATTCTGCCGGCGGGCGCTGGCTGCATCCCCCACCAACGCGCGAACTCTTCTCGAGTCGCGGGACCATAAGCGCGGAGATAGCGGCGGACGATCTCCCGCCACGCATCGGACGGGTCCCACTCTTTCCACTCCCCCAGCCACTTGTCGGGCCGAACGAACGTGACGTTCTGGCCGCGCGGCGGTCCGGACATCAGCCACCCGTGAAACGCGGCCGGCTTCAGCATCTCTCCCCAATTGGAGAGCATCCGCTCCTTGGCGGAAGCGCCAACGCGCTTCGCCACGTTCTCGGCGAGTTCGACGCGGGTGAGCGGACGAGCTCCGAGGGATTCGTGGATGGCATCGAGTAGTTCCCGAAGCTGCGTTTCGGTCAACCCGACGAACTTGAGCCAGGCCCCCTTCCACCACCGGTCGTGGGTTCTGAGGGCGGCGACATACATCGGGAGGTCTTCCGCAGTCAGAAGGTGGAGCGTTCCCCGCATGGACCAGGTTCGCGCCAGCGTTCGCTTCGTCCACAGGGCCTCGCGGACGTGCTCCGGCCGGATACCCTCGACGCGGGCCCACAGCTGAAGCTCGGCCGCGGACGACACCTGTGCGTGGACGCCGCAGATCTCCGAGACAACCGTCTGGAGGCGCCGTCGCTGGGCGCGTTTAGACAGGTACTGCCGCGCGACGCGCCATGCCCGAACCTCGTCCCACGTCAGACGTTCCACACATGTCAGGCTCGCATATCGGTCGTGAGTCCCTGCGGGCCCGGACAGGCGACGACTGGCCGGGAAAGGACGACCGTCGCTAACGTGTATCGGTGATGGCCTCCCGGTCGGGTCTATCTCGAGATGAACTGGCCGAGCGCGCCGGCGTGGCCCCAGACCTGGTCGATCGACTGGTCCGGTTGGGAATCCTCACCCGGTCAGAGGGCGACGCGTCGTTTCGCCTTGCCGACGTGTACAGGATCCGGCTGGCCCTCGCGTGCGAACGAGCTGGCCTTCCGATCGAAGGCATCGGTCAAGCGATCGCCGCGGGGAAGCTGTCCCTCTCGTACATGGATCTCCCCAACTACCGATGGGCGGCGCTCACGCCGATCAGCTACCGGGAGCTGGCGGATGAGCTAGAGCTGCCGTTCGACCTCGTTCTCGACGTCGTCCAGGCGATGGGCTATGCCCGTCCGCATGAAGGCGACCGCGTTCGTGAGGACGACTGGGACGTCTTCCGTCTCGTCCGCCTCGCCCTCACCGTCCTCGACCGGGACGCGACGCTTCGGTCCGCCCGCGTTTACGCCGACGCTCTTCGTCGAATCGCAGAGGCGGAGGCGTCGCTCTACGACACATACGTGGTGGGACGCTTGCTGAACCAGGGAATGTCCTATCGAGAGGCGGTGGATCTGGCAAACGACTTCGGCGCTCAGATCAGCCCGATGCAGGAGCAGTTCATCATCACGACCTACCGGCGAATGCAGGAACGTCGTTGGACGGAATACACGATCGAGGGCATCGAGGAGATCCTCGAGGAAATGGGTCTCTATCAGCGCCCCGAGCGCTCTCCGGCATTCGGTTTCGTCGACCTCGCCGGGTACACCAGGATGACGGAGGAATGGGGCGACCAGGCGTCTGCCCGCCTGGTTGCGGATCTCTCCGAGATGGTGGACACGGTCGCACGATCGCACCACGGCGAGCCGGTCAAGTGGCTCGGGGACGGGGTGATGGTCTACTTCAGGAACCCCGCCAACGCCGTATCGGGCACCGTTGAAATGGTGAGGCGTGCCCCGGAGGTCGGGCTGCCCGCACATGCCGGCATTGCCTCAGGACCCGTGGTGTTCCAGGACGGCGACTACTTCGGCCGAACGGTGAACATGGCAGCGAGGATCGCCTCCCACGCAACCGAGGGGCAGACGCTGGTGAGCCGTGAGGTCGCGGAGCTGGCCGCCACGAACGCGATACGGTTCCGTGAGGTCGGGCGGGTTGAGCTAAAAGGCTTCTCTGACCCCGTCCTGGTCTACGAGGCGCTTTCTCCGGAATAGAACGCTCGCGGTCGCGTACAGCGACAGTCCGACGACCAAGCCCCACATCAGGTTCTGCGTCACGGCGCCAACGGCGGCCATGGCGATGACGACAACGAGCATTGCACCACGTTGGTCCCTGGCCAGCATCGCGTGGTGCGCTCCGGTGTAGGCGAGCAGACCGGCCAGAACCGGCGAAGGAATGAGGGCGAACGCCGCCACGGCCGAGGGAGCGAAGAACAGTGCCGCCACGATGAGGAGGGAGCCCAGCACGATCCCGACGACCCCGGTTCGCGCACCGAAGCGGTGGTACGCGGTGAGGCCACTGGACCCGTGGCAGAGCGGCATCCCTCCGAACAGACCGAGTACCAGGTTCGCGCTTCCGCAGGTCAACGACAGCATGGTGGGCGTTGCCCGTGCCGCCCGCGGGCCGAAGTACTCGCGCGCCAGGTCGGCCGTTCCGACCACCGCGTTGCCGAGCGTGAGGGGGATCTGAGGGATAACGAGCAACGTCATCGACGTCCACAGGGCGGCAGCGGAGGGCGCATCGAACGCGGGCAAGCCCGGAGAGGGCGTGAGGGAGACCGCGCCCCCGCCGTGGAGCCACGACCACGTCATCCCGGCCACCCCAACGCCAAGCGCGGCAAGACCCCGCATGCTCCCTGCCGCGGCGACGCCCGCCGAGATGGCGACCGCCACGATGAACCCGAGAATGTCTTCACGGGGACTCACCAGGCCATACGCCGCGAAGATCAGAAGTAGCCCCACCCCCGCCTGATTGCCCCGAATGATCGGTTTCGGGAAGAGCCGGGCCACCCATGGAGTGAGGCGGGTCGCCGCGAGCAGCACCAGCACCGCCCCGAGCCCGATGCCGGCGGCCGATATCACTTCGGGAGACGCTTGTGTGGCGATGGCGATGGCCGCGGCGGCCTTGATCGGTTGCACGGCCATTGGAATGCCGTAGACGAACCCTGCCGCGACGAACAGGAGTCCAGCGAAGAACAGCGCGGCTCTGGCGTCCAGTCCGTTCAGGAGAACCAGGGACGCGGTGATGGGCACGAGGGTGCCGAGGTCCGCGACGGCGGCAGCTGCTTCGAACGGTGATCTCGAAACCCGTCTCTGCTCAGGCATCGCTCTCGAGAGACCCCGTTACGGCCATCACTGGTCGGGCTCCCGTCTCGTTTCGTTGGCGGTCAGAGTAACCAGGAGCTCCCGAATCTGCTCCTGCTGTTCCTCGATCCGTTGGAGTCGCTCGAGAGCTTCACGGTTGACCTCATAGTCGTGCTCGGCCTCGTCACGGTCTTTCGCCGCCTGACGGTTCTGGCTCATCATCACCACCGGTCCCGTGTACGCGGCCTGGAAGGAAAGCACCAGGTTGAGGAGGATGAACGGATACGGGTCGAAGGGCTTTCCGCCCAGCCAATCCCGGATGAGCAGTGCGTTCGCCAGAATCCACATGGCGAGGACGACCGATTGGGTGATGATGAACGGCCACGAGCCGACGGTCGCGGCCACGCCGTCGGCGACCCGTTCTCCGAGCGTCCGCTGCTGGCCCATGTGCCGGACGTTCACGGGGTGTCGGTGCGGACCCCATCCTGCCGGGAATCGCAGGGTCATCGATACCTCCTGGCGTTCGGTTGAGCGCTGATTGTCGGCCAGCCCACCCGTGGGAACAAGACATCGACGCGCGTCGCTACGGGATCCTCATCCGGTCCGTACGAGGGGAAGAACCTCCCTTGAGAGTCGTTCCACCTGCTCAGGAGATGCTGGTCCCTCGACCAGAAAATTGAACGCGCGGAACCCGATGCCTGTGAATTCGAGGAGTCGTTCAGCGATCCATTCGGGTGGACCTGCCAGCACGCCGGGGTGCTCCAGAGGCGCTTCTGCAACCTGAACCCCAAGGTTGTACACGCACAAGATGTCATCGGGATTGCGGTCCGCTCGCTCGGCTCCAGCGAGGACGCGTCGGCGCATCCCGGCAACACGCTCGGGTGGCGCAACCTGGAGCGTGGGGATCCATCCATCGGCCATACGTCCGGTCACATCGAGTGCTCGAGGGCCATAGGTGCCAAGCCAGATGGGGATCGAGTGGTCGGGTTTCGGCTCGAGCCGCGCTTGCAGGGTCCTGTACAGGCTGCCTTCGAACGTCAGGTGTTCTGCGGACCAGAGACCCCGTGCGATGGCGATCGCCTCCTCCAACCCTCGGACCTTTTCGCCGGCCGTCGGGACTCTCAGCCCGAACGCGCGGAACTCCTCGTCGAGGTAACCAGCTCCAAGCCCCAATATCAGGCGGCCGCGCGAGAGCCGGTCGAACGTTTCGGCCATCTTCGCCAGCACTGCTGGATTGCGGTACGGAGTCGCGAGGACCCGCGTCGCCACCCGAAGCCGCGATGTCGAGGACGCAATCCACGCGAGCAGCGTCCACGGCTCGTACGTCGGGTGTTCGCCGTGAAGGTGGTCGGATGCGGAAACGAAGTCGAACCCTAGCTGTTCGGCTTTGATGGCCTGGGTGACCGGGTCTGCGCCCAAGGTGGGGTCCGCGGACACGTTCAGACCGAACTCGATGTCCATTACGTAATGAGACCGCTGAACAGGAGCCAGATACCGAGTCCGCTCAGCAACAGCGCCAAACCCCGGCGGACCCACTTCTCAAGCCGCGCCCCGCCCTTGCGGATGCCGATCCCGCCCAGGACGACCACGGCGCCGTCACCGATCATCACCCCAGCGGTGAGGGCGGCGACCACTGCGAGCGCCCCACCCGTACCGCCGTCACGGGTTGCCGCGCCCAGAAGCGGCGAGGCCACCGCTCCGAGAAACAACCACGCGCCGGGGTTCAGGACGACCGCGAGTGCGCCCCGAGCCACCGGGGGGACGGTAAGGCGGTGCCCCGCCGCGCTGTCATCCACCAGCTGGTGGGACGTGCGGAGGCCTTCAACGGCCAGCCACAGAAGAAACGCTCCGCCGGCGATCTTGAGAGCCCGCAGGGCAAGACCGCTCGGCGGCGCGATGGAGAGTCCAAGAGCCAGAGCGAGGAGCAGAACGCCAAATGTCAGGTTGGCTCCGACCATGGTTCGAAATCCGCGTCCAAGGCCGCCGCGCAGGGCCTCAGCCAGGAGGATTGCCTGCACCGGCCCAGGGGCTCCAGCGAGAGCGACACCGATTCCGAAGCCAGCAGCGACGTGCGCGAGGCTTGATCCGAAGATGTCGGCTCCTTCAACCTAAGAAAGCTTGCGTGTGCAAGTATCATAATTGCTTGAGCAAGCAAAATCGAGCTTGGCCCTGGGCGCGGATGAGGTGTCAACGAAGCTAAGTG
Source organism: Actinomycetota bacterium (assembly GCA_036259835.1). GTDB lineage: Bacteria > Actinomycetota > UBA4738 > UBA4738 > UBA4738 > JALYGK01. Next base: position 57,094 of record DATABA010000128.1, read on the forward strand.
ATCTCGAGCTCGAAGCGTGGCAGGCGTTCCTCCATGCGCACGCCAAGGTGACGCAGCTGCTCGATGCCGACCTGAGACGTGGCCACGGCCTGACGTGGAGTCAATACGACGTGCTCGTTCGGCTGGCCCGCGCGCCAGGCGGAACCCTCCGAATGTCCGACCTCGCCGAGCGCGTGATGATCTCGCCGAGCGGTCTGACGCGCGCCGTCGACGACCTGGTCAGCGAAGGCCTGGTTGAACGGCACCGCGGCGGGAAGGATGCTCGAGTCGTCTTTGCCAGCCTGACCGGCGACGGGCGCGAACGGGTGAGACGAGCCGCACGCGACCACCTTCGCGGGATCAACGAGCACTTCACCGGCAAGCTCACCAAGGCTCAGCTGAGGAACGTGGCGTCTGCCCTGCAGGCCATCGCGGGACCACACGAGCCACATTGACCCCGAAATCTGCGGGGAAATCGAACCTTTCTAGTGCCAGGGCTCCCGAAGCCGCATTTGAAGCCGAACGACCGAGCCTTCCGGGCCGGATCGGATCTGAACGAGATCGCACAGGTGGTTGGCCAGCCACAGGCCGAATCCCCTGTCGGCCCTTGGGTCCGGGCGGAATCGACCGACCAGCGGGTCCGCGATAACGCCGCCATCCCGAACCTCACAGACCAGGGAATTATCGGTGGCCCAGGCGCGGAATTCACCCTTCCCACCGCCGTAGCGCACGCTGTTCGTGGCGACCTCGTTCAGCGCCAGAACGAGTCCCTCCCGCGCGTCCCCGGTGAGCCCGTGTTCCGCTGCGAGACGGCTGGCCACGCTCCGCACCTCACCCAATGTGTCTCCGTCGAATTCGACATGAGCGGCACGCTCTGGCGCATCTGGCAAGGCGCCCCCGAATGGGTCGGCGGTGTGCGTTCGCAGTGGAGTGGGCGCGTTCGCCGAACGCCGCTGCCCCTCGGAGGCCCACGGATGGGTACGCGTGGCCTCAGTGATGACGGATGGATCGAGTGTCGTCGCGTCATAGGGGCAAATGAGCCACAAGGGCGCATCGGCGAAGGCCAGGTTGAGCAGGGCTTCGTGTCGTTGGCACTCCACCAGCTCGTCCGCCGTCCGACCGGGCCACACCGGCTCCCCCACGCCGCGAAGGTTTGCGGCGGAGCCATGCTCGGCGGCGAAGTCCCGCCACTTCGAAATCACTCTCCCCGGGTTCCGGCCCATCTCCGTCATGTCTTCGAAACGTACGTTCGCCGCGTCGCCTTGGAGCGACCACCTGAGCATCTCGATCTTCGGGGCGGGGACGAGGACGAAGACCGGTTCGCCCGCGTGCACGCCTTCCCGAACGAACGATGAGACCGCGGTTACGAACTCTCCCTCGTCGGCGTAGAAGAGAGCTTCGTGCCGGAAGACTCGCGATTCAACGCCGTGCGAAAGGGCGACGGCGCTCATCGATGCGCTAACCGCGACTCCCCGACGCGACAAGCTCGGCCGGCACGGCTTCGTCCAGGCGAAGGAGCCGCCAGGCCTTGGAGAACGCCGTCGGTGGGTCCTCGAGACGCAGCATGCCGCCCTTCTCCGCTATTGCTCGTGCGCCGGCGGCGATGGCGCGCATTCCCTGGACGTCGGCGAACGAGAGTCCGGAGAGGTCTATGCGACTGATCACTTCATGGCCCGCCAGGGACTGAAGCAGGGACTCAACGGTCTGGGAGGTCGCAAGGTCGAGTTGTCCTCGAATGACCAGGCCGTCGTCGGGATTCGAGTGAAGATGAAACGCCGACGTCGTGGAAGAGTTTCCGAGTCGAACCGGATGTACGGCATCCATGAGCTCCACGATCTGCTCACCGCATTCCCGTAGGTCGAAGCTGCACATCCCAATCAGTGGCAGCCCGGCGATCACTCGGTCGACGCGGACCTCATATCCCGGCCAGGTCGCCCGGTGGAGCCAGTCGGCCAGGATCCATCCGTTCTCTCCCGCGACGCGGAGGCCGGTGTAGCCGTCGACCCGGGCCTGCTCGGCCATGGCGCGGAACCCCAAAAGGCTTTCCTCGGGATCGAAGATTCCCTTTGGGTAATAAGCCTTCTCCGCGGAGCCGAGGACCAATCTGCCTTCATCGATCAGCGCGGCCGCATCGACGCCGCATTCACGGAGGTACTCGACGAGGCGCAGTTCCTCGCCTCGCGGGGCGAAATGAGCGATTTGCTGGCCGGCCTGCAGCGCTTCGGCGACGAACGCCGTCAATACGGTTCGGTGCTCTTCGTCGGAGGAGTACGTCCAACAGATGTGGTCGCCAAGTCGAAGGTCGGCAGCCTCGCGCAGCGCCGCGGTCCTTCGGGTCGTGGTGGTGGTTGCTTTGCCAGCCATGGTGTGAGCCGACGCTAACAGGGCATTTGCCCTGGTCAACCGCCCTGTCAGGGGATCTTCCACGCGGGGGCGACGGAGGACTTTCGCTCTAGTCAGGTGCTCTCGGTCGGCCGGACCGGACTGAACCCCAGCCCTTGCAGCTCCTCCGCCCGAATGATGTGCATGACCGCGTTGATCAGCGCCAGGTGGGTGAATGCCTGCGGGAAGTTCCCGAGGTGCCGTCCCGTTCTCGGGTCGATCTCTTCGGCGTACAGACCGAGCGGGCTCGCGTGCGAAAGCAGCTTCTCGCACAGATCTCGGGCCCGCGAGAGCTCCCCGATCTCGACCAGCGCGGACACCAGCCAGAACGAGCAGATCGTGAAGGTCCCTTCACGGCCCGAAACGCCGTCGTCTGTCTCCTCGGTCCTGTATCGAAGAACGAGCCCCTCCTCCGTGAGCTCGTCGGCGATGGCCAGGACCGTCGCCCGGATCCTCGGGTCGTCCGGAGGAAGGAATCGAAGCAGCGGCATCAGCAACAGCGAAGCGTCGAGCGCCGTTGTGTCGTAGTGCTGCACGAACACGCCGCGGTCGTCCACGCCGTGTTCGCAGATGTCGGTGTGGATCTCTTCGGCCACCTTGATCCACTGTCGTGCCAGGTAGTCGTCGCCGTAGAGTCGCGCCAGGCGGGCTCCCCTGTCGCAGGCCACCCAACACATCAGCTTCGACGACGTGAAGTGCTTCGGCTCCCCGCGAACCTCCCACAGCCCCTGGTCCGGCTCGTGCCAGTGCGCGATGGCGTTATCGACCTGTCGCACGACGAGAGGCCACACGCGCTCCTCCAGGCTGTCCCGCGATCTGGTGTGCAGGTAGATCGAGTCGAGAAGCGCTCCCCAAGCGTCGTGCTGCTTCTGCTTGTACGCGGCATTTCCGACCCGAACGGGACGGGCGTCCTCGTATCCGGACAGGTGGTCGAGCGTCCGCTCCTCCAGTCGACGCTCGCCGTGAACGCCGTACATGATCTGAAGGTCTTCCTCGCCCTCAGCGACGTCCGCCACGAAGTGGAAGAAGTCATTGGCCTCCCAGTCGAAGCCGAGGGAGTAGAGACCCCATAGGGCGAACGTGGCGTCTCGAATCCAGCTGTAGCGGTAGTCCCAGTTCCGCTCGCCTCCCGGCGTCTCGGGGAGGGACGTAGTCGCCGCCGCGAGGAGCGCGCCGGTCGGCGCGTACGTGAGGCCTCGAAGCGTGAGGGCGCTTCGCTGCAGGAACCTCCGCCACGGGTGGTCGGGGAAGTTGCCGCGGTCGAGCCAGTGCTGCCAGTGATGCGCGGTCCACACCAACCGCTCGTAGGCCTCCTCGTAGGTCTTTGGTGGTTCAACGTTTGGGCTCCACGACAGCGCGCAGAACCGGACGTCGCCCTCCTTGACCAGGGTCCGCGCGATCGCCCGGGGCCCCTCGAACCCGAGACGCAGGTCCGTGGTGAGCCGCAGCTCCACGTCACATTCGGGAGTGCTGCAGGTCGCTTCGTGGTACCCGTCGCCGGTGTACTCCCATCGTCCATGCTGCCGCCCGTACAGGAAGTTCGGCTCGCAGTCCAGGGCGATCTGCACCTGGCCGTTCACACAGCGGATGGTTCGGAGCAGCACGTGATCCGCGTCGTAGTCCGTTGGGGCGCGCCGGTATGTGGTCGACCGGTCATCATCGTGGTGCCACGGTCCAATGAGGAGAACGTCCCGGACGATGATCCACCCACCGCGCGTCCCCCAGCTCGTTTCCAGCACCATCGTCCCCGGCAGGTACCGACGCGCCGCGGGGACCATGACGTCGGCGGGGCCCAGCCGGAAGAAGCCCGCCCCGCGGTCGAGGATCGCCCCGAACACGCTGGGGCTGGCCGGCCGTGGAAGACACAGCCACTCCACGCTTCCGGACGGCGCCAGCAGCGCGTTGACCTGTCCATCGGATAGGAACCCGAACTCGGCGATGGGCGGAAATGGACTCGGCCCGGGGTGGCCATCCTCTCCGATGGGCCGGTAGCCGCTCAATCGCGAGAAGTCGACGAAGGGCGCCTCGGGCTCCAGGCTCTCGTCCGTTCGGCTGAGCGGACGCGTGGTCGGAGAGGGCTGGTGGGAGGGCTCGCGGGGAAGGTCGGTGCCGCTCATCTCCAGTGGTACGGCGATTCTATTCTGCGCCGATCAATGGGGAAGCACATATGAATCAAATCGGTTGCTTGCGGTGCCGGATTCAGGTGGGAGGACAATAGATTGAACGGCACCGGGTTGTTTGTGGTACACGCGGCTGGAGGGGATTCCACGGACTGGTGGACCCGCTGGCGGCTCTTCATGCGCTGCTGGGCGCCTGACCCCCGGTCGGGACCTCAGGCCCCTCAGGCCGCAGCGGGCCGGTACGTGACCATGGCCACACCGGTCGTGCTCATGGTCGAGCCGGCCAGCTCCATTGGGGTCTTCGGCACGCCGTCCCTGAAGAGGCGCTTCCCCGTTCCGAGCACGATGGGGTCGATCCAGATCTCATAGACGTCGATCAACCCATTCGCCATCAACGTCTGCGCAAGGTCTCCGCTCCCCAGGACCACGAGGTCACCGTTGCTTTCCCCCTTGAGCTTGCCCACCGCCTCGGCGACGTCCCCCTTCAACAGGTGCGAGTTGTTCCATTCGAGCGGCTCCTGCAGCGTTCGAGAGGCGACGTACTTCGGGACGCTGTTCAGGAAGCTGGCGAACGGGACATCGTCACTCTGCTTCGGCCAGTAGGCGTTGAAGATCTCGTAGGTCTTGCGGCCCAGCACAAGCCCAGCAGCCGATCCCATCCCCTCCCCCGCCGCCTTGCCCATCACTTCGTCGAAGTACGGCATGGCCCAGCCACCGTGTTCGAACCCTCCGCTGGTGTCCTCGTCGGGGGCGCCGGGTCCCTGCATGACGCCGTCCAGCGAAAGCTGAACGTTCATGATCAGTCTGCCCATCGAGTCTCCTCTCTCACGTTGATCGGCCGTCTGTCACGACGCGCTCGAGCGCATCCAGAATGCTCGGCCAGCCGCCCTCGATCATGTCGCGCTGCTCCTTGGTCGGGAACCCGGTTTCGACGATGGTCATGAGGGTCTTGCCGTCCCGGTCCTCGAAGGTAACCGTCACATCCGTGTCGAAGCTTCCACCGTACTTCCCCTGGAACAACGTTGCCTTGAAGACGAGGCGCCGCGGGCGGTCGACTTCGGAAAAGACACTGGTGAGCCGAAACGGTTCTTCCCCTCGGTTCCCGAACACGATGGTCCACGTACCGCCCACCCGGAGGTCGAGCTCCGACTCGACGTGCCAGTCCGGATCCTCTTCGTTGTTGTACAGCTCCTTCTGCGCCTCGGGGTCGACGAATGCGTCGAACACCACATCTGGTGCCGCGTCTATGAGTCGTTGGATTCTCAGGTCGTACGTCATCGCTTCGCCGTCTCCCGCTTCTCGATGTACGCCTCCAAGCGGTCGAGCCGCCGTTCCCACTGCCGCCGGTACTGCTCGATCCACCGGGTCGCCTCGTCCAGTCGTCCGGGACCAAGCCGGCACTGTCGCGTTCTCCCCCGCTTTTCGGAACGCACCAGGTCGACGCCTTCAAGAATCCGGACATGCTTCATCACTCCGGGAAGGGAGAGCCTGTGCTGACCGGCCAGCTCGCTGATCGAAGCCGGACCGTGCGCGAGACGCTCGAGAATGTCCCGGCGCGTCGGGTCGGCCAACGCGGCAAACGTTCGGTCCAGCCGCTGAAACTTAACCATACGGCTTAGTATTCTAGAGCGTACGACCGGTGTCAAAGATGAGATCTCCTCTAACGAAAGGTCCGCGTTACGCTGCGGCCCATGGCTGAAATCCTGCTCTTCCATCACGCTCAGGGCCTGACGGCAGGAATCCGGGAACTTGCTGACGAGCTGCGACAGGCCGGTCATCTCGTGCACACACCCGATCTGTTCGAAGGGAGAACGTTCGAGACCCTCGATGAAGGTGTTGCGTTCGCGGAGGAGAACGGTTTCGACGAGATCATCGAGCGAGGGGTGCGGGCCGCCGACGACCTTCCCGCGGGGCTGGTCTACGCCGGCTTCTCGTTGGGGGTCATGCCTGCGCAGAAGCTGTCCCAGACGCGTCCCGGCGCCCGCGGGGCGCTGTTCTTCGAATCCTGCGTTCCACCGTCGTACTTCGGGGACCGGTGGCCTGCAAGCGTACCCGTCCAGATCCACGCGATGGACGACGACCGGTTCTTCGTCGGAGAGGGTGACATCGACGCGGCCCGGGAGCTTGTCGAATCGGCGGACCGTGCTGAGCTGTTTCTTTATCCGGGGATCAAGCACCTCTTCGCGGATAGGAGTCTGCCGTCGTACGAGGCCGAAGCTGCGGCGCTCTTGAAGCGCCGGGTGCTCGATTTCCTCCGAACCGTTTGAGGCGGATGTGCCGGAGGGGCGTACCGAGCCCTAAGTACGGTGGCAGTGCTCCGGGGAGAGCTGCTGATGGCGCAGGGGCTTTTTCAGGAAGGCCGATTAGGCTGACCTGGATGTTTATGCCGGCCTGGATGTTTATGCCGGACAGCAGAAGAACGAGTTAGCGCTTCAGGGGCACGTAATGCTCGGTATTCGATCAACGTTGCATTGGACGGGTGCTGCGATCACCGTGAAATGCCCGCGGACGGAGAGTTTGCATCGTCACGCGGTCGAGAACCTTGACCGGGCCGATGCCCTCCTTTTGGCCGGGTCACCAACGAAATGATGGAGGCAGCGTGGCGGCCGCCGGCCGCGGACGGGAGCGAGGCCTGACCGACACCCGGTTTACCGAGAAGGTGTACACCAATGTTCTCCCCGCCAAGAAGCGCGAGGCCATGGACCGGCTCAGCTTCGGGGGCAGAGTGTGACCAGATGTGACCACGAGGATCAGCTTCTGATCTCCGTTACGCTGCCCGGGACGCATGGAGGCAGTCCCATGTCCTCGGCGTTGACCTGCTCCATCAGGTTCTCTCCGACGATGAGCACGACGAATTCCAGAAGTTGTTCATCAGCGACGTACTCCTGCCCCACGTCGTATGCAGACTCCATCAGCCACGGAATGCTGCCCGAGGGGAACGCGTACATGCAGTCGGGTCTCGCTTTTCGGCGCATTAAAGTAGATGCCGACCGACCGTTTGTCGTGATCCCCCTCAAGTTCGACGGACGTCACCTCGATGTCCATCGAAGAGTCACTCGCTAGGCGCGACACCAACGTTCGACGGACCCGTTCGGCGAACTGTTCATGACTCATGGGCCGTGGACTGGATTCTATTTACAGGGCAGAGGGTCGCGGTCGAGAGGCAGAGTGTGCCCAAAAGTGTGCCCACTCCGGAAATGAAAGCGGGGAGCCAACCGGCTCCCCGTTCTGTTTTCCCTGGTAAGTCCTGGTGTCGGAGGGGGGATTTGAACCCCCACGGGCTTATCGCCCACTAGGCCCTCAACCTAGCGCGTCTACCTAGTTCCGCCACTCCGACTAGACCGTGGTCGCCCCAAACGGCGACGGGACTAGCGATTCTACCGGCTCACTCCCACTGCCACGCCAGGATGAACGTGGTCAGCGCGAAGATGAGGGCCGTTGCAACCGTGATCCGGTCGAGGTTCCGCTCGATTGAGGTCCCTCCCGAGAGGCTCCCTCCCCCGCCGAACATATCCGAGAGGCCGCCGCCCTTGCCCGAGTGGAGCAGGACGAACAGGACCAGGAACAGCGAGACAACGATATGAATCCCAATGACGATGGCCATCAGCATGTCGACGATGATACCGAGTGGACGCAGCGGCGAAAGTGTCCGGGCAGCGCCCACGAACCGCTACGCGTGCTCGTGCGCTGCTTCTTCGGCCTCCTGCGTGATCACCGCCCGGTCCTCCAATGGGAAGTGGCACGCCGCGACCTGCCCCTCATGGAACGGATACAGAGGGGGAACGTCCTCGCGGCATATCGGGAACTGCGCTCGGGGACACCTAGGGTGGAAGCGGCATCCGGACGGTGGGTCGATCGGCGAGGGAACGTCCCCCTCCAGGACGATCCGCCGCTTCGCACTGGCCAGGTCGGGATCGGCGATCGGAACCGCCGACATCAACGCTCCCGTGTAGGGGTGCTTCGGGTTCCGGTACAGCGTCTCCCCCGGGGCTAACTCCACCACCTTCCCCAGATACATCACGGCGACGCGGTCCGAAACGTGCTTCACCACCGAGAGGTCGTGAGCGATGAACACGTACGTCAGGTTGAACTCGTCCTGAAGGTCTTCGAGTAGGTTCAGAATCTGGGCCTGAATTGAAACGTCCAACGCCGAAACCGGTTCATCGGCCACGATCAAGCGCGGCCGAAGGGCGAGGGCCCGGGCGAACCCGATCCGCTGCCGCTGGCCCCCCGAAAACGCGTGCGGGTAGCGGTTGTAGTGCTCGGGGTTGAGGCCCACCAGCTCCATGAGCTGCTTGACCTCGTCGCGGATCTTGTGCCGTGGCACGGTCTTGTGCAGATGGAACGGCTCCCCGATGATCGTTCCAACTGTCTTCCGTGGGTTCAAGGACGCGTAGGGGTCCTGGAAGATCATCTGCATGTTTCGGCGAATGGCTCGGAGCTCCTTCCCCTTCACCCTTGAGATGTCCTGGCCGTCGAAGTAGACCTTGCCGTCGGTAACGTCATAGAGACGGGTGATGACGCGGGCCAGGGTCGACTTGCCGCACCCGGTCTCCCCGACCAGCCCTACGGTTTCGCCGGGATACACCTCCAGGTCCACGCCGTCGACCGCGTGAACGTGCCCGATGGTCTTTTGAAAGACGATCCCTCTGGTGAGCTTGAACCACTTCTTGACGTTCTCCAGCTTCACCAGCGGAGTTCCGCGGGTCTTCGCTTCGGGCTCGGTTCGCGCGTTGAGCTGAACGCTCACTTTCGGACCAGCACTTCTTCGTGGAGGATTCGCTCTTTCTCAGCGAGGGTGAGATGGCACGCCGCTGCGTGATGTCCATTGGAGGGAAGCAACTGGGGAAGGTCGCGTGTGCATATCTCCATTGCGTAAGGACAGCGAGGATGGAACGGGCACCCTGGCGGGACGAAGATCAGCGAAGGCGGTTGTCCCTTGATCGGACGCAGCCGTTCCGACCGGTCCTGATCGATCCGGCTGATGGACTGGAGCAGTCCCCAGGTGTACGGGTGGTGGGCCCCGTAGTAGATATCGCGCCGATCACCGAACTCGGCGACCTTGCCGGCGTACATCACCATGATGTTGTCGCAGTGCTCAGCGACGACGCCCAGATCATGAGTGATGAGCACCACCGCCGCGTCGAACTCGCGCTTGAGGCGGTCCACCAAGTCCAGGATCTGCGCCTGCACCGTTACATCGAGTGCGGTGGTCGGCTCGTCTGCAATCAGTAAGTCGGGGTTCAGTGCCAGGGCCATGGCGATCATGGCGCGCTGCCGCATTCCGCCCGAAAACTCGTGTGGGTACTGGCGGACCCGCTCCTGCGGCTTGGGAATACCAACCAACTGGAGGAGGTTCACCGCCTCGTCCATCGCCTCCTTTTTCGAAACCTTTCGGTGTGCGTGGAACACCTCGGCGATCTGGTTTCCCACGCGGTGGACCGGATTCAGCGCGGTCAGCGGATCCTGGAAGATCATCGAGATCTTCGCTCCGCGGATCTGTCGCATCTCGTCGGGCGGAAGCTTGAGTAAGTCCTGGCCGCGGAACAGGACCTCACCTTCGATTCGAGCCTGCTGCTTGGTGATGAGCCCCATGACGGTGAGGAAGCTGACGCTCTTTCCGGAGCCGGACTCCCCCACCACACCCAGCGTCTCGCCGGGGGAAACGGTCAGCGAAACGCCGTCGACGGCCTTGACCAGACCGTCTTCGGTCGGGAAGTGAACCTTGAGGTCGCGAACTTCCAGAAGCGGTTGCGCCATTTCGCGGCCCGACTTTACGGGTTGACCCCGAGCTTCTGGTGCGGGTCGAAGGCGTCGCGCAACCCATCACCGAGAAAGTTCACGGCCAGGACGGTGATCAGGATGGCGAGCCCGGGGAACCACACCAGGCCCGGGGCGAGCAGAATGAAGTTCTGCGCGTCCCTCAGCAGGTTCCCCCATGTCGGGGTGGGCAACTGGACGCCGAATCCAAGGAACGACAGCGCCGACTCGGTGAGGATGGCCGACGCCACGTCCAGTGTGCCGATGACGATGATCGGCCCCAAGACGTTGGGAAGGATGTGATAGAAGATGATTCGTTTATGCGACCCGCCCACCGAGCGGGCCGCTTCCACGAACTCTTTCTCTTTCAGCGATAGAAACACGCCCCGGACGATCCGCGCCGCCGGCATCCAGAACACCAGAGAGAGGATGAACACGATGTCCAAGACGCTCCCCCCGAGCAGCTTGGACGCCACGATGAGGACCACCAGGAACGGGATGGACAGGAAGAGGTCGGTCACCCGCATGAGCACGTTGTCCAGCCAGCCACCGTAGTAGCCGGCAAGCGAGCCGATGACGGCGCCGACGGCCACGGCGGAGACTGCAACGGCCACTCCGACCAGCAGCGAGATACGACCCCCATACAGGAGGCGGGTGAACACGTCTCGTCCCAGATTGTCCGTTCCGAGCCAGTGCTTCGCGCTCGGTCCCTGCATAACCTCCGCCAGGTTCTGCTCGGTGAAGGTGTAGGGAGTGAGAAGTGGAGCGAAGATTACCGCCAGCCCCATCAAGGCCAGGACGATTCCGCTGGCGATGGCCAGCTTGTGCCGCCTGAACCGTCGCCACGCGATTTGGCGGGTGGTAAGGACTCGCTCTTCGAGACGAAGCTCCGCTGTCGGCGTCGCTTCGAGGTCTGCCGGTACCGCCTGTGATCCTGCAGGTACGTGCTCGGTCTGGCTACGCATAGCGAATCCTCGGGTCGAGCAGCGCGTACACGATGTCGGCGATCAGGTTGAAGACAATGACGGACGCAACCACCACCATCATCCACGGGAGAACCTGAGCGTAGTCACCGTTCGCCATCGCCTCAATGAAGAACTTTCCCATGCCTGGCCAGGAGAAGATCTGCTCGGTGATGATGAGTCCTCCTGCCAGCAGACCGAGGTCCAGAGCGATCTGGGTGGTGAGCGGGATGAGCGCGTTTCGCATACCGTGCCGGAAGATCACGCGGCGCTCGCTTAAGCCCTTTGCCCTGGCTGTTCGCATGTAGTCGCTGTGCATCACCTCGAGCATGCTGGCCCGGATGTACCGGCTGTAGATCGCGATGATCTGTACCGCGAGCACCAGCATGGGAAGGATCAAGTGGCGAATCCTGTCCGTCAGATTGAAGCCGGTCGTCCCCGGCGTGAACATGCCGGAAATCGGAAGGATCGCGTCTTGTAACCCGAGCCATTTCGACAGGTAGTAGCCGAAGAGAAGCTGGAGCATCAATCCAAACCAGAAGTTCGGAATCGACAGCCCCAGGAAGGCGGCGCCGGTCGAGATATGGTCGAACACCGAGTACTGCCGTAAGGCGGAGTACACCCCGATCCCTATCCCGATCAGCAGGGAAAACACCGTCGCCGTAACTCCGAGCACGATGGTGTTCCACAGGGCGTTGCGGATGTCCTTGGACACCGATTCGCCCGTCAGAAGCGATTGACCCCAATCGCCCTGGACGAATCGAGTCAACCACGCCCAGTACTGCGCCGGGCCCGACTTGTCCAGACCGAGAGACTTACGCACCTCTGCAATCGCCTGGGGATCGGCGCGCGGGTTCAACGCCAGCGTGCGAGTGAAGTCACCGTTCGCTCGGATGGCAACGAAAACGATGACGCTGGATATCAACAGGACGGGAATCGAAAACAGGACCCGTCTGATGACGTACCGGAACAATCAGTCCTCCGCGTTAAGCGTCATCCCACCAAGTCTAAATCGCTTCGCTCGTCACCGAATGGGCCCGGCGGCATCTGC
>DATABA010000129.1:0-2837 GCA_036259835.1 Actinomycetota bacterium
GTGGTTCCGGACGTGGCGTACGCGCTTCTTTGGCTGTGGATCCTCAACCCGCTGTTTGGACCGTTGAACCTCTTTCTCGGTTTGTTCGGAGACTTCACGCCGGCCTGGCAGACGAACGGCACGGCCGCTCAGGCCGGAATCATCCTGATGAGCCTGTTTCAGATCGGCGAGGGGTTCGTCGTGGCCATGGCCACGCGGCAGTCGATTCCAGGCGAGCTGTACGAGCTGGCGGCGATCGAAGGATCGGCGCCGTGGAACTCGTTTCGCCGGATCACCCTGCCGCTGATGGCGCCGACGCTTCTGCTCCTGCTGTTCCGCGACACGATCTTCAGCTTCCAGGCGAACTTCGTGCCGGCACTCATCGTGACAGGAGGCGGGCCGCCTCCGTACGCCACGACCTACCTGCCGCTGTTCATCTATCGGAACGCGTTCGAGTACCTCCGCTACGGATACGCCGCAGCGGCGACCTTAACGATGTTCGCCATCACCGCCGTCATCGTCTTTATCCAGTGGCGCATCGTGAAACGCTGGCGCCACGCCTTGGTGGTCTAGATATCCAGAAAAGCGCTTCTCTGGCGACTCACCGATCGGCACGAGGCGCCGCTATTCGGGGAGCCGTACCGCGCGAACCTTGCTTCGGCGTAATAGAAGCGACGGCGCCCACTCCGCGGGTGAACGATCCGACGACCATGGCGCGTACGGCGCGATCGTCAACGCCGCCATGGACAACAGCACGGTGTCGTAGTTGACCCTCCAACCGGCGAAGTCCCTCCACGCCTGCTCACGGTCGCGCTTCATCGGCACGCCGGCCGCCGCAAGACGCTCATACGCGGCGTCGTATTCCTCGCGAGTGATCGAGATCGGATCGGTAGGAGCGGGATCGGGGTTGTACTCGATGCGGAAGAAGTCGGCGACCCGGCGGAACGAGAGATACCCGGCGCGAATGCAGAACTCCGCCGCGGGCTCTCTGGGCCAGTCGACGGACGACGCCATGAGCGACGCGCCGTCCAGGATGGCACCACCCGCGGTGACCCACGAATGATCCGGCTGGGGGGATCGGAAGAACACCAGCGCCGGAAAGGACGTGTGGGTCTCTTCGATCTCCACGAACCACATCTCCCAGTTCGCCCAGAGCGCCCGGAGCCGGTCGAACGCCTCGAGCCGCCAGTACCGCTCGAGCATCTCCACGCCTGACGGTGGAGAGCCGGCTCGCACTTCCATCGCCGTGACCACCGCCTCTCGCCTGGAGAACGCGGCATAGATCGTCGGCAGGTACGTGATCAGGAGAGCCAACATCACGAGACCGAGCGCCGCCTCGGTGAAAGCGAGAAGGGTCGAAGGAAGATCCGGCGGGCGCTCGAAGCCCACGGTCAGAATCGACGATCCGCTGAGCCGAAAGGCGTCCCGCAGTGACCCCTCCCCGACGGCCCAGAACATCGCGGTGTACCCGATGAGGACGAGGGTGATCCAAACCAGAAGGAGCACCAGGAGAGTGATCGGAGCGTAGAGGGCCATCGCGCGATCCCGCTTCTCGTATGACGGCGAGCGTCCGGCTCGAAGCCGGAACACCTTCCGCATGGCCACGAACACGAACCGCCCCAGCCTCGCCGGGACACCTCGGGGGAGGATGACGGTTCGAATGGCCGACCCGAACGTGGCGACCACCACCGCCGCCCCCGCCACGAACGCAAGAACCCTCAGGACCGCCACGTCAGCTGCTCCTGCCGGTCAAACAACGCCCGAACATGGTGACGTGTTCCCGCCGAGGAATCATCTCGGTTGGTAGCGTGGACGGCGAATGCGCTGGGCGACGTTTCGAACGGACGCGGGTGAAGAGCGGGTCGGAGTCCTGGTCGATGAGGAGATTCGAGCGCTCGACCGCGGCGTGACGCTCCTGGGGCTGATCGAAAAGAGTGGAGGGCTCCAGAGCGCCGGACAGCGAGCGGTTCGCGATCCCGTCGACGTGTTCGGCCCGGATTCGATTCACCTGATGGCTCCCATCCCGCGCCCTCCTTCGGTTCGTGACTTCTACGCGTTCGAGCAGCACGTTCGTACCGCCCGGGAGCGGCGCGGGCTGGAGATGGATCCCGATTGGTACGAGCTGCCGGTCTTCTACTTCAGCAACCCCGCGGCGATGGTGGGCCCCTCGGACGACGTGCCGGTCCCTCCGGGAACCTCGCAGCTGGACTTCGAGCTGGAGGTTGCGGCGGTCATCGGACAGTCCGGTTCCGACCTCGACCCCGACGTCGCCGAGCGATACATCGCCGGGTTCTGCGTCATGAACGATTGGAGCGCCCGCGACATTCAGCGGCGAGAGATGAAGCTCTCCATGGGTCCGGTGAAGGGCAAGGACTCAGCCACGACTCTCGGGCCTGTGCTGGTCACCCCCGATGAGCTCGAGGACGCGCGCAAGGACCGCGCGTACGACCTCACCATGACGGCGGTCGTCAACGGCAAGGAGTACAGCCGCGCGTCGCTCGCCGAGATCTATTGGAGCTTCGGCGAGATGGTCGCCTACGCGTCACGCGGAACCATGGTCATGCCGGGCGACGTCATTGGGTCGGGGACGTGCGGGACGGGATGCATCTTGGAGCTCTCGATGGTCCACGGATCCGAGGCATACCCATGGCTCGAGCCGGGCGACGAAGTCGTGCTGGAGGTGGAGCGACTGGGACGCCTCGCGAACAGGGTGGTCGAGGGCAAGCCGTTGAAGCCGCTCCGACCGTGAAAGAGGTGGGCCGATCCATGCGGGTGGTTTCGCTCAACCCGGCCGACGGCTTCCTCGAGCGGCTCCAGTACGCCGCGATGTGGCTGGAAGAGCATTCGCGCCGAACGGT
>DATABA010000130.1:0-1634 GCA_036259835.1 Actinomycetota bacterium
ACCGTCCGCGTCCGGTAAATCCACCGTCCTCCGAGTTGCCGCTGGACTGGAAGACGTCACCGACGGGCGCATCCGAATCGGTGAAAGAGACGTAACGTCGGTAAGCCCCGTGGACCGCAACGTCGCGATGGTATTCCAGAACTACGCGCTGTTTCCGCACCTCAACGTGGCCGAGAACATCGGGTTCGGCTTGTTGGCGAGAAAGGTGCGCAGGGACGAGGTCGATGCCCGGATACGATCGACCGCCCAACTGGTCGGGTGCGAGGACCTCCTGAGACGAAAGCCGCACGAGCTCTCGGGAGGCGAGCGGCAGCGTGTCGCGCTGGCGCGGGCTCTGGCGCGTGATCCTGACGTGTTCCTCCTGGACGAACCGCTTTCGAACCTCGATGCGCAGCTCCGCGTGCAGATGCGGGTTGAGTTGAAACGCCTCCATCAACGAGTCGGGACGACCACGGTGTTCGTGACCCACGATCAGGTCGAGGCGCTCACGCTCGGCGAACGGGTGGGCGTCCTCAATCGGGGTGTCATCGAGCAGGTCGGAACTCCGGATGAGATCTACCGGCGTCCGGCCAATCGTTTCGTGGCCGGCTTCATCGGGACGCCCGCGATGAACTTCATGCCCGCCACGGTGGATGAAGGTGCGTTGCGGGCCGGTCCCTTCGCCGTGCGCGTTCCATCGGACGCCGGCTCTCTGGCCGATCGTCTCGAAGCCGGCATTCGGCCCGAGCACCTGCATGTATCTCATGACGGGGACGGAGTCGCGGCTCTCGTGGAGGTCGTGGAGGTCGCCGGAGACGAGACGTTCGTGCACGCCCGCGTGGACGAGCACGCTCTGGTCGCTCGCGGAGGACCGGAGCTTCGCCCTTCCGTCGGCGAAACCGTGTACCTCGAGCCCGCGCCTGCGAGCGTGTACGTGTTCGACGCCGAATCCGGGCGGACGCTGGTTCAGTCGGCATGACCTGGTCCGCGGAGCGACGGGGTCTGGCCGGACTCCTCGCCCCGTATCTGGCCGGGACGGCCATTCTCATCGTGGTACCGGCCGTCATCACGTTCGTCCTCTCGCTCTACCAGTACGACCTCATTCGTCCGGCGGAGTTCACGGGAACACGCAACTTCAGCGACCTTGCCCGGGACGGCATCTTCCAGATCTCCCTGAGGAATTCGCTGTTCTACATCCTGTTCGCGGTGCCGCTTCGTCTGCTCGGTGCGCTGCTCCTTGCGCTCTTGCTGCACAAACGGTTTCGAGGGGCGGGCGCGTATCGAACGGCGGCGTACCTCCCAACGGTCGTACCAGACGTCGCCTACGCGCTTCTATGGCTGTGGATCCTCAACCCCTTGTTCGGACCGCTGAATCTCTTTCTCGGCTTGTTCGGAGACTTCACGCCGGCGTGGCAGACGAACGGGACGGCCGCTCAGGCCGGAATCATCCTGATGAGCCTGTTCCAGATTGGCGAGGGATTCGTCGTGGCCATGGCCACGCGGCAGTCGATTCCAGGCGAGCTCTACGAGCTGGCGGCTATCGAAGGATCGGCGCCGTGGAACTCGTTTCGCCGGATCACCCTGCCGCTGATGGCGCCGACGCTTCTGCTCCTGCTGTTCCGCGACACGATCTTCAGCTTCCAGGCGAACTTCGT
>DATABA010000131.1:0-10974 GCA_036259835.1 Actinomycetota bacterium
AACCTCCTCTCGGAGCTGGTCCCCGCGGTCGAATCCATGCAGGTCGGTGACCCAATGGACGAGGGGACCGAGATGGGGCCGGTCGTGGCGAAGGAGCAGTTCGAACGAGTTCGCGGCTTCGTGGACCGGGCAAGGAGCGGAGGAGCGAAGGTCCTCACCGGCGGTGAGCCCATCGAGGGAAACGGTTTCTTCTATCGTCCGACGGTCATCACGGACCTGGACCAGAAGGACGAGATCGTACAGCGAGAGGTGTTCGGTCCGGTCGTTACCGTGCAGCGGTTCGACGACGACGATCAGGCGATCGCGTGGGCCAACGACGTCGAGTACGGCCTGGCGGCTTCGGTGTGGACCCGGGACATCGGACGGGCCCTGAACGCCTCGCGCAAGCTCCGGTTTGGGACGGTATGGATCAACACCCATATCCCGCTCACACCAGAGATGCCCCACGGCGGGTTCAAGCAAAGTGGGTACGGCAAGGACATGTCGATCTACTCCATCGAGGAGTACACGAACCTGAAGCACGTCATGGCCGCGATCGACTGATCCGGTAGTCGATACCCCGCTCCAGAAGCCGGGCGAAGAACAGGTCCGGGTCGACGATATCCTCGGGCGCGAACATACCGCGTTCCGTTATGTCGCCCTTCGCGATCATCTGAGCGACGATCGAAGGAGGAATACCCGTATCGCGCGCTCCGGCCCCCAGACCGGCTTCGGAGTCCGGCTGGATGAGCGACTCGGCGATGACGGAAGAGGGGTGCCCATTGCGCTCGCCTTCCAGAACGACTCGGAGGCACTCCACGTCGTCGGTCCCGGCCGCCTGAGGAAGCCTGCGTCCGAGCACCGAAAGCACATCTCGTGGTCGGACCGCATGACCACCCACATCGATCGGCTCGGTTGAGGAAAGCCCAATTGCGGCGAGGAGCTTGAACCGCTCGATCAGTCCCGGTTCGAACGCGATCTTGAAGGTGACGTGCCGAACGCCCTGCAGGGCTTTCGATTCGGGGAAGGTTGCCACCTCTGAGTGAAGGGTCGTCACGGCGGTTCGCCTTCCGATCGGAGCGGGGAAGTCGACGTCCTCAGGTTCGCCGAGCGGCTCGACTTCGGTGAACGCTCCGTCCCGGTAGGCCATGGCCGGGAGCGAGAACTCGTCAAGGATGGTGTCCAAGGAGTACGGGATGGGAAGGGGCAAGCCCTCCGCGGAGGGGTCGAAAGAGCCGAGCCGCACGTGGACGGCGCGAACGGCGTCGAGCTCGCGCGCGCCGAGCACCGCCAGCAGGTTGGTGATTCCCGGGCTTCCCCCCATGCAGGTCGCGCCGGTCACCCCGGCCTCCCGAAAACGGTCGGAATAGCCAAGAACCTGCCGGGCGACATGGAACAGGCCGCCGAGGTCCACGTAGCCGCACCGCGACTGCAGGCACGCCTCGGCGATCAGGGGGTTCAGCCGGTACGCCACCGAGGCGACACAGACATCGGCGTCGCGAAGGAGGTCCACGAACGAGGCCGCCCCGACGTCGGCCCGAACCGCCTGCACCGCGGCGCGACCGTCCACGAGAGCGGCGACCTGCCGGGCTCCGTCGACGTCGAGGTCTGCCACCGTGACCCTCGATACTCCGGCCGATCCGGCAAGGTCGCGAACGATGACCCGCCCCATGGCGCCGGCGCCCCCGACTACCACCGCGTGCACGATTCGGTAGCCTCCCATGGCCCGGATGGCGTTGCACGAGCGCCGTGGGAAAATTCTCCATCGGGGACGGGACGGCGGGGGAACGATTGGACATCATCGACGTCAGGTTGGATCGGGTCACCAAGCGATTCCAGGACGTCGTCGCCGTCGACGACCTCAGCCTGGAGATCGACCGGGGCGAGTTCTTCAGCCTTCTCGGGCCGTCCGGGTGCGGGAAGACAACGACGCTTCGGATGATCGGCGGCTTCGAGGAGCCGACCGAGGGGGCCATCTACCTGCGAGGACGCGATGTCACTGAGCTCCCGCCGTACCAGCGGAACGTGAACACGGTCTTCCAGTCCTACGCCCTGTTTCCCCACCTCAACGTGTTCGAGAACGTGGCGTTCGGGCTTCGCCGGAAGAAGACGGAAAAACCGGAAATGGAACGGCGGGTGCACGACGCGCTTCGTCTGGTCGACCTTCCAGGGTTGGAGAAGCGGCGCCCCGGTCAGCTCTCAGGGGGGCAGCAGCAGCGCGTGGCCCTGGCTCGTGCCCTCGTGAACGAGCCGGAGGTCCTGCTTCTGGACGAGCCGCTGGGAGCGCTGGACCTGAAGCTGCGCAAGCAAATGCAGCTGGAACTGAAGAGAATCCAGCATGAGGTCGGGATCACGTTCCTGTACGTGACGCATGATCAGGAAGAGGCAATGACGATGTCGAACCGGCTGGCCGTCATGCGCCAAGGGCGCATCGAGCAAATCGGCCGCCCGAGGGACGTCTACGAGAACCCTGCCACGGAGTTCGTCGCCAGCTTCTTGGGAGCGTCGAACCTCTTGGACGCGGAGTTGAAGGAGATTCAGGGCGGCAGGGCAACCGTCCAGGTGTCCGGCGGTACGTCCATTACCGTTCCGGGGGACCGCTTGAATGGACTCAGGGGTAGATTCAAGGTCGGGGTTCGCCCGGAGAAGATCTTCGTGCTGCGTCCACGAGAGGATGTTCCGGAGGGTTGGAATTCCCTCTCCGGCAAGGTCCAGGACGCCGCCTATGTCGGGGTCAGTCACCAGTTCACGGTGGAGGGAGCGTCGGGTCGCACACTGAACGTCTACGAGCAAAATATCGCCGGACAATCGGTTCCTCGGCCCGGGAACTCGGTTCGGTTGGCATGGAAGCCAGAGCACACCTTCGTCGTTCGCCCATCGGCGTCCGCCGAAGGAGAGGAGGAGGAAGGGGAATGGAAGAAAGCAGAAATCGGCTGAGCATGGATCCGGCTCTTCTTCGGGGACTGACCCAGCGCCGGATCTCCAGGCGCGACGCGCTCAAGTACGGGGGAATGGGAACCGTGGCGGCCTTCCTGGCGGCGTGCGGGGTTAGCGGGACCCAGACGCCACAGCGGACTCCGGCCGGTGCAGACCTGAACAGGATCTACGGGAAGGGGAAAACCGGCGTCCTCGACTTCGCCAACTGGGAGGAATACATCGACCTCAACGAGAAGGGCGACAGTCCGACCCTCCTCCGCTTCGAGAAGGAAACCGGGATCAAGGTCAACTACAAGACCGTCATCAACGACAACAACCCGTTCCTGGCGAGGATCATCCAGTCGCTTCAGGCGGGACAGGGCAGTGGATACGACCTGATCGTCATCACCAACGGTGGTCCCATCGAGCGGATGATCAAGCTCGGTTTCCTGACACCACTCGACCACAAGCGCCTGCCGAACTTCGCTCGCTACGCCGGTCCCGGGGTGAAGAATCCGGCATACGACCCAGGAAACAAGTACACGGTGGCGTGGCAATCCGGCTTCACTGGTATCGCCTACAACTCCAAGGTGGTCAAGACTCGACCCACGAGCTTCCGCGACCTGTTGAACCCGGAGTACAAGGGAAGGGTGGGGATGTTCGCCAACAACCAGGACCTACCCTGTCCTGCGCTGGTGAACATGGGATTTGACGTTCAAAAGTCCACCCCGGACCAGTGGCGGCAGGCGGCGGAGGTCCTGACGAAACAGCGCGACGACGGAATCGTCCGGAAGTACTACGACCAGAGCTACATCGACGCGCTGGAGAACGGTGACATCGTCATCACCCAGGCGTGGTCGGGCGACATCTTCCAGTCGGCCGCACCCAAGGACTACGGCGGCCGCGGATTCTCGGAACTCAAGTTCGCCCTCCCACAAGAGGGTGGGATCCTCTGGACGGACAACATGGCCATTCCGCTTCGGGCGGAGCACCCGGTGGACGCCATCACGTTCATGAACTTCGTCTACGACCCGCAGGTGGCGGCCAACCTCGCGGCCTGGATCTGGTACGTCTCACCGGTCCCGGCGGCCAAGGACGTGGTGTTGAACGAATTGGAGGACCCGGTTGCGGCCAATAGCCCGTTGATCTTCCCGTCACTGGAGGATCAGCAGAGGGCGCACAAGTACAAGGTCTTCAGGGACGCCGCGGAAGAGGAAGAGTGGAACAGCATCTTCCAGCCGATCTTCACCGCGTAAGAAAACCGAAGACTCGACTGGGGAGGGCCCTGGCGCCTTACCTGCTCGTGTTTCCGGGCAGCGTCTGGCTCCTTCTGTTCTTTCTCGTGCCGCTGGTCTTCATGGCGTCCATGTCGCTCCAGACCGGAAACCTCATCGAGGGCTTCCGTCAGACGTGGAACTTCGGGAACTTCGTGGATGCCATCTCCCAATACCGCGTTCAGTTCATCCGGTCGCTGGTGTACGCGTCGATTGCCACGGCGGTCACGCTGGTCGTGGCCTACCCGCTGGCGTACTGGATTGCGTTCCACGGCGGGCGGCACAAGACGGTCTTCCTGTTCATGCTGATCCTGCCGTTCCTCGTCTCGTTCGTGATTCGGACCCTTGCGTGGCAGTGGATCCTTTCGGACCAGGGCATCATTCTCGGGACGCTCAAACGGTGGAACCTTCTTCCAGAGTCGTTCCACGTGCTGGCCACGCCGGCCGCCGTGATCAGCGGCATCGCCTACAACTTCCTGCCGTTCATGGCCCTTCCGCTCTACGTCGCCCTCGAAAAGATCGACCGAAGCGTGGTCGAGGCGGCCCGCGACCTCTACGCCGACAGGGTGGAGGTGTTCCGGCGGGTAATCCTGCCCCTGTCGGTTCCTGGCGTCTTCGCCGGAATCCTGCTGACGTTCGTCCCCGCCGTCGGGGACTACGTCAACGCGGCCATTCTCGGCGGAACGAGGACGACCATGATCGGCAACATCATCCAACTCCAGTTCCTGGAGAACTTCCGGTATCCGATCGCTTCAGCGCTCTCGTTCATGCTCATGGTGGCGTTGCTCATCGGGATCTTCGCGTACGCCAAGGTCTTGGGGGCGCGGAGCATTGAGGAGTACGTCTGATGGCGGTCATGACACGGGAGCGCGTCCGTACCACCGAGACGGCCGCGCCCGCTGCGCCATCGCGGCGACGACGCAGGTGGACGCGGTTCATCCTCCCCGCGTACGTCGCCTTCGTGATGTTCTACCTGGTCTTGCCGATCCTGGTCATGATCATCTACGGGTTCAACGAGAGCGGCGAGAAGAAGGTGAGCTTTCGCTGGCTCGGGTTCACCACCGAGTGGTACGAACGCTTGTTTCGCTTCCAGGACCTCACGGCCGCGCTCAAGAACTCCCTGATCATCGCCGCCGTGAGCACCGTGATCGCCACGATCCTGGGGACCCTCATCGCTTTGGCCCTGGTCCGGTACAGGTTTCGGGGCCGAAGCGGCCTGGATTTCGTGCTCTTCATGAACATCTCGGCACCGGAGATCGTTCTCGGAGCGTCGCTGCTCTCGCTCTTCGTCACCTTCGGCGTGCCGCGAGGACTCCTGACCATCCTGATCGCGCACGTGATGTTCAACATCGCCTATGTGGCTATCACGGTGCGGGCCCGGCTGATCGGCTTCGATCGCTCGGTGGAGGAGGCGGCCCAGGACCTCGGGGCGGGTCCGTGGACCACGTTCACCAAGGTCACGCTGCCGCTGATCTTCCCCGGCGTGGTGGCGGGAGGGCTCCTGGCATTCGTCTTGTCGATCGACGACTTCGTCATCACGAATTTCAATGCCGGAGCGACGCAAACGTTCCCGTTGTGGGTCTACGGAGCGGTTAAGATCGGTATCCCGCCGCAGGTGTTCGTTATGGGAACGCTGATCTTCATGTTCGGCGTGGTGCTCGCGGTTGCAAACGTTGTCTTGCAGCGCCGAAAGGCGTGAGACGGGGAGGAAGCGTGAGGGCCGAAATCGACGTCGAACGAATCACCGCACGAGCCCGCGAGATCGCCGCCGCCGAGCATGAACGCCTGTTGGACCGTTCGCCCGGCTCGGCCACGCTGTTCGAACGAGCCGTCCAAAGCATGCCCCTCGGCGTGGCGTCGACGTTCCAGGCGAACGACCCCTACCCGATCTACCTGAGCCACGGCCGGGGATCCCGCGTGTGGGATGTCGACGGGGCCGAGTACGTCGACTTCCACAACGGGTTCGGCGTCAACATCGTCGGCCACGCACATCCGAAGATCGCCGAGGCGATCGAGCAGGCGGCGCGGTCCGGGACCCATTTCGCTGTGACCACTGAGAGCACGGTGGCGCTCGCCGAAGAGCTGTGCCGGCGGTTCCGTCTGGAGCAGGTCCGGTTCACCAACTCGGGAACCGAAGCCACCATGGACGCCATCCGAGTGGCTCGTGCGGCGACCGGACGGGACACAATTCTCAAGATCGAGGGGTCGTATCACGGACATCACGACGCAGTTCTCTTCTCCGTGGTTCCCGAAGCCGACGTGCTGGGGCTGAGGACGACCACGACCGGCGAAGCCGCCGAGTCGGAGGGAGAGGTCTACCGGACGATCCCGACTTCTAAGGGCGTGCCCGCCAACACAGCGGAGCACACGCTGATCGTGCCGTTCAACAACGCGGCGGCGCTCGAGCGGATCCTCTCGGAGAGGCCGAACGACATCGCGGCGCTGATCCTCGAGCCGGTGATGATGAACATCGGCATCGTCCTGCCCGAACCCGGCTATCTGGAATCCGTTCGAGAGCTCTGCACCCGGTACGGCGTGGTCCTGATCTTTGACGAGGTCAAATCCGGTGCGACCATCGCCCCGGGCGGCGCCATCGAGCGATTCGGCGTCGATCCCGACCTCGCCTGCTTCGCCAAGGCCATCGGAGGCGGAACGACCATCGGAGCCTTCGGGGGGAAGGCCTCCGTGATGGAGCTGGTCGCACAAGGCGCCGCGCAACAAGGCACGTTCAACGGGAACCCGCTGTCGTGCAGGGCGGGATTGGCGGCGCTCACCGATGTGCTCACCGCGGATGCGTACGCGCATCTGGAGAAGCTCGGAACGCTCCTGGCGGAGGGATGTCGGCGGGCCATCGAAGAGAACGGCTTGCCGGCCCACAGCGTCGACCTCGGGGCGAAGGGATGCGTGTCGTACCGGCCGAGGCCGCTCCGGAACTACCGCGACTTCCTGGAGTGCAACACCGACCTCTTCGTCGCTTCGTGGTCCTGGCTGCTCAACCGGGGAATCTTCATGACTCCCGGGGACGAGGAGCAGTGGACGATCAGCGTTCAGCACTCCGAAGACGACATCCGAGCCTACGTCGACGCCTTCGGGGAATTCTGCGCCGAGGTCGCCCGCTAGCAGGCGCGGGGGCGCGCGGCTAGGGTGAACGCTCGGGCCTCGGTTCACGCCCGAGTTTTCGAAGCGCCAGGCCCGAAAGCGCTTCCAGAATGATGCGGTTCGCCAGAAACGCCGTGGTCTCGGCGTGGTCGTACGGGGGAGAGACCTCGACCACCTCCATCCCGGCAAACCCGACCTCGTAGGCGAGGCGTCGCACGGAGCGCAGCGCCTCTCGCGCCGTGATGCCGCCGGGTTCGGGCGTCCCGGTCCCGGGCGCAAACGCGGGGTCGCACACGTCGATGTCGAACGAGAGAAACGAGTGGTCGGCCCTGCCGGCCTCGCGAATCACGTCTTCAAGGACCGCGTCCATTCCTCGTTTGCTGATCTCGTCCATGAGGTGCCACCGCAAGCCCCGGCTGCGAGACCACTCGAACTCCTCGGGGTCGGGCCAGTATCCGCGCAGCCCGATCTGGACGATGTGCTCGCCGCGAACCGATCCTTCCTCGACGAGGAGCCGCATCGGCGTTCCGTGCGACCGTGTCACCCCATACAGCGATTCGGCGTTGTCCGCGTGTGCGTCGAAGTGGATGACGCCGAGCGTCTCTGGCTTGAGGTGAGCCGCGACGGCACCCGCATCGGGGTGGGCGATCGAATGGTCGCCCCCGAGAACGATCGGGATCGCACCGGCGGCGCATATCTCCGCGACGGTTGACCGGATAGCTTCGTGGCTTCGAGCCTGATCTCCCGGCTTCACCGGAGCGTCGCCGTAATCGACAACGGTGAGGACCTCGAACGGGTCGACGCCGACGTCCATGTTCGGGCGGTGCGGCCCGCCGCCCACGTCGGCCTGTCGGATGGCTCTCGGGCCGAAGCGGGCCCCCGGACGGTTGGTGACCGTCTCGTCGATCGGAGCTCCCACGATGGCAACATCGACTCCTCGCAGGGCCGCCGGGTCCAGAACCAGCGGAACCTTGCAGAACGTCATGAGCCCGGCATAGCCGGGTTCGCCCTGGCGGCCGACCGGTGTCCCCGGCATCAGCTCTTCCGCTGGAAATCGGCACCGACCACCGTGGTTCCAATGGCTCTGGCCACCACGACGGGCTCGTCAAGGACATCCGCGGCGGACTCCCCGATGTCCTGCCTGGTCGTGATGACCTTTCGAGCTTCCGCCTCGAACGTCCTCGACGTTCTGCCCTCACGAATGATTCGAGCCCGGCACTCCAGGAAGTCGCCGGGCCGGACCGGCGCAAGGAACTCCACCTTCTCGTATGCCCGCAGCAGTCCTTCGTCACCGTCCCGCCGGACGGTGAGCTCGGTCGCCAGGTCCCCGAAGAGCTCCATCACGAACGCTCCCGCGGCAATGGTCCCGTAGTGGGCGTCTTCCGAACCGACCCTCAAGCGAAGAAATGCCTCGATGGGCTCCTTCACGGGTTTCCTCCCTCCTCTGTTTTTTCGTGCCTGCGAAGTATCACCAACGCGTCGGCCGCCGCGGCCCCGTCGGGCCCGGCGAATAACGGGTTCACGTCGACTTCCTCGATTTCGGGCTGCTCCAGCGCCATGCGCGAGAGTGCGGTCAGGACCTCGTGAACGTGATCCCGAGACGCGCCTGCCGCATCCAGCAGCCTTCCGGCCATCGATTCTTCCGGCATTTCCTCGACGTCCTCGCGACTGACGGGGCATAACCTGACGGAGACGTCCTGGAGCGCTTCCGTCAACGTCCCTCCCAGCCCCAGGAGGACGACCGGACCGAACAGCGGGTCCCGGCGCATCCCGCAGATCAGCTCGACCCCGGACCCGGTCGTCTGCACCAGCACGCCTCTCGCAGGCGCACCTCCCTCCCTCGCTCGAGCCGTGAGCTCCGTGAATACCTCACGAGCGCGCTCCGCGTTCGGGATTCCCATCTTCACCAGTCCGTGCGATGACTTGTGTGCCAGTCCGGCGGCGTCGGCCTTGATGACCACCGGGAACCCCAGGCGCTCCGCCGCCTGGGCAGCTTCGTCTGCGGTCGCCGCAGCCTCGCCGGCGACCAGCGGAATTCCGTAGGCGGCCAGGATCTCTCGGCTCATCCGCTCGGACAGGGCAGGACCGTGCTCGGAGACATCGATCACCGCCGGTTCACGCTCGGCGAGATCCACGTGTCGTGGCCGCCATCCCCGCCACCACCAGGAGCGGAACAGCGCCGCCATTGCAGGGCGGACGCCGTGGAGCAACGGGATTCCAGCCGCTCTGAGCGGCTCTCGAACGGACTCGGCCGCCGGACCAGTGGCCGGGAGCGTGAAGAAAACCGGAAGCAAGGTCGAACCGCGGGCCGCCTCAATAAGCCCCTTGGCGGCGGCGATGCCGAGCTCCACCTCATTCTGGCCCGCCCAGGGTGTCACCTTGTCCAGCGCGACGGCCAGGATGTCGACGTCCTCCCTGGCTGCGGCGGCCAGAATCTCGGCGTAGAGCGTGTGATAGTCGGGGTCCACGCCCCATGGATCGATGGGGTTGCCGATGTACGAGAAATGAGGCCAGGTGGTACGGAGATGTCTGCGCAGCGTCTCAGATGGCGCCGGGAGTTCGAGGCCGACGCGGCGAGCATGGTCGGTGACCAGATTTCCCTCGCCGCCGGAGTCGGTCACCACGAACATCCTCCGACCGCCGGGCAAGCGCCCGTGCCCCAATAGCTCCGCCGTTTCGAAAAGATCGTCGAGGTCGTCAACCTCAATCGCGCCGAGTTGACGAAGGAGTCCGGTGACCACCTCTTCAGAGCTCGCCAGCGTTCCGGAATGGGCGCCCACCGCGTGGGCCGCCTCCTTCGACCGCCCCGCGTGAAGGACGGCCAGCGGCTTGCCGGCTTCCCGGAGGTTGCGGGCCCCGTCTATGAAGCCCTTTGGGTCACGAAACCCTTCGATGAACAGGACGACAGACGTCGTTGCGTCGTCCCGCGCGAAGTACTGAAGGTAGTCACCGATCGTCGTTCTCACTTCGTTGCCGCAAGACACCAGCGCGGAGAAGCCGATTCTCGGGCCCATATTGACCGCGGCCTCCACCACCGAACCGCTCTGGGACACGAGGGCGACCCGACCGGCCAGAACGGTGGGAGGGATGGTCCCGATGTAGAGCGCCGACCGGGAGGGCGGTGCGATGACGCCCATGCAGTTCGGACCACACACGGCCATTCCGCATTCCGCGGCCACGGCCGCGATCTCTTGCTGAATCTTCAGCGACTCAGGCCCGGTTTCCGTGAAGCCGCCGCCCGGCACAACTGCGGCCCGGGCGCCTTTCTCGCCGGCGGTCCGAAGAACGGCCGGAACGAGTTCGATGCGAACCGCGGCCACGATCGCCTCTGGCGGTGCCGGCACGTCTTCTAGTGACGGGTAGCTTCGCCAGCCCAGGATCTCGTCGTATTTAGGGTTGATGGGGAACACATCCCCCTCGTAGCCGAGGACCCGAAGGTTCTCGCAGAGGACCCGACCGACATACGAGGTCGGCGATGCGCCGACGATGGCCACGGAGCTCGGAGAGAGGAGAGACTGGATGGGATTCGCGATCTGGGCCACGCAGGGATTGTCGGGTGTAGGCAGGACCGGCTCCAAATGCAGCCGTGAAACGGCCTAGCGACCGGCCTACAGCACTTTTTGACAGGCAATCCTGGGCCCGTTATCGTTCCTCGGCTAGTCCTTTCGGGCTAGTCGCTCCGGATATCGACATTGCTGCCCGCAGG
>DATABA010000132.1:0-3023 GCA_036259835.1 Actinomycetota bacterium
TCCCGCGAACCGGCCACCACCAGCACGACGCCGACCGAGCGCTTGTGGGATTCGGCTTCTCGGGGGCGGAGCCAGCCTGCGACGTCGGCCGCCTGGAGCAACCACAGGTCGGTTCGAATGAGATCGGGCGGAATGCCGATATCGAAGACCTCGATTGCTCCGGCGTGGGTCACGCCCGGATGGAACACCAGACCCGGCTTTAGCGTCCCGAGCGCCACGGTCACCCGTGCTTCGACGGCGTCGCCGCGGACCGACCCGGTTTCGCCCTCGACTCCCGATGGAATGTCCACCGCGACCACCGGAGCCCAACCGCGATTGATGGACCTGATGACCTGGGCCACATCCCCTTCCGGCCGGCCGCGAAAGCCGGTTCCGAAGATGGCGTCGACCACCACGTCGGCCCGGGCGAGTTCGCGCTCCAAGAGCTCCGGCGAGAATTTTCGCCACCGACCTCCTCGGGCGGCGAACCGACTGAAGTTCGCTCCGGCGGCGCCCTGCGGTGTGGACGGCTCGGCCATGACGACCGAGACGCCCATTCCCCATCGCTCGAGATAGCGGGCCGCAACCCAGCCGTCCCCCCCGTTGTTCCCCTTGCCGCACACGACGAGCGCCCGGTGTCCGTAGGCGCCGCCCACGAGCTTCACGACGGCCCGAGCGACTCCCCTGCCGGCGTTCTCCATGAGCCCTGCGACCGTGACTCCGCGGTCGGCGCTCTCCCGATCGAGGTGCGCGCTCTCCGCTGGGGTGAGGATCGGACGCATCAGTTCCGGACCGCCAGGCAGAACGCCGCGGCCATCCGCCGCTCGTGCGTCAGCGTCACGAGCACCTCGGATACACCGAGCTCGCTCGCCCGGCGCCTTGATGACCCCCGAAGGGTGAGGCGTGGCGGCCCTGAGGCATCTCGCTGAACCGAGACGTCCTTCCATCCCATGTCGGAAACACCGCCCAGCGCCTTTCGGCAGGCCTCTCGGGCCGCCCATCGGGCCGCGTAGCACGCCGCGGGGGAACCCTGGGACTCGCAGTACTCGATCTCTTCGGCGGTGAACACCCGCTGACGAAAGGTCTTTCGCCTGGCCAGGATTGCTTCGACTCGCTCGACATCGACCAGGTCGACGCCGAGCCCTACGACCTCCACCTCACTCGACCGTGACGCTCTTCGCCAGGTTCCGTGGCTGGTCGACGTCGGCGCCGCGCAGCTTCGCGATGTGATACGCGAACAGCTGGAGTGGGACCGTGACCACCACCGGGGACAGCAGCTCGTGCGTCCGCGGGACATACACGACGTGGTCGGCCAGGTTCTGGATTTCCTTGTCACCCTCCGTGGCAACCGCGATCACGTCCGCGCCGCGCGCCTTCACTTCCTGGATGTTGGAGAGCATCTTGGGGTAGATGTGGCATTCGGTCGCCACCGCCACGACCGGAACTCCGGGTTCGATCAGGGCGATGGGGCCGTGCTTCAGCTCGCCGGCCGCATAGCCCTCGGCGTGGAGGTAGGAGATCTCCTTCAGCTTGAGCGCTCCCTCGAGTGCAGCCGGGAACCCGGTGTGACGGCCGATGAAGAGAATGTCCGACGCCTTGTAGAAGCGATTCGCCAGCTCCTTGACCCGCTCGTCGAGGCCGAGCGTTCGCTCCACCAACTGCGGCAGCGCCTCCATCTCCTGGAGGTGGTTCGAGATCTCGACCGGAAACATCGTTCCGCGGACCTGCGCCAGGTAGAGCGCCAGGAGATGGAGCGCGACCATCTGGGTGGCAAACGTCTTGGTGGCGGCGACCCCGCGCTCGGGGCCCGCGTGCATGTAGAGGACGCCGTCGGCTTCCCGCGCGATCGACGAGCCGACCGTGTTGGTGATGGCTATGACATGAGATTGCTGATGGCCGGCGTGCCGGACCGCCTCCAGGGTGTCGATGGTCTCGCCCGACTGCGAGACCCCCAGCGTGAGCGTGTTCGAATCAAGGACTGGGTCGCGATACCGAAACTCGCTGGCGATGTCGATCTCGACGGGGATTCGCGCCCAGTGCTCGATGCCGTATTTCGCAACAAGGCCGGCGTGAAACGACGTTCCACAAGCGACCACGAAGACCTTGTCGACATCCCTGATTCGGTCTTCGTCGATCCGAAGGTCGTCCAGAGCAAGACGCCCGTGTGTGTCGAACCTGCCGCGGAGCGTGTCCATGATCGCGGGCGGCTGCTCGTAGATCTCCTTGAGCATGAAATCCTCGAAGCCGCCCTTTTCGGCGGCCGCCAGGTCCCATTGGACCTCGATCGACTTGATCGGCAGCTCGTTCCCGTCGAAATCGGTGAGCACCACCGAATCGGCCGAGACCTCGACGACCTCCCCCTCCGCTACAGGGGCAAACGTCCTCGTTCGTTGGAGCACGGCGGGGATGTCGGAGGCGACCATGTTCTCGCCCTTCCCGAGCCCGACGATGAGCGGTGACGACATCTTGGCCGCGACGATCACATCGGGATTGTCGGCGCTGGTTACCACCAGGGCGTACGCGCCTTCGAGCTGTCGCACGGTCTTGCGGACGGCCTCTCCGAGATCACCCTCGTATGCCTCTTCGATCAAATGAGCGACGCACTCGGTGTCGGTCTCAGAGACGAACTGGTGGCCTTCCTTCATCAACCGTTCCGTAAGCGGCTGGAAGTTCTCGATGATTCCGTTGTGGATGACGGCGATCTTGCCGGAGCAGTCGACGTGAGGATGGGCGTTGCGGTCAGTCGGCGCGCCGTGGGTGGCCCAGCGGGTATGGCCCATGCCGGTGCGACCCTCGGGTTGACCCGGCCCATCGAGCGCTCCCTCGAGCTCGGAGAGCTTTCCCGCCTTCTTGACAACGCGAAGGTCGCCGTCCAGGACGGCCACGCCGGCCGAGTCGTACCCCCGGTATTCGAGCCGCCGGAGACCCTCCATGATGATGGGAAGTGCCTGGTCCGGGCCCACATAGCCGACGATCCCGCACATGATCGGTCAATGGTACAGCGGCGGTCCCGCGGTAGTGGGTCAGGTCAGACTGCCCACTAC
>DATABA010000133.1:0-27675 GCA_036259835.1 Actinomycetota bacterium
CTCTGTGACGCCCACTTTTCGCAGCAGCATCCTCAATTCGCTCGCCACATCGGGCGTCCGGGCGGTTCGGATTCCCGGCCGCGCGACGAGGACCACTTGGGTTCCGGGCTGGATCAACAAATCGACCATCCTCCATGCCTCTCGCATCACCCGGCGGGCCTTGTTCCGCCCCACCGCGCCGCCGATCGATCGGCCGGCGATGAACCCGGTTCTGGTCTCCGTCTGAGAAGAGAGCACGTAGACCGCGACCAGCTCGCCCGCCGCCCGCGAGCCGCCCTGGATCACCCGCCGGAACTCGGCCCGGCCTCGGAGCTTCGCGCGAGCGCTTCCCGCTCCGGGCATGGGGCAGGGGCGTATCGATGGCCAACGGACTCGGCGGCCTCAGGCGGAGAGGCTCGCCCGCGCCTTCCTGCGGCGCCGGCCCAGAATCGCCCGGCCCGCCCGCGTTTTCATGCGAGCCCTGAAGCCGTGACGCTTCTTCCGCTTGCGGTTGTTGGGTTGGTACGTTCGTTTCACGCTGGTTCAACCTTGCGACTGGCAAAAGACGAAATGGGGCGGCTGATCAGGCGTGCTTGAGTATACGCCGAGCCCACCCGCCGCCGGCCGGCCGGACTGACACAACAAATTCGCCAAGACCCGGTTATCGCTCTTGCTTCCACCCCACGGCTTGGGGTCATAATCCGCGGCTGTATCGCATCCGGGCGCCGCGCCGGGAGCCCGGAGTTGTAGGCCTCGTGGCTTCCCCCTGAGATCTTCCCCGAGCGGAGTCCACATCTGTGGAAAGCGCTTGTGGATAAATGACGTCATCGCTAGCTGAGACCCCATCCGCAGGGCCGAGCGACGCGGCGGAGGCCGCGTGGCTCGCCGTCTTGGAGCGCGCCCGCCGCGAACTGTCCGAGTCTTCATTCGAATTTTGGTTTTCCGGCCTGGCCCCGGGTGAGCTCCAGGACAACAGCTTCGAGATCATCGCGCCGAGCGCCTACGTGAAGACGCGGCTCTCGGCTCAGCACATGGGGCTCATAACCGGTGCCGTCCGCGACGTCTTGGGGCCGGACGTGGTCGTTCGGTTGCGTACCCCCGCAACTGAGGACACCTCGACCGCCAAAGCTCGGCGGCGTCAGCAGGCAGCAACACCCGGCCAAGCCACGCTCGACCAGTCACTGGAGGAGTCTCCGTTCCCGGGCCGGTACATGTTCGACACCTTCGTCACCGGCCCGAGCAACAAGTTCGCCCACGCGGCCGCTCTGGCCGTGGCGGAGTCGCCGCCATCGAAGGCGTACAACCCCGTGTTCGTCTACGGCGGGGTCGGCCTCGGAAAGACTCACCTGCTGTTCGCCATCGCGAACCACGTGTGGACGCTGTCACGCAAGACCCGCGTTCGCTACGTGACCTCGGAGAGCTTCGTCACCGAATTCATCAAGGCCGTCCGCGAGCGCCGCGGGTACCTCTTTCAGCGGCAGTATCGAGACGTCGACGTCCTGCTCCTCGACGATGTCCAGTTCCTGGCCCGGGCCGAAGAGACACAAACGGAGTTCTTCCACACGTTCAACCACCTTCACCAGTACCAGCGGCAGATCGTCATCGCCAGCGACCGACCCCCTCAAGAGCTCGGAGGAATCGAGGAGCGGCTTCGAAGCAGGTTCCGCTCCGGTCTGGTGGTCGACATCCAGCCGCCGGATCTCGAGACGCGCATTGCGATCCTCCAGCTGAAGGCGCTGCACGACGGACTCTCCATTCCGGACGAGGTGCTGCACTTCATTGCCTCGAAGTTCGAGGACAACATCCGCGAGTTGGAGGGCGCGTTGCTGCGGGTGGCCGCGTTCGCCTCGCTGACTCGGCGGCCGGCCGACCTTCTGCTGGCCGAGGAATCGCTCGAGGACCTCATTCCGGAGTCGGGTCAGGAGATCCTTCCGGTCACGATCCTCGAGGAGACCGCCGCCTATTTCGGGCTCACGCCCGAGGACCTCGTCTCGAAGAGCCGCTCGCGACCGATGACGACGGCTCGTCATATGGCGATGTATCTGCTCCGCGAGCTCACCGGGCTATCGCTCATCAAGATCGGGGAGCGGTTCGACCGGGACCACACCACGGCCATCCACGGCATCAGGAAGATCGAATCGCTCATGCCTGCACGCGGGAGCGTGTACCGGCAAGTCCAGGAACTCACGAAGAAGATCCGCGCGCAGAGCCGAGACCGGTGAGGGGAACCATGTGGAGACCGGCGGGGAAACAGGGAGGGTCCGGCCGCCAGGGGAGGCGGGGCGCGGTGGCGAAGCTTCGGGGCGCATCCGATTTCCACAGCGCTCGTTGTCAGACCCCGCCGCTACGCTGGGTGTTTACGAAAGGGGCCACATTTCCACAGCCCCTACTACTGCTTGAAGAGAGATAACCAGAGAGAAGAGGTATGGGAGGCGCATTGTGAAGATCAAATGTGATCGAGACGCCCTATCGGACGCACTCCAGACCGTCCAACGAGCGGTTTCGTCCAAACCAGGCATTCCGGCGCTGACGGGCGTCTTGGTAAGGGCATCGGGCGACGGCCTGACGCTGGCCACCACGGATCTCGAGGTGAGTGCCCGCCTCCAGCTCGAAGTGCAGGTGCAGGAAGAGGGAGTAGCGCTCGTGCCGGCGAGACTCCTCGGCGACATGGTGAAGAGCTTTGACCAGGCGCCGGTGGAGTTCGAGGCCACCGAGTCGCAGGCTCGGGTGACCTGCAGCAACTACGAGGGAACGATCCGATGTCTCCCCGCGGAGGACTTCCCCTCGCTTCAGGAGCCATCCGGGACGCGGGTCGAGGTCGACGCCGGCGGGTTTGCGGAAGGCGTCGGGCAGGTGTCGCGGGCTGCGTCACGTGACGAGGCGCGTCCAATCCTCACCGGAGTGGTGCTCGAGATCAGCCGGGAGGGTTTGACCATGATGGCCACGGACTCCTACCGCCTCGCGGTTCGAGAGCTCACCGCTACGGCCGAGGGCGAGGCGCGAGTTCTGGTGCCGGAACGCGCCCTCTCCGAGGCGGGACGTGCCGCCGGCGCCGACGAGAAGTCCGAGATGGAGCTGTTCGTCGATCAGAGTCAGGCGTCGTTCCGGATTGGCCCCCTGATGCTCACGTCCCGGCTCATCGAAGGGGAGGTCCGCAATTACCGCGACCTCATTCCAGAGCGATACGAGAACCGCCTGACCGCGTCACGCCAGCGTTTGATCGATGCCGTCCGCCGGGTCGGGCTCCTCGCCAGGGAGAGCTCGCCGGTCAGAATGGAGTTCAACGCGCTGGGTGTTCGACTTTCCTCCTCTTCCCCGGACCTCGGAGAGGCCGTTGAGGTGGTCGAGGGACAGTTCGAAGGCGATGACCTGACCGCGGCGTTCAACCCGGCGTACCTGGTGGACGGGCTCGCCGCCACGGTTGGGGACCGGGTCCAGATCGAGGTTCGGGACGGACTCAAGCCGGCAGTCATTCGCGGTGAAGGGGAGGCCTTCGTGTATCTCGCGATGCCCGTGAAGCTCCCGGCGCCGGTGGGCTGAGGCGTCGCGAGCCCGCGGACCTTCACAATGGAGGGGTGCGCGCGCGGTGGGTCGAGGCCCGGGACTTTCGGAACCATGAAGAACTCTTCGCGGAGATTCCGGCCGGACTGACCGCCGTGGTCGGGCCGAACGGGAGGGGGAAGACGAATTTCCTCGAGGCGGTCTACTACCTCTGCGCTCTGGCCTCCCCGCGAGTCAGCAGCGACCTGCCGTTGGTCCGGGTCGGCGCCTCATCGGCCTATCTGAGAGGAGAAATCGAATCACTATCCGGCCGGACGCTGGTCGAGATCGAAATCCGCGCGAGCGGTCAGAACCGCGTCCAGGTGAACCGTTCGGCCGTCCGGCGAAAGCGCGACCTTCGCCAGCACGTCCGGGCCGTGTTCGCCGGCCCCGACGACCTTCACGTCGTTCTGGGCGATCCAGGCGAGCGCCGGCGGTTCATGGACGAGGCCGTCGCGGCGTTATGGCCGGTAAAGGACACGGTGGCCGGGCACTACGAACGTGCCTTGCGTCAGCGAAACCGCCTGCTCAAGGACTGGGGAGGCCCTGGGGAGCCGCCCGGACTGACCGCCTGGGACGACGAGCTCGTCCGGCACGGCACTGTGCTCACAGAAGCGCGAGCCGCGGCAGTTGGCGCGATCAGCGACCGAGCGGCGGAGGAGTTCCGCCGGCTCTCGGCGGGCGGGAATGAAGCGCTGATCGTGGAGTACCGGCCCTCGGTGGAAGCGCAGGGAACCGACCTCCCCCAGTCGTTCAGGAGAAAACTGGAAGACCGCAGGGGTGACGAGCTGGTTCGTCGAACGACGCTGGTCGGGCCGCATCGAGACGACCTCTCGCTCAGGGTCGAGGGCCTGATGGCCCGCGGGTTCGCTTCGCACGGGGAGGCCTGGGGAGCCGCCGTATCGCTGCGGTTGGCCCTGGCGGGCGCCCTGGCCGAGGAGATCAGGGAAGAGGCAATCCTGCTGCTCGACGATCCCTTTTCAGCCCTCGACCCGGACCGCCGGCTGCGGCTGGCGGAGGGTCTGGAGAGCCGCGGACAGCTCCTTTTGGCCGTCCCGGACGAGGCACAGGTGCCCCCCGGCGCGGTGGTGTGGTACCTGAAGGAGGGCGGCCTTGTCCCTCGGTAAGAGGCGGGCGGGCGGAAGGCCGTCGGGTGATCGGTCAGACACGCCCCAAACGCTCGGGGTGGTCCTGGAGGGGCTTCTCCAACAGTCCCCATGGGGAGGGGGGATGATGCTCGGCGAGCTCGGGCGGCGCTGGGCGGAGGTGGTCGGAGAGACGCTCAGCAGGGAATGCGCACCCGCAGCCATCCACGGGGAAGTGCTTGTTGTCCGAGCCTCCTCTGCGCCCTGGGCGGCCCAGCTTCGCTTTCTTCAGACCGACATCGCGGCTCGTGTGAATGACGTCCTTGGGGCCCCAAAGGTCCGCGAGGTGCGTGTCACCGTGGCCCCGTAAACTGCCTCGAGCGGCGGTCTCGGAGGCCCCGTAGGCCCCCAGAAAGATGGCATTTCCGATGGTATAATTTGGGGGCTCGGATCCCCCTGTTTAGCGGTTCCCTTCCCACGGTGACCGGCGCCTCCTGAGGGGTGCCGAGCGGAGGTAGCTTGGCAACAAAACCACTGGATTCAACGTATACGTCTAAGGACATCACAGTCCTGGAGGGGCTCGAGGCCGTTCGGCGTCGGCCCGGGATGTACATTGGCACCACCAGTCAGCGAGGCCTCCATCACCTTGTCTACGAGGTCGTCGACAACTCCATCGACGAGGCCCTGGCGGGGTTTTGCTCCAAGATCGAGGTGAAGCTGCTGGCGGACGGCGGCTGCCAGGTCAGCGACAACGGACGTGGAATTCCGGTTCAGCCGATTCCAAAAGCCAAGGATCGAAGGCCCGCGGCCGAAGTCGTTTTGACCACCCTGCACGCCGGCGGGAAGTTCGGCGGGAAGTCCTACGCGGTCTCCGGTGGCCTTCATGGCGTGGGCGTTTCCGTGGTCAACGCCCTCTCGGAGCGCCTGGTGGCCGAGATCCAGCGAGACGGATCCCTGTGGCGACAGGAGTACGAACGGGGCCAGCCGAAGACCAAGCTGCGCAAGGTGAAGGCGTCAACCAAGTCCGGAACGACCATCGCCTTCTGGCCCGATTCCGAGATTTTCGAAGAGCTCGAGTTCAAGCGGGAAGTTCTGGCCGAGCGACTCCAGGACCTGGCGTTCCTCACCAGGGGTGTGGAGATCACCGTCATCGACGAGCGCGAAAAGCCGCCGGTGAAGGACGTCTACAAGGCGTCGGGCGGACTGGCCGACTTCGTTCGACATCTCTCGCGGGGAAAAGAAGGGCTTCACAACCGCATCATCCACTTCGAGGCCGAGCGTGAAGAGAGCGAAGTCGAAGTGGCCATGCAGTGGAACACCGGCTACGCCGAGAGCCTCCACACTTTTGCTAATACTATTAACACTCACGAAGGCGGCATGCACGAAGAGGGTTTCAAGAAAGCCCTGAGCAACGTTATCAACCGCTACGCCCGTTCCAAGGGCCTCCTCAAGGAGAAAGAAGAGAACCTCATCGGGGAGGACATCCGCGAAGGGCTGACCGCAATTGTCGCCGTGAAGCTTCGCGAGCCGCAGTTCGAGGGGCAGACCAAAACCAAGCTCGGGAACACCGAGATGCGGTCGTTCACCGAGACCACGGTGAATCAGCACTTCATGGTGTGGCTCGAGGAGCACCCCGGCGAGGCCAGGAAAATCGTCGCCAAATGCCAGCAGGCAGCGAAGGCGCGTCTGGCCGCACGGCAGGCTCGGGACCTCACCCGGCGCAAGGGGCTTCTGGAGTCCGGGTCGCTGCCTGGCAAGCTCGCTGACTGCCAGCTGACCGACCCGGAGGTCTGCGAGATCTTCATCGTGGAGGGAGACTCGGCCGGCGGAAGCGCGAAGCAGGCGCGGGAGCGGTCCTATCAGGCGATCCTCCCGATTCGGGGCAAGATCCTGAACGTCGAGAAGGCCCGTCTCCACAAGATCCTCGAAAACCAGGAGATTCAGGCGCTCATCAGCGCGATCGGGACGGGCATCGGAGACGAGTTCGACATCACCAAGGCCAGATACGGCAAGTGCGCCATCCTGGCTGACGCCGACGTCGACGGCGCCCACATCCGGACGCTGCTTCTAACCTTCTTCTTCCGGCACATGCGGCAGCTGATTGAGTCGGGAAACGTGTTCGTGGCTCAGCCGCCCCTTTACCGTGTGAAGACCGACGGGAAGTACCTCTACGTCCACGACGACAAGGCGTTGGACGAGCTCCGAAAGAAGAACGGTCAGAAGAAGATGGACATTCAGCGGTTCAAGGGTCTCGCGGAGATGGAGGCCGAGCAGCTCTGGGAGTCGGCCATGAACCCGGAGAGCCGGGTCCTCAAGCGAGTCGAGCTGGAGGATGCCGCCGAAGCCGACCGGATGTTCTCGATCTTGATGGGGGAGGACGTGGAAGCCCGCCGGGACTTCATTCAGAAGAACGCCAAGGACGCGTTCATTGACGTGTAGGACACAGCAGGTGGTCTGACCGCTCGTGGCAACAGCGATCGAACGCGTCGAACCCGTCGTCATTGAGGAGGAGATCCAGTCCTCCTTTCTTGACTACGCGATGTCGGTCATCGTGTCGCGGGCGTTGCCCGACGCACGCGACGGTCTCAAGCCGGTTCACCGTCGAATCCTCTTCGCAATGCTGGAGGCGGGGTTGCTGCCCGACCGTCCCCGAAGGAAGTCGGCGGCCGTCGTCGGCGACGTGATCAAGAAGTACCACCCGCATAGCGACCAGGCTGTGTACGACGCGTTGGTACGGATGGCGCAAGACTTCTCCATGCGGTATCCGCTCATAGATCCGCAGGGGAACTTCGGTTCGGTCGACGGCGATCCAGCGGGAGCGATGAGATACTGCGCTGTTGGAGAGACGCTCGTTCGAACTTTGGAGGGGACTCGTCGAATCGATGCGCTCGTTCCCGATGCGCGCCCGAATTCCGACGTTCCTATCGATCTCAAGGTCGTTGACCGTAACGGTGAGCCGGTCCTGGCGACGAAGCTCTTTCATTCCGGAGCCCACCGCACTCTCCGCCTGACGACTCGAGAGGGGTACTCCCTAACTGGAACCCTGAATCACCCGGTGCTGTGCCTGGTTGAGATCGCAGGCATCCCGCTTCTGGCATGGAAGCTCCTCTCCGAAGTGAAGCCCGGCGACCGCGTCGCGCTACTCCGTCGCCCCGCCGAGGAGCTAGGCGATCTCACGGCCGCGGACGAGCATCTCGCTGTGCTCGCGGGCGCCTTCGTTTCCGAGGGCTGGATCTCGGAGTCGCGCGCCGGCTTCAACAACATCGACCGGCACTTCTTCGACCGGGTTCTCACCGCGTACGACGCCGTGGTCGGTGGTCCCCGATACGTCTACTCGCGAACGATTCGCTCGGGAAGCCTTCTTTACGAGATCGACGTGCAAAACCTCGGGGCCCTTAGACGCAG
Organism: Actinomycetota bacterium; assembly: GCA_036259835.1. Lineage (GTDB taxonomy): Bacteria > Actinomycetota > UBA4738 > UBA4738 > UBA4738 > JALYGK01. Next base: position 8,010 of record DATABA010000133.1, read on the forward strand.
TCCGCTCGCCGAGATGGTCGGCCACGTCAGCAACCAAAAGACGGTTCCATCCTTCGTGTGGGGAGGCAGTCCCGCCTTCAAGGCGACGTTCCTTCGAGCGCTGTTCGAGGGAGACGGCTCTTCGTCCGTCCTGCCGAAGAACTCGATCCAGGTTTCGTACTCAACAGGGAGTCAGGAGCTTGCGAAAGACGTGCAGCAACTGCTTCTTGAGTTTGGAGTCATCTCTCGAATCGTGCGCTATTCGCACGGAGAGATAAAGGTCGTAATTGGAAATCGTCGCGATGCGAAGCTATTCAGTGCAAACGTCGGGTTCCTTGGACGAAAACAGCACAAGCTCGAAACAGAGCTGGCCCAGCTGCCTGAGGGGCCCGGCGGACGCAGTCTCGATCGCGTTCCATTTCTAGCCGACTTCCTTCGGGCTGAGGGAGCGTTTCGGTGGACGGAACGCGAGTGGCTCAAGAGACATCGCATCGATTGGATTGAGAGCTGGGAGTCGAACGGCAACGAGATCCTTGCAAGACTCACGAACTACGAAGCTCGCGCCTTGATTGAGCCTCTTGTAGATGGCCGGTATTACTACGCCACCGTCGGAACCGTCGAAGACGCCGGCGTTCGGCCGGTGTACTCCATCCGCGTTGACTCCGAGGACCACTCGTTCATCACCAACGGCTTCGTCAGCCACAACACAGAGGCGCGGTTGTCGCCGCTCGCCCTGGAGATGCTCCGCGACATTGACAAGGAGACCGCCGACTTCATTCCGAACTTCGACGGCTACGAGCAAGAGCCGGTCGTGCTCCCGGCCAGATTTCCGAACCTGCTCGTCAACGGCTCGCAAGGAATCGCCGTCGGTATGGCTACCAACATTCCGCCCCACAACCTCGGTGAGGTGATCGACGGCGTCGTCGCAATGATCGACGACCCCGACCTCTCGCTGGGCGACCTCACGAAGAAGATCAAGGGCCCTGACTTCCCGACCGCTGGTCTCATCATCGGGAAGGAAGGCATTCGCGATGCGTACAAGACCGGTCGCGGGTCCATCAAGATGCGCGGCCGGGTCCAGATTGAAGAAGGCCGTAACGGACGGCAGCGGATCGTGGTGACCGAGCTGCCATACATGGTCAACAAGGCGCGCTTGGCGGAGAAGATCGCGCAGCTCGTCCAGACCCGGCGAATCACCGACATCGCGGACCTGAAGGACGAATCCAGCAGGGCGGGCATGCGCCTGGTCGTCGAGCTTCGTCGCGGCGCCAATCCTCACATCGTCCTGAACCGGCTCTACAAGTACACGCAGCTTCAGGAGAACTTCGGCGTCAACCTGCTGGCGCTGGTCGACGGCGTCCCACGCACCCTGAACCTCCGCCAGGTCGTTCAGCACTACATCAACCACCAGGTCGAGGTGGTGACACGACGGAGCCGGTTCGAGCTTCGCAAGGCGGAAGAGCGAGACCACATCGTCCAGGGCCTGCTCATCGCCCTCCAGAACATCGACGCCGTCATTCGCATCATTCGCGGCGCCGCCGATTCCGAAGACGCCCGAACCAAGTTGATGCAGCGCTTCAAGCTCTCCGAGATTCAAGCGAACTACATCCTGGACATGCCGCTCCGCCGGTTGACCAAGCTGGAACGCCAGAAGCTCGAAGACGAACACAAGGAGCTCTTGGCGACCATCAAGCGCCTCAAGGCGCTTTTGAAGAGCCCCAAGGCGATTCGCGGCGTGGTGAAGGACGAGCTCCTCGACATCAGGCAGCGGTTCGCCGACAAGCGACGAACGGAGCTGAAGGCCGATGAAGGCGAGTTCGACGTCGAAGACCTCATCCAGGAATCCGACGTCGTCATCACGGTGACGCGAGCCGGTTATGTCAAGCGGCTACCGATCGAGACATACCGTCGGCAGGGCCGCGGCGGCCGCGGCGTCATCGGGGCGAACCTCAAGCAGGACGACATCATCGCGCACGTCTTCACCACGACCACGCACCACTGGCTCCTCGTGTTCACGAACAAGGGCAAGGTGTACCGGACCAAGGTCCATGAAGTCCCCGAGGCCTCGCGCACCGGGCGGGGGACGTATGTGGCCAACCTGCCGGGAATGGGGTTCAGCGCCGACGAGCGAATCGCGTCGGTCATCGACGTCAAGGAGTACGACTCGGGCAAGTACCTCGTCTTCGCCACGAAGAAGGGCATGGTGAAGAAAACCGCGCTCGCCGAATACGACTCGGCGCGAAGCGGGCTCGCCGCCATCGCGTTGAGGCCCGGGGACGAGCTCATCGGCACGATCCTCACCGAAGGAAAACACGACCTGATCCTGGTCTCGAGGCAAGGGCAAGCGATTAGATTCTCCGAAGGAAGCGTTCGTCCCATGGGCCGTCAGACCAGCGGCGTGGTCGGCATGAAGCTTCGCGAACGAGATGAGGTCATCGCGATGGTGTCCACCGCGCATGGCGACGGATTGCTGACCGTGACGAACAACGGGTTCGGGAAGCGGACCGACTTCGCCGAATACCCACGAAAAGGGCGCGGCGGCTATGGGGTGAAGACGGCCCTGCTCACCCAGCGAGTCGGCGTTCTGGCCGGGGCGTTCCCCATCGCGAAGGACCAGGACATCCTGGTCATCGCCAGCGACGGTGTCGTCATTAGGGTCCCGTCCGCGCAGGTCCGGAAGGCAGGGCGCGCCACGCAGGGCGTCCGGGTCATGCGGCTGGAGAAAGGCCGCGCCGTGGCGGCCGTTGCTCCAGTCATGATCACCCAGACCGAATAGCAGCTCGTTCCATCCGATTGAGCTTCCGCCGGATCTGGCGGACGGATTTGAAGACGGGATACCCAACGTTGAACAGGCGCATGATGACGCGTACGACCTCCCGCGTCACCGGCCCTGTTGGGATCCATCTCGGGGCGTCGTACAAGCGCCGCACCTCCGGAGGAAAGAGTCCGACCATCCCCACCAGATGGAGAAGCCAGATGGGTCGCATCGAGAGGGGCATCTTCGCGCGGAGGAACGCCCTGAAGAACCCGTACGCCGAATCCGTCATCTGAACCTGCGGCCGCATCGATTCGAGGTACGCGCGCAGTTCGGCAACCGATCCCGGCGCCGCGGCCGGGTCGAGCCCGACCAGACGGGCCTGGATCCTCATCTCGCGGACGAATTGGTCGCCGTCGCGCTCGGACAGCCGGTGCGCGTATGCCTGGTATCCACGCAATGAGTAATCCACGCTCACGGAGTGAATCCAAAGCAGGAGATCCGGATCGTCCGCCCGGTAGGCCCGGCCGGTTATCGGATCGACCCCGCTGATTCGTTCGTGCAACCTGCGGACCCGAGCCGCGGCCGACTGCGCGGCAGCCGTGCTTCCGAAGATCACGGTGAAAAGCCACTCGGTGGTGCGCCAGAGCCGGACCCATGCGTTATGGCTGAAGTCGCTGTGCTGGTCGACCGAGGCCATGGCCACCGGATGCAGCGCCTCGTGGAAGAGCGCGGCGATTCCGGAAATGCCGAGCGCCGGATCTCGATGAATCCGCCAGGTCACGCTCCGGGGTCCGAACAGTCCGCTGTCCGCAGGAGACGACGTCGAAACGGCCGACGCTACCATTCGTCTCATGTCTGCGAACGCCTGACGCGCGCCCGGAAGCTCGAGCGTGGGCTCGGGCGAAGCTGTGCTTCGTCTCGCGGTTACGGCCACACCAGACAGACTAGGGGTTCCTCGTCGCCTGGACGGCGAAGAGGCGTATAGGGTCGCCTCTGACACCTCAAAGTGACCGTCTCGAGGAGGACCGGAACATGCCGAACCAGATGTTCATCGCGGGCCGATGGATTGACGGCCGGGCCACCGCCACCATCGATGTGAGGAGCCCGGCGACCGGTGAGGGGCTCGGGGCCGTTCCGATCTCGACCGCCGAGGATGTCGATGCAGCCGTGGAGGGCGCTCGAGAAGGCGCCGAAGCGATGGACCGGATGCCGGTCTTCGAACGGGCGCGGCTCCTTCACGGCGCCGCCGACCTGATCGAATCGCGAAAGGACGAGCTGGCGCGGCTCATCGCGCTGGAGCAGGGGAAACCGCTCCGCGCCGAAGCGGAGCCCGAAGTCGACGAGGCGGCAGAGAACTTCCGCGTCGCCGCCGAGGACGTGAAGCGGCTGGAGACGGCCGTTCTGCCGTCACAGGACCCCAGCAAGAAGATGTTCACCTTCCGCAAGCCCAACGGCGTGTACGCGCTGATCACGCCGTGGAATTTCCCGTTCGTCATCCCTTCGGAGCTCATCGCGCCCGCGCTGGCAGGGGGAAACTCGCTCGTGTTCAAGCCGTCCGAGTTCACGCCACTCGTTGGCGCGCGCATGGTCGAGATTCTCGAGGAAGCAGGGTTTCCAACCGGCGCCGTGTCGCTGGTCTTCGGGGAGGCGGAGACCGGCCGCGCGCTCGTCGGCCACCCCGGCGTTGACGCGATCGGGTTCGTCGGATCTGCCGACACCGCCGAGGCGATCGTTCGGACGGCGGGTTTGAAACGGACGCTGATCGAGGCATCGGGCAACGGTCCCGTCATCGTGCTGGACGATGCCAACGTCGCGTCGGCCGCGACGATGGCGGCGTTCGGCGCCACGTACGTCGCCGGCCAGTGCTGTGTCGCGACGGAGCGGGTGCTCGTCTCGGAGGCGGTGCACCACGAGTTCCTCGAGCTGCTATTGAAGGAGGCCAGGTCGACGGTGCTCGGTAACCCTCTCGAGCCAGAGACGACGATGGGGCCACTCAACAATGAGCCTGTTGCTGCCAAGATGGACCGCCACGTCGCCGACGCGCGGGAGCGAGGCGTCGAGATCCTGACCGGCGGTGGCCGCGCCCCGGGCTTCCCGACCAACCTCTACTACGAGCTCACCGTGGCCGACCGCGTTCCCAGGGACACGCTGCTCTTTCGTGAGGAGTCGTTCGGCCCGATCGTCCCCGTCACGACATTCCGTGATGACGAGGAGGCGATCCGCATGGCGAACGATTCGCCGCTCGGCCTCCAAGCAGCCGTCTTCACCTCGAGCCTCCGACGTGCGTTCACGTTCATCGACCGGCTGCGTGTCGGCAATGTCGTGGTAAATGACACGACGGACTACTGGGAGGCCCTCGAGCCCTTCGGCGGGGCGTCCGGGACTCGAACCGGGTGGGGTAGGGTCGGCGGCAAATACGGGCTCATGGACATGACGGACCTCCGAACTGCCGTCATCGACTTCTGGAACACGCGGGACGGTGGCGGCACGCCCGAGCCTCCACCCGGTCCTCCGCCGGCCTGACGCCCGAAACGTATCGAAAGGGTCATGAGCGAGGCCACCCGGCGGCCGTACGAACTGCTCGAGCACACCGCCGACATCGGCCTTCGAGCCTGGGGAGAGACTCGCGAGGCGCTGTTCGAAAACTGCGCTCTCGGGCTCGCAGAGATCCTGGATCGCCGGTGGAGGGAAGAACAACGTGAGGTTGCCGCGGCGTTCACCGGTCTCATGGCCGACCTTGAGGCTCCCGACATTGAGGCGCTGCTCGTTGAGTGGATGAACGAGCTCCTTTTCTTGCTCGAGCGCGACACAGTGTGTCTGTCGGCGACCAAGATCCGTGAAATGGACGACACCCGATTGAGCGCGGATATCGTTCTCGACCCATGTGCCCACACGCCAGAAGGAACGGAACTCAAAGCCGCGACCTACCATCAATTGGCAATCCGGCGGCGCGATTCCCAATGGGAGGCGACGGTGTTCTTCGATGTCTAGCCCTGCAGTGACGCGACCGGAACGCATCGGCCCGAATGAGTGGCAGATCCCGATGGGCACCATCCCGGGGATGCGGGTTCCGGGTGTTGTGTTCGCCACCGACAGCCTGATCGAAAAGGCTGTCGAGGATCGCGCCATCGAGCAGGTGGCCAATGTCGCCACGCTCCCCGGAATCGTGAAGGCCTCCTACGCGATGCCGGACATTCACTGGGGATACGGGTTTCCGATCGGCGGCGTGGCGGCCACCGACGTCGAAACGGACGGCGTGGTGTCGCCCGGCGGTGTCGGGTTCGACATCTCGTGCGGGATCAGGTTGCTCCGTTCCAACCTCGAGTGGGAACGGGACGTCCGTCCTCGAATGCCCGAACTGATAAGGTCGCTCGCTCGGGGGGTCCCCCGCGGGACCGGGAAGGGCGGACGGTTAGAGCTACGTGGCGCCGAGATGGACCGGCTGCTGCGCGAAGGCGTTCGCTACCCACTGAGCATCGGAATCGGGATCGAGGAAGATGCGCAGTTCTGCGAGGACCACGGCGTCCTCGAAGCGGCGCGGCCCGAATTCGTTTCCGAGCGAGCGCGGCAGCGGGCCGCCAACCAGTTGGGAAGCCTCGGCGCCGGCAATCACTTCCTGGAGGTGCAGGTCGTGGAGGACATCCGCGACCACGCCGCCGCCGGGGCGTTCGGGCTCTCCAGCGGCCAGGTTTGCGTGATGCTTCACTCCGGCTCGCGAGGGTTGGGGCATCAGATCTGCACCGACCACCTCAGGGACGTGGATACCGTGAGTCGCGAGCTTGGCATCGAGGTTCCCGACCGACAGCTCGCCAGCGTGCCGGTGACGCATCCGGTGGCCGAACGGTATTTCGGGGCAATGGCCGCGGCCGCCAACTTCGCTCGGGCGAACCGGCACGTCCTGGGAGACGCCGTTCGAACTTCCTTCGGGGCCGTATTCAACGGTTCGGGGACGCCGTTTCCAATGACGACGGTCTACGACGTGTCCCACAACCTGGCCAAGCTGGAGGAATACGAGGTTGACGGGCGGGTACGCACGTTCTGCGTCCACCGGAAGGGAGCAACCCGAGCCTTTGGTCCGGGGCACCCCGAGCTTCCCGATCTCTACCGTGAGGTGGGGCAGCCCGTGCTGATTCCGGGGAGCATGGGAAGCGAATCGTACGTACTCGTGGGGACGAACGAGGCAGCGGCGAAGTCGTTTTCTTCTACGTGTCACGGTGCCGGTAGGGCGATGTCCAGGACCAAAGCGAAGAAGGTCATGTCGGGGCAGGAGCTGGTGAGGGAGCTTGAGGGGCGGGGAATCTGGGTTACGGTGTCCCAACCGAAGTTACTTGCTGAGGAGGCCCCGTACGCGTACAAAGACGTGTCTGAAGTGGTCCTGGCCTGCGAAGGAGCCGGCCTATCGAGGACCGTCGCCCGCCTCCGACCTGTGGGAGTGGTGAAGGGATGAGAACCGCGTTTACGACTGAGGACGCGAGGACCCGGACCGAAGACGGACGTCCGGGGACTCGTTCGGCGGAGCTCACGCTCCGCCGGTTGGAGCCGGGGTCGGTCCTGAAGGTCTCGCTGATCTTCTACTTCTGCCTGATGCTGGTGTTCATCTTCGCGATGCTGGTGCTGTACACGATCCTGGGCGTGATCGGCGTCCTGGATAACGTGTCGCAGCTGCTCACGGACATCGGCTTCGGCTCGCCGCAGACCGGGTTCACCTTCAACGGCCGGTGGATCTTCACCCGGTTGTTCCTGATTGGGATCGCCGGCGTCGTCATTGGTTCGTTGATCAATACCCTGCTCGCTCTGCTCTACAACTTGTGCGCCGATCTGGTCGGCGGCATTCGCGTCACGCTGAGCGAATAGGGTCTTCGGAAACTGCCGCGGGCTTTGACAGGCCGAATGGCCTGCTCGTACGCTTTGCTGGAGCCGAGGCCCCCAACCCGTCCGCAAGGGCCTGTAGCTCAGGTGGTCAGAGCGCATCCCTGATAAGGATGAGGTCCCTGGTTCGAGTCCAGGCAGGCCCACGGCCCTTCGAGGAGGAAACGATGGGGGAAAAGAAGAAAGGCGGAAAGATCAAGAAATTCTTTCTGTTCGCGGCCATTGCCGGCGCGATTGGCGCCGTGGTGAGCGTCTTCAAGCGGCGCCGTGAGGGGTTGGAGGAGAGCGAGTGGCAAGAGCTTCCTCCGCCGCAGAGCTAGCCGCCAGCCCGCCTTAACCCTTCGACTCCGTGGCCACGTCAACCATTCCTCCTTCCACGAATGAATTCGGGACGGAGCTTGGCGACGTCTATCTCTCGATCCTGAGCGTCCTGGCCAAGGAGTCGGAGAAGCCCGGTGTCCAGGCGATCTCCAACAAGCTGGCGACCCGAACGGCCACACCCATGGCGCCCGAGCGGCCCGCGCCCGAGCGGCCCGCCCCCGAGCCCGAACCCACGCCGGCCCGGGATTACATCAGCGAGCTGAGGGAGCGCGCGGCAACGCGCCGGGCGCTCGCCGTTCGCCCACCGACGCAGCCGCCGGCCGTTCGTCCGGATCCGATGGAGCGCCTCCGCGACGGCGTCACCGGGGCCGGGAACTGGGAAGCGCTTCGCCGGGACGTGATGATGGAGACCGCCCACCCGAAGTACCGCGCGCCGTTCGTTCTGGTCAGCTTCGCGGTGGAGCCGCTCGATCAGATCCGCCGGGAGATGGGGCCCGGAGTGGCCGACACCGTGTTGCGAACGTTGGTTCACGTCATGTGGATGGTGTTCAACGACGGCGACCGTGTCTACCGTTCCGGCGACAAGGAGCTCACCGTCGTGGTCCGCGATGGAGACGGGTTCTTCGAGCAGCGGACGCTGTCGAAGCTCGAAAAGGCCGTTGACCAGGCGCTGGACCGGCGGAACCTTCCGGCCGTTCGTTTGCGGCTGACGGCGAGCCCCGCGGCGATGGCCGCGTTCGATGTGACCGGACTGGGAGCCGTTCTCTAACCCGTTTCTCCAGGCCCGATGACGTCGGCCCCCCCTGCTTGGGCCTCGGCCCATACGGCTGCCGAAGTCGCCGGCGTCTCCATCAAGCACCTCACCGAGCTGGAAGACGCCCACCGCGTCGACCGAGTGATTGCCGCTCTGTGGGGCGAAGAAGCCGTTCTCAGCGCGCCGTTGATTCGAGCGTTGCAACACGCCGGCAGCGTCCTTTACGGAGCCGAAGGCCGCGGCGACCTGGTCGGGTTCGTGTTTGGGTTCGTGGGATTCGACGGCGGACTGCACTTGCACTCCCACATGCTCGGGGTGCTGCCCGACTGGCAGGAGAAAGGAGTCGGATATGCCCTGAAGCTCGCTCAGCGTGCTGCGTGCCTCGACCAGGGACTCGACGAGGTTCGGTGGACGTTCGACCCGCTGATCGCACGAAATGCGCGGTTCAACCTGGTGAAGCTAGGAGCGGTGGGGGCGCGGATCCTGATCGATTTCTATGGGGACATGCCTGACCGGGTGAACCGCGGCGATCGCAGCGACCGGTTCGAGGTCGTGTGGCGGTTGCGGTCTGAACGAGTGGACCGGGCGCTTCGACGGGGCGTAGAAGAACCGCCGTTGGGAGATGCGATCCTCGAGGCCATGGATGGCGAAACGACGATGCCTCGGCCTCGGCTCACCGGCACGAAGCCGTCGCCAGGCGCAACGGTGACCGTCCCTCGCGACTACCTTTCGCTTCGCGAAAAGGATCCGGCGCTGGCCCGGGAATGGCGCGAGGCCTCTGCTGAGGCGTTGGCGGCATGCTTCGGTGAGGGTCTCGAAGCGGCGTGGATGATGAGGGATGGCCGGTACGTGTTCGAACCTCGTACGGAGGAGCGATGACGGCGGCCGGGGAGGCGCAAGCAGGACTCAGTGTCCATGCGATCGAGCTCCGCGAGGTCGCGCTTCCGTTGGTTCGGCCATTTCGAACCAGCTTCGGCGAGGAGCGCGACAAACGAGCAATCCTGGTGCGCGTTTTGACCGACCAGACGGAAGGTTGGGGCGAATGCGTCGCCTCCACCGAGCCTCGATATTCCGAGGAATGGCTGGAGGGCGCGTGGGCGGTCCTCCATCGCCATGTGTGCCCGGCTCTCCTCCGAAGTCCTCCCATCAATAGGCCGGAGGACGTCGGCGCCGCACTGGGGTGGGTCAGAGGGCACCGCATGGCGAAGGCGGCGCTGGAGGCTGCGGTGCTCGACGCATGGCTGCGCACCCGAGGCGAACGGCTGGCCGACTTTCTCGGAGCCGTTCGCGACCGCGTTCCGTGCGGCGTGAGCGTGGGTATCGCCCCGTCGATAGACGCCCTTCTTGAGGAGGTCCGGGGATACCTCGCTCGCGGCTATCGTCGCGTCAAGCTCAAGATCGAACCGGGCTGGGATGCGCCCGTGATCCGCCAGGTGCGGGCCGCCCTTCCGGACACGCCCCTGTCCGTCGACGCCAACGCTGCGTATTCGCTGTCGGACCTGCCCGTGTTCGAGGCCCTCGACGAGCTCGACCTGGTGATGATCGAGCAGCCGCTTCACCATGAGGACCTGGTTCACCACGCGAAGCTCCAGGCGCGTCTTCGAACGCCGATCTGCCTGGACGAGTCAATCCGGTCGGCAGCAGACGCCGCCACTGCGATCGATCTCGGCGCGTGCCGCGTTATCAACATCAAACCCGCTCGTGTCGGCGGGATTCTCGAGGGCAAGCGGGTCCACGACGTCGCGACGGAGCGTGGCGTACCGGTATGGATCGGCGGAATGCTTGAAACCGGTATCGGGCGAGCACCGAACATTGCGCTTGCGGCGTTGGAGGGGGTGACGATGCCTGGCGACACCAGCGCCAGCGAGCGCTACTTCAAGCAGGACCTGACGGAGCCCTTCGTGGTCGACGCCGAGGGCACCATGGCGGTTCCGAAGGGGCCGGGCATCGGGGTCGAACCGCTCCCCGAACGCGTCGACGCCTGCACGGTCCGTATGGAGACGATCACCGTCCAGAACTAGAGCCGGTCGACCATTCCGGTGACCGCTACGGGTTTATCTCAGCGATGCGAGTACGAATGCGGCCTTTCGCCACGTCGGCGATACCGAATGTGTGCTTCGGCTGACGCCGTTTCCAGGTTGGGCTACCGGGATTGAGGAAGCGAACGCCGTCCGCTTCAGCATCGATCGGAATGTGGGAGTGTCCGAACACGATGAGATCCGCCTCGGGGAACCGCCTTCGAAGCCTGCGCTCTCGGCCGTCGCGGCGACCGGCGTCGTGCAGCATGACGATCTTCGTTCCGTCGACCTCCACGGTGACTTCTGGACGCGCGCCCCACGCCGCCACGTCGGGTCCGTCGTTGTTACCCAAGGCGACCATGACGGGTGCATAGGTCGAAAGCTCGTCCAGCACCGTCCGCGACGTCACGTCGCCGGCATGAAGGATCAGATCGGCTTTCCGTAGCTGCGGGACGAGGGCCGGGGGAAGCGACTTCGCGAAATCAGGAATGTGGGTGTCCGAGAGGACGACGATTCGCACGCGCCCACGATACGGAGGTGTGTCAGGGAACGATGAGGGCGGCGCGGGCCGGGCCCCCGTCGCCGTTCAGCACCTTCAGCGGAAAGCACAGAAGCGTGCACGGACCCGCCGGTGCCTCTCGGAGGTCCAACCCTTCGATGATGGAAACGCCATTTGAAAGCAGGGTCTTGTGCACCGGATGCCCTTCGGCCCCTTTCTCTTCGACCGAGAGGAAATCGACGCCGACAACGCGGATCGCGCGTTGCACAACCCACTCCGCCGCTTCGACCGAGAGACACGCGTATGTGTCGGGGAATGACGCACGGGCTTGATCCCAGATCTTCGAATTCGACGTCTTCAGCAGCAGCCGTGTGGTTCCGTCCGGAATGGTCAGCGCATCCAGTTCCCGGGCGGCAATCGGGCCCTTCGCTTCCGAGAGTTCCACCACGACCGCCTCGCCGTAGAGCTGGTCGAGGGGGATCCGGTCGATGCCGTCCGCGCCCTCGATGAAGTGGACCGGGGGATCGACGTGCGTACCGGTGTGGGTGCCGATCCGAAGCTCGGACACGTTGGCCGAGGCGCCCTTTGCCATCTGCTTTCGAGGGACGACGTCCGCGGCGGGATCGCCCGGCCACGTCAGCATCTCCGGCCCAATACCGAGGGACACGTCTATGAGCCGGCTCATTGGAGCAACGCCATCTCGAAAAAAACCTTGATGGCACCCGGCGAACCCAACAGCTCGAACGCCTTTGGCCACTCCTCCAAGCCGTGAATCGGATGCGTGAGGAGCCGCTCGAGCCACCCGGGGTATTCGCTCTCGGCGATGGCCATGTCTCGCACGCCGGCCTCGAAGTGCTCACGGTTCGCGTTGACGGTTCCGACCATGACCTTGTTTCCGAGTACGAAGTCAAGGTTGATCGCGTCGGAAGGGATCTCGGTCTCGCGGCTTCCGCCGGTCACGCTCGAAAGCACCATCACGCCGTTCTTCGCCAGCAGGATGCACATCGCTTCCCACACAAGCGGCGAGAACCCGGTGGCTTCGAAGACGAGGTCGAACTGCCCGCGTTCCGAGGCGATCTGCGCGATGCTCTTCTGCTTCGTGCTGACGTAGGTCGCACCGAGCGCTTCGACGAGCTCCGAGTTCAGATACGGCGGTTCGTCGAGGCCGGCAGTGACGACCTCCAGACCCTTTGTCCGTAGCGCCATGGTCGCCAGAAGCCCGATGGTTCCGGCGCCCAACACGACCGCCCGCCGCGGTTCCCAGACCTTGAGGCGTCGCTGAATCTCGTACGCCTGGGCAATTCCCTTTTCCACGATGCTGGTCGGCTCGAGCAGGACGGCGACATCGCCGAGCGAGCGCGGAATTCGGATGAGGTAGCGCGGGTCCTCAACGTAGTACTCGGTGAGGAAACCATGGACACGGCTGATCCCGTGCTCGAAATACTCCTCGTCCGTGGTGAAGTCGGGCATGTCGATTCGGTCGTAGAGGCTCGTGCCGGCGCGACGAACCCGGGACACGACGTACTCACTCGGAGAGAACTCCGTGACGTTGGGCCCGACCGCCTCAACCACCCCGAAGCTCTCGTGACCGAGCACCAGATAGTCGACCCCCTCGGGCGGCGCCCCGTACTCTCCGGCGTTGATCTCTTTGTCCGTCCCGTCGAGGCCGACCCGGAGGATCCTTACCAGGACTCCGCGGCCGTCGGGAATGTCGTCGATCTTCGGCTCGGGGATGTCTCGGAGTTCGGCGCTGTTTCGAGTTCCCGGAATCACGGTTAGCGCTTTCATGTCCCCCCTTCTGAAAGCTCTTCGACCAGGTGCAGCCACACTTCACTGACGGTTGGAAACGCCGGGACGGCGTGTCGAAGCTTCGCCACCGGAACCTCCCCGACAATCGCAATCGTCGCGGCGTGAACCATCCCATGCACGTCGGGGCCCGTGAACGTCGCGCCTACGATGACTTGCCGGGCGTTGTCCATCACGACCTGCGCTGTGCCGCGCACGCCGTCGCCCGTGAGGTAACCGCCGGCCACGCTCTCTACTGGCGTCTTCGCAATGCGAACGTCCATCCCTGTTCGGCGAGCTTCTTCTTCCGTGAGGCCCACGGCCCCGACCTGTGGATCCGTGAACGTCACGCGGGTGATGACGCCATGATCGGCCACATCGACCACATCGCGGCCCAGAATGACGTCGCCCGCTACCTTCCCCTGGTACTTCCCCATGTGGGTGAGAAGCGCAAGGCCGGCGCAGTCTCCAACGGCGTAGAGCCAGTCGCCGTTCGCAGCCTTTACCCGAAGCCGCTCGTCGACCTCCAGGTACTTGCCGGACAGCTCACCCAAGCCCACGGTGTCGAGCCCGATGTCCGTCGTGTGGGGCTTTCGTCCCACGGCAACCAGCATCTCGTCACCGGTGACCTCTCGGCCGTCGTCGAGCATCGCGGTAACGGGGCGGTCTGGCCCTTCACGGCGAACCTTTGTCACCTTTGCGTCGGTTATGACGGAGATCCCCTCCGCCTCGAACGCCGCCCGAAGCTCTTCGCCGGCAAACGGCTCCTCTCGGACCAAGAGACGTGCATCGCCCTGAATCAGCGTTACCTGCTCTGTCCCGAGGCGCCGATAAGCCTGAGCCATCTCCACACCGACGGCCCCTCCGCCCAGAACCAGGAAGCTCTTCGGCAGCTCTTTCACCGACGAGGCGTCGCGGTTGTCCCACGGACGCGCCTCCGCCAGACCATCGATGGGCGGCATGGCCGGGGTGCTACCGCACGCCACGACCACGGCACGCCGAGCCGTCAGACGGCGTCTTCCCTCACCATTGGGGCCCTCGACCTCGACGGTGCGCTCTCTTGCCAGCCGGCCGTGCCCTCGGACCAGGTCGATACCCTCCTCTTCCAGCCACTTGAGGGCGCCCTGGTCGTCCCAATCGCTTGTCATGTAGTTCCGCCACCCAAGAGCGGCCTGCACGTCGATCGGGCCCGTTACGGCAGGAGCCGCACCCGGGACGCGTCTTGCGGCGGCCAGCACGTCTCCGGGCCGCAGAAGCGCCTTGCTGGGGATGCACGCGTAGTAGGAACACTCGCCCCCAACCAGCCGCTCTTCGACGATGGCCACGCTGAGGCCGCCATCGGCGCACCGCCCGGCAGCGTTTTCTCCCGGAGGGCCAGCTCCGATCACGATGACGTCGTATTCGTCCGTTATCTCGGTCTCCCCGGAGGCCGCACCGACGGGGTAACGTCTCGCATCGCTACGTGACTGTAGCCGGAGGCAACCAATAGCGGGGGGCGGAGATGGGCGGAGACACGATCAGCATCCTGGACGGAAGCACATTCGTCGTCAGCGACCGAAGTGGCGACATCGACGCCAGCCCCAATCAGCCCCACGGACTGTTCTTTCGGGATACGCGATTCCTCTCCCGCTGGATCCTTCGGTTGGAGGGCCGCCCGCTCGAAGTGCTCTCCACCGACGACATCGACTACTTCTCCGCACAGTTCTTCCTCTATCCGCCCACCGGGACGATCTACAAGAACCCCGAGCTGTCGCTGATCCGTCAGCGCGCCGTCGGCGACGGAGTTCACGAGGACCTCATCGTGGCGAACCACTCGTCCGAACCGCTCGAAGTTACCGTTCGCATCGAAGCCGCTGCGGACTTCGCCGACCTCTTCGAGGTGAAGGATGCCCTGACGAAGCAGGGAGAGCTGTATCGCGAGGTTCGAGACGGCGCGCTGGTCCTCGGATATCGCCGAGACGATTTCGTCCGGGAAACAGTGATCACGAGCTCGGAAGCCCTGACCGACCCCGATGGGATGACGTTCAACATCAAGGCCGCCCCGCATTCGGAGTGGCAGACGTGCATAGACATCGTTCCGCACTCGGATCGGGTGGCCCGTCCGAAGCACGGTCACGGTTCGCTGACGCACGCAGCGCCGAACATGAAGTGGAGCCTGGAGGAATGGATCGCCACGGCGCCGGAGCTCGAGACGAGCTGGGACAAGCTAGGGCACATCTACTGGCGAAGCCTGGTCGACCTCGCGGCGCTCCGGTTCTACTCCGACCTCCTCCCGGACGCGTCCGTCCCCGCGGCGGGGCTGCCGTGGTTCATGGCGCTGTTCGGGCGCGACAGCTTGATGACGAGCTATCAGGCGCTTCCGTACGCGCCCGAGTTGGCCGAGGCGTCGCTTCGGGTGCTCGCCGCTCGCCAGGGGGAGAAGGTCGACCCGTTCAGGGATGAGGAACCGGGGAAAATCCTCCACGAGCTGCGGGTCGGCGAGCTCACGCACTTCAGACAGCGGCCGCATTCTCCCTATTACGGGACGGCCGACGCCACGCCGCTGTGGCTGATCCTCCTGGACGAGGCGGAGCGGTGGACCGGAAACGGGGAACTGGTTCGCGAACTGGAGCCCAATGCCCGGGCCGCGCTGGCCTGGATCGACGAACACGGCGACCGAGACGGCGACGGCTACGTGGAGTACCAGCCAGGAGTTGAAGAGACCGGCCTGGAGAACCAGTGCTGGAAGGACTCGTGGAATTCGATCCTGTTCGCCGACGGCTCGAACTCGAAGCTCCCCCGAGCGACGTGCGAGATCCAGGGCTACGTCTACGACGCGAAGGTCCGCTCCGCTCGGATGGCCAGGGAGATCTGGAACGACGCGAACCTCGCCGAGCGGCTCGACGGCGAGGCCACCGCGCTCAAGGAACGGTTCAATCGTGACTTCTGGGTCCCGGAGCGGCAGTTCTTCGCGATCGCCCTGGATGGCGACAAGCGGAAGGTGGACAGCATCACGTCGAACATGGGCCACCTCTTGTGGAGCGGCATCGTGGACGACGACAAGGCGGACGCAGTCGTCGGGCATCTCATGAGCGACCGGATGTTCTCGGGCTGGGGGATCCGCACGATGGCCAAGGGCGAGGGCGGTTACAACCCGATCGAATACCACAACGGAACCGTCTGGCCGCACGACAACTCGTTCATCGTGGCCGGGTTGCGCCGGTACGGACACGCGGAACACGCTGCGCGGATCGCCTTCGCGCTGCTGGAGGCCTCGACCTACTTCGACTGGAGGCTGCCCGAGGTTTTTGCAGGCTACCCTCGCGAGCTGACCCACTTTCCCGTCGAGTATCCGACGGCGTCGAGCCCCCAGGCTTGGGCGACCGGCACCCCGCTACTCCTGATGTCTGTGATGCTCGGCCTGGAACCGGCGCTTGACCGGCTCATGACAAATCCGGTGTTGCCGCCAGAGATCAGCGAGCTTTCGCTTCGACGCGTGAAGGGCCGGTGGCCCGACGCCGAAGCAGTAGGCGTGGCGGCACCCTCGATGCGCTAGTCGCTCGCCTGTGCCCTCGCTTTGACGATGCTGCGGATCGTGAGTAGCGCGGCAATGGCAATGATCTGGCCACCAAGGATGATTCGGTTCACATCAACAGCGGGCCGCCAGGTCATCTCGTCGCCGCGGATGACGAATGCTCCCACTGGTCGGGCGGCAATGCCGAACCCGGTTCCGGACCCCTTCTGCGCACCCCCGGCGTCCTCGCCAACTCCGCCTCCGGCGCCGCCCTGGATCTTGGCGACGGGGATGACGGTCATCCCGTTTTTCTCGTAAGGCTCGCCGAATACGCGCTTGACGCTCAGGGCATCCCTTGCCTGCGTGATAACGGTTTGTACGTCCATGCCCGCCTCCCTTCCGAAGCACCGACCCTAACGTACGCCGACTCCCGGGCAGCCGCTTCAGGTCGGTTAGCATCGGTGTGGGGATGTAGCTCAGTGGTAGAGCACCTGGTTTGCAACCAGCCCAAGGCGAACGCTGTGCTGACCAGCGCCTTTGCACGTCAGATGTAAGCGAATCACCGGCAGTTATCTGCTGTTCTTTGAGACCTGGCCGGACCTCAGGAAGGCAGCTCGAGCCGATCGAGTGTGCGGCTCGAGTCCGCCTCGCTCCGCTGAAGAGTAAGCGCACAGATCAGGCCAGGGCGGTACTAGAACCTCGCCGCCCGACACTGTCCTTTACTTAACCGTGGCGACCCCAAGTACTCGCGGCTAACCGCCCTGTCTGTTCCGGTCAACCGCTACGTCCGCACACGGGTCAACCATCGAGCGTCTGCTCTCCTTCTAGTCACGACGAAACGAGGTATACGCGACCCTACTGGCGTGGGCCGTGCGAGCCGAGGCCGGAGAGGCGACGTTTTCCGTCGGCACGTGACGGCCTTCCGGAATCTCCGCCGTCTGAACGCCAGGGTCCCACCAACCCGGTCGCGCCTCCTCCGCTCGGATGACATGCATTACGGCATTAATGAGGGCGAGGTGTGTGAATGCCTGCGGAAAGTTCCCGAGGTGCGCACCCGTCGCCGGATCGACCTCCTCCCCGAATAGGCCGAGAGGGCTCGAATACGACAGCAACCTCTCGCACAGCTCGCGCGCTCGATCGACCTCTCCGATCTCAACGAGCGCCGACACGAGCCAAAACGAGCACATGAGAAACGCTCCCTCTTCGCCGGACAGCCCATCGTCGGTCTCTTCGACCCGATAGCGAAGGACGAGGCCATCAACAGTGAGCTCGTCCGCGATGGCGAGGACGGTGGCCCGAATGCGAGGGTCGTCTGGAGGGAGAAACCGCACCAGGGGCATGAGCAGAAGCGACGCATCGAGCGCAGTCGTGTCGTAGTGCTGGACGAAGACACCACGGCCGTCCACGCCGTTCGCGCAGACGTCTTTGTGGATCTCACTCGCGGTGCGCCACCAGCGAGCCGCCGTCTGCTTATCGCCTCGCCATAGGGCGAGGCGAGCGCCGCGGTCGCATGCGACCCAGCACATCAGCTTCGAGGAAGTGAAGTGCTTGGGCTCACCTCGAACCTCCCACATCCCTCGGTCCGGCTTCCTCCAATTCTTGATGGCGCTATCAACGGCACGCTCGACGAGCGCCCACACGGCCTCTGAAATATTTCCGGTCGGCCTCGTATGGAGGTAGACGGAGTCGATGAGGGTGCCCCACACGTCGTGCTGCTCGTGACGGTACGCCCCGTTCCCGGCGCGGACGGGGCGGGCGCCGTCATATCCATCGAGATGGTCGAGGACCTGCTCGTCGAGGTCTTTTTCGCCGCTGACGCCGTACATCGGTTGAAAGCCCATCGACTGTTCGGAAGCGTCGGCGATGAAGGAGAAAAAACTGTCTGCCTCATACGCGAAACCGAGCGTGTAGAGCCCCCATAGAGCGAACGCCGAGTCGCGGATCCAGCTGAATCGGTAATCCCAGTTCCGCTCTCCTTGCGGTGTCTCGGGCAGGGAGGTGGTCGCAGCCGCCAAGAGAGCACCCGTTGGCACGTAGATCAGACCCTTCAGCGTGAGCGCGCTCTGATGAAGATGCTGGCGCCACCGGTGGTCTGGGAAGCGTCCACATTGGAGCCACTCCCTCCAGAACGCTTCGGTTTGCTCAATCCGCTTCTCGGCGTCCGTGGCGTCGAGCGTCAACTCACGCTCGCTCCCCCAGCTGAGCGCCGCGAATGCGGTTTCGCCGGCCCTGAGCCTGGTGTACGCGGTCGCGCGCCGGCCGTCGAGTCCGAGCCGAAGGTTGGTGAGGAGCGTCAACGACAGCAGCGGGTCGTCGCCCCGGGCCACGACTCGGTGGTAGTCATCCGCGTCGTATTCCCAGCGAGGCGCAACACGGCCGAAGTCGAAGACGGGCTCGCACGCCAGTGCCAGCTCCACCATGCCGTAAGTGCATCGAACGGTTCGCACGAGCATGTGCTCCGCCTCATAGTCGCCTGGTGACCGGCGATACGCTGCCCGACGCCCGTTCGTATGCCACGGCCCGATGACGAGAGCATCCCTCACGACCAGCCAACCTGTCGCCGTCTGCCATGTCGTCTCCAGAACCAGACTCCCGGGAAGGTATCGCCGGGCCACCGGCACGCTGACACCTGCGGGGCCGACCCTGAATCCACCTGCTGCTCGATCGAGGATCGCTCCGAAGACGCTCGGGCTGTCGGGCCGCGGAACGCACATCCATTCCACGTTGCCGCTCGGAGCGACCAGAGCATTTACCTCGCGGTCGGAGAGGAACGCATAGTCGGCAATCGGAGGGTAGGCACTCCGGAGCGGGCGAGTTTCAGCGGCCAAGCGAGCCGGTAGAGCCGGTTCCGCGCCGCGCTCGCGCCCGACGGTCGTGCGAGGTCGATCGGCGGTCGTCGTTCCAACAGAGGAGGCGCCGCTCATCTTGCTGCCCTCGCCGGCGAAACAGCGCCGACGTGCTCCGGCCGGGGCCCGATCCCGATGAACCGACCGGCGAGATGCCGAAAGACCGGCACTTTCCGGGCGATGCGGAAAAACAGCGGTTCCGACTCCGCCTTCGAGTGACCACCGCGCGATGAAGGCGAGTGTTTCTGCGGATACAGCCCGCGGAGGATCCTGACCTGGAACGCCTGAACCACACGCGTCGGGAACTGGCGACGATTCTGGACGGCGCGAAGGTTCCGAAGACT
>DATABA010000134.1:0-29749 GCA_036259835.1 Actinomycetota bacterium
CGGCCGCCGCGAACCCCCGGTTCGACTGGTTGCGGATCAGGCGGACGTCGGGGTGCTCGGTGGCCACGAGGTCGGTGCTTCCGTCGGACGACGCATTATCGACGACGACCGCTTCCAGCCGTGCGTCGCCCGCCGCCTCGAATGCGGACCGCAGCGACCGCAGGATGAACGCCCCTGCGTTGTAGTTGACCACGACGACGCCCAGGTCCGGAGCGGAATTCTCGGCGGCCGGAGACGTCCGCGATTCGGCAGGCGTCACGTGGCGTGTTGCGTTCTCGAGATGAGAAGGAGTCCGGCGATGATCAGGGCGACTCCCCCGTACCGCAGCGCTGAGATCGGTTCCTTCAGGACTAGGCGGTCGAACAGCAAGATCAGGACATACGTGAGCGAGGCGAACGGGTACGCGAACGAGAGCGACGTCCGCGAGAGCACGATGAGCCAGACCGACGCCGAAAGAACGAACGTGAGAAGCCCCGCCCATACCGACGCGTTCAGCACGACACGCTTGACGAGGCCCACGGGATCACGAAGCGATAGCGGTATCTCCCCCTGCTGGGTGACCTGGTTCATTCCGTGCTTGAGCGTGAGCTGGGCCAAGGCGGCCAGCGCCACGGATATCAGAATCAATCCAATCAGCACTTTCTTTCCTCTCCTCGTGACGGCTGCATGCGCTTCGGGATCCCATTCGGAATCGTGACGATGGTCCGACGACTTCTCGGTGCCGTCTCCGTTTTTGTCCATCGGCGCCTGGGATCGCTGGGCGTCGGAGCCGTCCGAACGAGGCGTCGCCACGGCCCGTCGCAGCGCCGCCGCAAGTTCCTGATCGGTATGGACCACGACGTCTCGAGCACCAGCCTGTTCTGCGAGGCCGCCCACCGCCGTGACGATGGAGGGGGCTCCGACAGCCTGCGCCTTGGCCAGGACGCCGGACGACCAGGACCGTCGGTACGGAAGAACCACCCAGTCCGCAGCCGATAGCCAGAGGTCGAATTCCTCGTCGGACACGAACTCATCGATCAGGGTGGCACCTGGCACCGAGGCACAGCGCTCGGCCAGGCTCCTCGCGTACTCGCGGTTTTCATCGGTTGGCTGTCGGACCGAACCGACGATGAACAGCTTCGCTCCATTCTCGACCGGAAACGCGTCGAGCACACGGTCAAAACCCTTCGATGGGTGGAGAAAGCCCGCGCACACGAGCACGGTGCCCGCGTGGTCGATCCCCAGCTGCCTTCGCGCTTCGTCCCGCGGAGACGGCCGGGCCGCCACGTGGTGTGGGATCACGCCGCCACGGGCGGGGACGCCGTAGTCGTGCTCGAGGCGCTTCCGCTCCTGGTCGGTGTGGAACGACAACCGCCCGGCGCGCCGAAACGCCTGCCGCAGCAGCGCGTAATCCGGTCGCCATCGAATCGGTGGGTCCGCCTCGTGCACCACGATCTCGAGCTGGGGGCGGCGAATGGCCAGCCAGAGCAGCGCGAGGGATGCCACCACCTTGCCGATGGGGCGGCGCGGTGGATGGAAGAGTGAGGGCTGGAAGTGGACCGTGATCCGGTCGTACCCGCGCCCGACGCGCCCGGCCTTGAAGAGCGCCTTCCCTCCCACGAAGCGCTCCCGAAGATCGCCGTCGCCGTCCGGAGGCGACAGGATCGTCACGTCGTGGCCGTCCGCCCGGAGCCGCTCCACCTGATGGTGCGCGTAGGCTGCGATTCCGTCTCGTCGCGGAGGGAACGGCGCCACCACCAGGATTCTCATTCCCCCGCCTTCAAAGGGTTTCCACACGGCATTCGACCGGGATGAAGATCGCGCCGGGGTTCTCCTCGCCCTTCACGACATCGAACGAGTAGCGGTGCTCCTGCATGTGATAGACGCGCCGCGAGTCGCGGGAGTGGACCCCGAGCGTCACCCAATACCTGCCGTCGACCAGTGGGAGGCTCTTCAACAAGAACTGGACTCGCTGCTTGCCCTCGAACCGAGGCCAGCGCTTCCCCCTCCAGTCGGTATTCGTACCGAACACGAACTCGTTTTGCTCGTCGCGAATGGCGAAGGACACGACCGGATCTTCGACCGGGTTGTTCGCCTTGAGATCGACCTGGATCGTGACCTCGTCGCCCGGATGAAAGACCTCCACCCCTGTCCTGTTTGCCCCGAAAATCTCCGCCGAGACAATTTCGATTTCCTTGGTTCCCTCATCCCAGGCGTACGCGAGGTCCGTCCGGCTCATCAGGCGCCGAAAATCGCGGACCACCTGGCGAGGGTCACCCTGCGATGCAATTCGCCCGTGGTCCAACAGAACCGCGCGGTCGCAGACCCGGACGACCAGGTCGGGGACGTGGGTAACGAAGACGATCGTTCGCCCCTCTCGTTGAAAGGTTTCAACCCGTTCCAGGCACTTCGCCTGGAACGCGATGTCTCCGACGGCGAGCACTTCGTCGACCAAGAGGATCGACGGGTCGACGTGAACCGCCACCGCGAAACCAAGCCGCACGTACATCCCGGACGAATAGAACTTCACCTGGTTGTCGATGAAGTTCTCCAGTTCGGCGAAGCCCACAATGTCGTCGAAAAGCCGGTCGGTCTCCTGACGGGACAGCCCGAGGATCGATGCGTTGAGGTACACGTTCTCGCGTCCGGTCAGCTCCTGGTGGAAGCCCGCCCCCAGTGCAAGTAGCGGGGCGATCCTTCCGCGAGTGGTGACGCGACCTTCGGTTGGACGAAGGATCCCGGCGATGATCTTGAGGAGCGTGGTCTTCCCCGAGCCGTTCGGGCCAATCAATCCCAGCGTCGAGCCCTGAGGGACCTCGAGAGAGACGCCTTTCAGCGCCCACAGGTCCTCGGACTTGCTTCGGAGCCGGATGAGTCGCTCTTTCAGCGATGACGGGCGGTCGCGGTGGAGCCGAAACCGCTTGCCGACTCCTTCCACGGTGATCGCCGGATCCATTACAGCTCCTCCGCGAAATCGCCGGACCGTCGAAAGAAGAACGACCATGTCAGCAGCAGCAGAACCAGCGAGCCCACGGCAACGGCGCCGATGATCAGCGCGAGCCATGAGACTGAGACCGGCAGCAACACCAGCTCGCCGCCGGGAGCGACGGCACCGTACAGCGCGCGATGAAAGCCCTCCACGATCACCGCCATCGGGTTCGCCAGATACAGCTGGTAGAGGGACACCCCGAGCAGGTCTCGTTGAGCGAGCGTTGTGTAGACAAAGCCGCTCTGGTAGACGATCGGCGTCATCCAAAACCACGCGAGGAGGGCAATGGCGAGAAGGTGCTGCACGTCCCGGTACCGGACGTTAGCGGCGGCGACGAAGAGTGCCACCGCAGCCGTGAACGTCAGCAGTGCGAAGAGCGACAGTGGAAGAAGGAGGAGGTTCCAACCGAGCACCCCAACACGAAAGATCACCATGAATGCGGCGAGGACGAGCGCCTGCAGTGCCAGGTCGAACATCGTGCTCCCGATGGTGGCCAGCGGGAGAACCTCGGAGGGGAAATACGCCTTGGTCACCAGGCTCGAGTTGTCGACGACGGAACGGGCCGCTTGGGAAACCGAACTGGAGAACAGTCCCCACGCGAGCAATCCGGACAGCAGGTAAACGGGGAAGTTGGGCATTCCCCTATTCAGCAGGACGCTGAATACCAAGGTGAACACCGCCAGGTAGAGCATCGGGTTGAGCATCGACCACGCCGCGCCGAGTACCGACGTCTTGTACTTCGCCTTGATCTCTCGCCGGATCAGGTTCCCCAATAGCTCACGCCACGCCCACAGGTCACGCAGACGGACGCGGAGCCCAAGCCTCGTCGGCTCCGACGTTCTGACGACGGGATGTGAAACAGCAGGCGTGGCCATTGCTACCTCGGGGCGGGTTTCGAACTGAAGTAGTGCTGCAGCTCGTGAGTCTAGCAAGCACCTCATGCGTGGCAGCTGAGCGAATGCAATCAAAACGTCGCAACAGCTCAGCGCTCGATCGGTACGCTAGGCTGATCATCCGATGGGTCTCTTCAAGAACCTGCTCAAGAACCTTCTGCCCGAGCGATACATCGAGTCGTACCGGCGACGCCGCGCGGTCCGAGCCTACATGCGGTCATTGAGCCACGAAATCTACGATCGCCAGAAACAGCTCCGGATCGAAGAGCTCGAGGGAAAGATTCTCGCCCGCCGGCCCAGCCTCACGCACCGCTTGATGAAAGATCTCCTTGACCGAATGGACGTGGTCATGGAGGGATTCCACCGGCAGCTCGAGGGACTTCGGGCCCGTCACGGGACCGAGCTGCGGGAGCTCCGCGAGGAAGTTCAGAACCTTCGCGCCTCGGTCGAAGCGCTGCGACGCGACCTGGAGCAGGCGGAAGGTGACGCAACCTCCACTCCGGCGTTTCGTTCAGGGGAAGGAGCCGAGAGGCGTGAGGCGCCCGCGGCGCTGACGCAAGCCATGGAGTGAGCCATGCGCGTCGCGTGGTTTTCTCCCCTTCCTCCCATCCCCGCGGGTGTTTCGGACTATTCGTTCGAGCTGCTGCCCAGGATCGCCGAGCGCACCGAGGTCCACGCGTTCTCCATTCGTCCGCCCGATCAGCGCCTTCGCTCGCTGCTCAAGCCGAAGGCGCCGGCCGGCATACCGGTCACCTCTCCGCGGCCGGGTGCCCTGGTGTTTCCACCGTGGATGCTCGACCGAGGACTTGATGGTTACGACGCGGCCTTCTATCACCTCGGAAACAACCCTTTTCATCGGTTCGTGTATCAGGCAGCGCGCGCGCATCCAGGAATCGCCGTTTTTCATGACTTCGTCCTGCACCACCTCTTGGAGGCCATGCTGTTCGAGGACCACCACGGGAGTCACCGGGAGTGGTACCGCGACGTCCTCGAGATGGACTACGGGGCGTTGGGGGGGCAACTTGCCGATCTTCGCGGCCGTGGCATCGCCACGCATCTCGAGAAGTTCGTCTTTCCGCTGAACGTGCATATCGCTCGGTCGTCTAAGGCGCTTATCACGCACAGTCACGATGTGGCCGAGCGGTTGGCCGAGGTTGCTCCGGACGTTCCGATCACTGTTATCCCGCACTATGCCCTCCAACCTCCGACGGACGTGGCCGCCGTGACTCGAGAGGAGGCCCGGGCGCGCCTGGGCTTGCCGCGTGAGGCCTTTCTGGTTGGACAATTCGGGTTCATCACGAAGCCGAAGCAACCCGGGGCGGTGTTGGGCGGGTTCGCTCGACTGGCGCAGCGCCGACCCGACGCACTGCTCCTCGTCGTGGGCGCGAACCATCTCGGGTTCGGGGTGCTCAACCTCATCGCCGCTCTGGGCCTGGAACGACGGGTTCGACTGACGGGGTTCCTCGACCTTCCCCGGTTCTACCTGTATCTGAAGGCGTGTGACGTGGTGGTGAACCTTCGCTGGCCCAGCGCGGGTGAGGCGTCCGGAACGCTCGCCAGAGCGTTGGCCGTAGGACGAGCAGCCATCGTCAACAACGTGGGTTCGTTCAGCGAGGTGCCCAACGACGTGGCGCTGAAAGTCGAGGTGGACGGCGATCAGTCAGAGGAAGTGGGAACGCATCTCGTCCGCCTGGCGGAGAACCCAAGTCTTCGGACCGCACTCGAACAGAAGGCCCGCGAGTACGCCAGCACGGCACTCGACGCGAAGCGGTGCGCAGAGCTCTACTTGGAGGTCGCCCGGCAAGCGAGCGAGTCGAAATCTGCGGCGCCTATCCCTTCAAGCGCCTGAGGAATTCCTCTTCGTCAATCGTCTCGACGCCGAGCTGAAGCGCTCGGTCGTACTTCGACCCGGGATTCTCCCCGACCACGAGGAAGTCCGTTTTCTTGGAAACACTCGACGGGACGGTGGCTCCGGCTTGTTGCGCGGCCCTGGTCGCGTCGTCCCGGCTCATCGCCTGAAGGCTCCCCGTGATGACGATGGTCTTTCCGCTGAGCGGTCCCTCTGGAGGCGCTTCGGGTTTCTCGTCGCGAACGCGAACACCGGCTTCGCGAAGACGCTTGATGAGATCACGGCTCTCGCGCTCCTGGAACCAGGCGTGGACGCTTCGGGCGATTTCTGGACCGATGCCTTCGATGGCGTTGAGATCTTCAACCGTCGCGGACTGAAGCTCGTCCAGCGAGGGAAACGCTCGAGCCAGGACCTGCGCGACGTGCCCGCCGACGTGCGGAATGGAGAGCGCGACCAGGAGGCGCCAGATGGGGCGGTCCTTTGACGCCTCGACCGCGGACATGAGGTTGGAAATCGATTTGTCCTTGAACCCGGGCAGCTCCGCCAGCCGCTCCGAAGTGAGGCGATAAATGTCCGCGGGGTCCTTCACCCACCCGCGGTCGAGGAGCGCCATCCCGGTCTTGTAACCGAGGTGCTCGATGTCCATGGCGCCTCTGGAAGCGAAGTGGAACAGCCACTCGATGTTCTGCGAGGGGCACCCCCGTCGGTTCGGACATCTCCAATAGGCCTCCCCCTCTCGGCGTACCAGTGCGGTTCCGCACGACGGACACTTCTTGGGAAACTGCCAGGGTCTCGCGTTCTTCGGCCGCTTCGAGACGACTGGTCCGACGACTTCGGGGATGACGTCCCCGGCACGCCGGACGATCACCGTGTCCCCCTCCCGAACGTCCTTGCGCTTGACTTCATCTTCGTTATGCAACGTCGCGGTCGTAACCGTCACCCCGCTCACGTAGACCGGCTCCAGATATGCGAATGGGGTGACGACCCCGGTGCGTCCGGTATGGACGCCGATCTCTCGAAGGAGCGTTGTCCGTTCCTCCGGTGGGAACTTGTATGCGATGGCCCACCGTGGCGCGTGGCTGGTGGCCCCGAGCTCTTCCTGGAGCGAGATCTGGTCGACCTTCACGACGACGCCGTCGATCTCGTAGTCGATGCTGTGCCGGTCGCGCTGCCACCGCTCGCAGAAGTTGAAGACCTCCTCGAGCGTCTCCATTCGATCCGTTCTGGGATCGACCGGAAGGCCCGCGTCTCGGAGGTACGCCAGCATCTCGGAATGGCGTTGGAACCGCCGTCCTTCAGCGACTCCCAGCCCGTGGCACCACAAGCGGAGGGGCCGTGACGCCGTGATCGATGGATCCTTTTGGCGAAGGCTCCCGGCCGCGCCATTCCTGGGATTGGCGAATACACGCTCACCTCGGGCGGCCAGCTCTTCGTTGAGCTTCTCGAAGGCCTTGACCGGGAGGTAGACCTCACCGCGAACCTCCAGCACTTGGGGGTGATCGGAGGCGCGGAGCCTCATGGGCACGGCGCGAATGGTCCGAATGTTGTCGGTGATGTCGTCGCCCACGAACCCGTCGCCCCTGGTAGCGCCCCGAACGTACTGCCCGTTCTCGTACGTCAGGGCGACGGCCAGCCCATCGATCTTCAGCTCACAAACGAAGTCAGCCTGCCGTCCGACTACCCGTTCGACCCTCTTCCCCCAGGCGTTCAGCTCCTCCCAGGAGAAGGCGTTGTCGAGCGAGAGCATCGGAAGGCGGTGTTGAACCGGAGCAAACAGCTCCGCAGCGCGCGTGCCGCCGACGCGTTGGGTCGGGCTGCCGGGGGTGACGAGCTCCGGGAACTCCTCCTCATAACGCCGGAGCTCCCCCATGAGCTCGTCGTATTCCGCATCCGAGACCTCAGGGTCGTCCAGTACGTAGTAGCGATAGTCGTGATAGTTGATGAGATCCCGAAGCTCCTCGACACGGCGTTTCGCTTCGGAACGCCGGCGCTCCTCGGGTTCTCGTCGCTCTTCGGTCTGCCGCTGACGGGTCCTGGCCATGGCGAAGGAGTGGAAGGGTACACGCCGCCGATGACGGCGAGCGGCGTTACCGGAGCGCTTCGGTGATGCGGGCCCCTCCGAGCACCTCGTTTCGGCGGTAGAAGACGACGCTCTGGCCGGGCGCTACGGCTCGTTGCGGGGCACGAAACTCCACACGGACCCTGTCTTGATCCACGGCTTCGATGACGGCGGGGACGTCATCTCCCCGGTAGCGGATCCGTACGTCGGCCTCGAACGGACCATCGGCCGAAGGGTCGCCACCCACCCAATGGACGCGGTCTGCCACGAGCCCCCGCCGCGCCAGCAGCTCGCCTGGGCCGACCACGATGCGATTGCGGTCCCGGTCAACATCCACGACATAGGCGCGCTCACCGGTCGAGACGCCGACCCCACGACGCTGGCCGATCGTGAACCGAAAGGTTCCATCGTGAGCGCCAAGGGCACGGCCGCCCGAGTCTTCGACGGTTCCGGCCCGTACCAAATCCGGGGCGTGCCGCTCGAGGAAGGCTCCATGGTCGGCGCCGGGAACGAAGCAGACCTCCTGCGAATCGGGCTTCGAGGCGACGGGCAGCCCCAGGCGCTCGGCATGCGCGCGAGTCTCTGCCTTGGTCTGCCCTCCCACTGGGAAGAGGGACCGGGCGATCTCTTCCTGGCCCAGCATGTGGAGCATGTACGACTGGTCCTTGCCTCGATCGAGTCCCCGACCCAAATGCCAGGTTCCCCGCTCGTCCAGCCACGTCCTCACGTAGTGGCCGGTGGCGACGAAGTCGAAGCCGAGCGCGTCTGCTCGGGCGCGGAACGCTCCGAACTTGATGTGCTCGTTGCAGCGCGCACACGGATTCGGGGTCCTCCCGTCTCGATGCTCCGAGAAGAAATCCGACAGTACGGTTCTTTCGAACTCAGCGCTCATGTCGACGATCTCGAAATCGAAGCCGATCGTGTCGGCAACGGCCCGGGCGTCGCTTTCTGCTTGCGGTCCGCAGCAGCCGTGATCAACCCCATCGAGATGAACCAGCTTGAGGTGGGAGCCCAGCACGCGGTAGCCGCACTCGTGAAGCAACGCGGCGGAAACCGAGGAGTCGACTCCCCCGCTCATGGCGACGAGTACAGACGGTTTCTGGGTCACGCTTCGAGGCTAGCATCCGCCCCTCTCTGCAAGGATGAGGCCGTGAGCGAGAGACGCGAGAACATCACCACCGTCCACCTCGGGCAATACACCCGTGAGACCGCCAACGAGATCGCAGGAGAGCTCGAGGCCGCCGGCATCGTGTGGTGGTACAAGGAGCCCGGCTACCTCAGTCAGATCTGGGAATTCGGTGTGCGGTTGTTCGTCGATCGCGCCCGCCTCGATGAAGCGCGCTCGATCGCGGACCGAATCACCGCAGAACGCAACCCTTCCGCTTAAGCCGGGACGAGGAACCCTTCAGTTCCGAACGCCGATTGACCCAATTTTCGGTGTTGCGGGCAATCCCCATGTGGACCTGCTTTTGGCCGCACAGTGGGGCGTCGCGGGGACGAGGCCAATCAGCTCCTGCGAGTTCTGACTACCCTCGCCGGGTTCCCGGCGGCGACCGAGTAGGGCGCCACGTCCCTGGGAACGACCGCATTCGCGCCGATCACGGAGCCGCGTCCCACAGTCACTCCACGCATGATCGACGCCTTCTCCCCGATCCAGCAGTCCTTCTCGATCCGCACCGGCGTCGTCGCGATTCCCTGCCTTCGAATCGGGACCGACGGGTCGCCGAAGCGATGGTCGAAGTCTCCGATGTAGACGCGATCGGCGAGGATGCAGTCGTCGCCGATCTCGACGTCCAGGTAGCAATTGATGGTGTCGTCCGATCCAAACACCACCCTGTCGCCGATCCGAAGGAAACCCTCGTGGGATCGGATGGCGGTTCTCCTTCCGACGTGAACCCAGCGTCCGAGCTCCATGCGGGCCAGGCCGCGCCGGCAGTGCACCTCCGACCCGGGTTCGAGGAAGACGAAACCGCGCGTGACGATGTGGCGATTACGGACTTTGAAGACCCACAGGTACTTCAGCGCGAGCACCCAGTACCTCGGCTGGTACAGGCGCCTGTCCCGGACGAACCGCAGCCACCGAACTACGCGGCTCATTCACCCTTCTCTCCATACAGCAGGACGTTGTAGAAGACGTCCTTCGGCAGCCATCGGTACAGCCGGCGGTCGATGGCCGACAGCCCGACCCAGGTCCGATAGGCCGCCCGAGCCCACCGCCGCCCGAGAAGACCCGAAGGGACCTCGGCTTCGACGGTTCGGACCGTCCACCCAACGAGCGAAGAAAGAAGCTCTTCCGTTTCCACTCGGACGTCGCCGAATCCGGCTCGCTCCGCCATCGCCGCCGCCTGGGCGGGCACGAACGTGTGGAGGTCCACGCTCCACTCCAGTTCACGGAGAATCCGGTCTTCCTTGCCGTCCGAATCGACCGCCGGCTTCCGGACAGGCGGTATGAACCGCGCCGCCGTTCTCATCGCCGTGCTGGTGATTTGCCCCGCCGCCCTCGCCATGCGGTCACCCAGGCGGCTCGGTTCCCCGAGAATCCACACCGCCCCTCCGGGACGGAGGACGCGATGGATCTCTCGAAGCGCCGCCTCGGGTTCGGGAAGGTGGTGTAACACAGCATGTCCGACGACAAGATCGAACTCGCCATCCTCGTATGGGAGTCGTTCCGCGTCCGCCACTCGCAGGTTCAGGTCGCACCCCACCCGGCGTGCGCTCTCCGCACAGACCTCGAGCATGCCCGCCGAGATGTCGCAGGCATACGCCTCCTCGACGTACCCCGCCAACCACAAGTTCAGGATCAAGAACCCGGTGCCGCATCCGACCTCTAGGACCCGTCCGTACCTCTGTCGCGGCAGCATCCAGACCGCCCGATCACGGACATAGCGCGTCGAACGCGGCTCGAAGGAGATCGCCCACTTCGTGTCGTAGGCCTTCGCGGCGGCGTCGTGGTACAGGACGTTCGCCTGCTTCGGATCGAGTTCCTCGAGATTCACGAGTAGGTCCCGGGCGCGATGCGATGAGCGCCCTCTATCGGCCGACGAACGTGGCCTTTCCGGGTCCCTGCTCCAGAAGCGACCGCATCCCGAGCTTCTGGTCCTCGGTGGCGAACAGCCCGGCGAATGCCTCGCGCTCCAGCAGCAGCCCCGACCGAAAGTCGGTGCGCTCTCCGGACGTGATGGCCATCTTCGCCGCTCGAAGCGCGACGACCGGTCCGCCCGCATAGCGCTTCGCGGCCTGAACCGCCTCGGCGTGCACCGAGTCGGCCGGGAAAACTGCGTCCACCAGACCGATTCGCTCGGCCTCCTCCGCTTTCACGTGGCGGCCCGAATAGATCAGGTCCTTCGCCCGGGCCGGACCGATCAGCCGCGGAAGCCGCTGGGTCCCTCCTGCGCCAGGGATGATCCCCAGCTGGATCTCCGGCTGGCCGATCCGGGCATCTTCGGCGGCGAAGCGGAAGTCCGCACACATGGCGAGCTCACATCCGCCCCCGAGGGCGTACCCGTTGATCGCCGCGATGGTGACTTTGGGGATCTCCTCCACCAGGTTGAACGTCTCCTGTAGCTCCGTGATCATCGGCGTCACTTCATTGGGGGCCATGTCGACCATCATCTTCACGTCGGCGCCCGCCGCGAAGATCTTCTCCCCTCCCCACAGCACCACCGCCTTCACGTCGTCACGGACCGACGCTTCCCGCGCCACGTCGCGAAGGTCGCGGGTCAATTCCTCGTTGATGGCGTTCATGGGGGGCCGGTCCAGCCGGATGGTGCCCACACCGTCTTCGACCTCGAGCCGGACCATCTCTCCCATGGGGACCCTCCTTTGGCGACAGGACTGGGCGACACGACCGGGTCAGTCTATTCGCGTCCCGATCCGTCTCTCCGCCGGGACACCGGCCGGCATCAATGTAGATTTTTGGCCTGTGGAAGGTTTGCGCGGACGAAGAAGGGGCATCGTTGGGTCGACGGGCGGTTCGCCGGACCTCCGAACCCCCCCTCGCATCGACGACCGTCCGCTGTGAAGAGGAGCCGTCTCCGAAGGGAGACGGCTCCTTTTCTGCGTTGTAGGCCCGAATACATCCCCGGGAGGGCGGCGTGGATCTCGGCATCCGAGGCAAGAGGGCAATCGTCACCGGCGCCTCGAAGGGTCTTGGGTTCGCCATAGCCAGCGAGCTGGCCGGCGAGGGGGTGTCTCTCGCCATTTGCGCTCGCAACCAAGACGAGCTCTTCGATGCACGTGACCGGCTGGCCGACCGGGGCGTCGATATCCATGCGCAGCCGGCCGACGTCACGGTTCCCGAGCAAGTCAAGGACTTCGTGGCCCGGGCGGCCGACGCCCTGGGCGGCGTCGACATCCTGGTCAACAACGCCGGGCGCGCCTATCCCGGCAACTTCGACGCGCTCACCGACCAGAACTGGCAGGACGACATCAACGTCAAGCAGTTCTCGATGATCCGGTTCACGCGAGAGGTCCTCCCGCACATGCGGGCCCGCAGAGGCGGGAGGATCGTAAACATCAACGCGGTCCTCGGTCGGTCGCCCGACCCGACCCTCTTCGCCACCAGTGTGAACCGGGCCGCGTGTATCTCACTCACCAAGACGCTGGCCATCCACCTGGCCCCGGAGAACATCTTGGTGAACAGCGTGAACATCGGCTCGGTGCTCACGCCGAACTGGCAGAACATTCATCGCAAGCAAGCACCGGACCTACCTGAAGAAGAGTTCTACCGGCGAGTGGCGGAGAATCAGATTCCGATGCGCCGGTTCGGCAAACCCGAAGAGGTGGCCGGAATCGTGGCGTTCCTCGTCAGCGAGCGAGCCACGTTCATCACGGGGGCCTCGATCGATGTCGCGGGCGGAGCGGGGAGGCACATCTGATCGCGCAGGCGGCCCGGGAGGGCCTCGGATTCGGACTCGTCGTTGCGGCGTTCTGGTTCGGGTTCCGTCACGGGATCGACTGGGACCACATCGCCGCCATCACCGACATCACCAGCTCGCAGGAGGAGAGACGGAAGGGCGTCGTTTTCGCCACGCTGTACGCCCTGGGTCACGCCCTGGTGGTCCTGGCGCTCGGCATCCTGGCCATCCTTGCGGGAGACCGACTTCCCTCGAATGTGGACGCGATCATGGGCCGCGTGGTCGGCGTCACGCTCCTCGTGCTCGGCGTGTACGTCCTCGTCTCACTCCTGAAGCACGGCCGGGACTTTCGGCTTCGCAGTCGCTGGATGCTCGTCTTCGCCGGAGTGCGAAAGGGCGCAAGGTGGGTCCGGGAGAGAGTGGGCGGTGGCCACACCGAACTTGCTCCGGCAAGGGACGCGGACCTCTCCGAGGAAATCGAAGGCGAATCCGTCTCGGCGCACGACTGGCACCACGGTCACCACGGGCAGCCTGGCCACCATCACCACGCCGCTCCGGAACGCGATGACGTCTTCCAGAACTACACGCGAATGACGTCGTTCGGCGTCGGGATGATCCACGGCGTCGGGGCGGAGACGCCGACCCAGGTGCTGATCTTCCTCACCGCCGCCGGCGCCGGCGGCCGAGCGGCTGGAATCGCGGTGCTCGTCGCGTTCATCATCGGGCTGCTCGGCTCGAACTCGCTGATCGCCGTGGGATCGGCGTGGGGATTCCTCAGAGCGTCGACAAACTTCCCGCTCTACGCAACGGTGGCCGTGCTGACCGCCGTCTTCAGCCTGATTCTGGGATCGCTGTTCGTACTCGGCAAGGAATCGGTGCTTCCGGCGATCTTCGGAGGGTGAGTCCGAGGGCAGATCAGCCCGGCGTCAGGAACCGCCACTCCTCGTCATCCGGCTGGTCGACATCGACACCGACGCAGATCGTGCCGATCGTCTCGCCGTCCGCATCCCGCAGTGGAGCGACCTGCGCGTGGAAGACGCGATCTCCCCATAGCATGCGGTAGGTCGCGGTCACGCCACCGAGGGCGCGCCGGTGGGCGTCAATGGTCGCAGAGGCGTTTTCGTGAAAGAAGTCGTGAAGGCTGGCACCCACGATCTGGTTCGGCCCCAGTCCAACATTGCTCAGTGCGGCGCCCACGGCCGAGGTGAACGTCAGGTTTTCGTTCGTCGTCCATATCACCGCCGGAAGCTGGTCCACCAGGACGCGAACCGAATCGAACGTCGGGCGTACCGAAATCGAAAGGCCAGATTCGACCACACGGGTGGTATCGGTTTCCGTCCGTCCGCGGGCGGTTCGGCCGGCAGCGTACGTCACTCCTCGAAGGTCCCACTGCTTCATCTCTCGTCCCCTTTCGTAGGGACCTCACGGTAGAGAAGAGAGCGGTCGATTGAATCCGTCTCTCGGGGCATTTCCACGTACCCCAAGAAGGGGAGGCCGAAAGACGCAGACGGGTCGAGAGCGGGCTACAGAAGCCGAATCAGAACTGGGGTAGTTCCGTGTACTCGCCGAAGACCTCACGGAGCGAATCGATGATTTCGCCTTCGGTGCAATAGGCCCGTGCGCAATCGACCAGGAGCGGCATGAGGTTCTCGTCCGTCTGGGCAGCCGACTTCAGCCGGTCCAGGCAGCGGTCCACGTCGGCCTGATCCCGCCGTCCGCGAAGCCGCTGGACGCTCTGGATCTGCCTTTCTTCCGTCTCCGGCGGGATCACCAGGATGTCGATGGGCCCTTCGTTCGGGTCGACGAACTCGTTGACGCCGACCTTGATCTTTCGGCTCTTCTCGTAGAGCTCCTGCTCCCGGAACGCCGCGTCGGCTATCTCGCCCTGGAAGTAGCCGCTCTCGATCCCGACGAGCATGCCCTCGAGCATCGAGCCCTTCCCCATCTCCTTGATCTTCGCGAAGTACTCCTCCGCGGCCTCCTCTATGCGGTTGGTGAGTGCTTCAACGAAGTACGACCCCCCCAGAGGATCGATGACGTTCGCCGCGCCGGTTTCGTAGGCGATGATTTGCTGGGTTCGAAGGGCGATCTGTGCCGCCTTCTCCGTCGGAAGGGCGAGCACCTCGTCCAACGCGTTTGTGTGCAGCGACTGCGTGCCGCCGAGCACCGCCGCCAGCGCCTCGATGGCCGTGCGCACAATGTTGTTCTCGGGCTGCTGCGCCGTGAGTGACACACCCGCGGTCTGCGTGTGGAACCGGAGCCGCCAGGACCGCTCGTCCTGCGCGCCGTAGTGCTCCTTCATCCATCTGGCCCAGATCCTGCGGGCCGCGCGGTACTTCGCGATCTCCTCGAAGAAGTCGATGTGGGCGTTGAAGAAGAACGAAAGCCCCTGTGAGAACCGGTCCACGTCGAGCCCGCGGTCCCTTCCCAGCTCCACGTAGGCGAATCCGTCCGCCAACGTGAACGCCAGCTCCTGCTGCGCGGTCGAGCCGGCCTCCCGAATGTGGTAGCCGG
Organism: Actinomycetota bacterium; assembly: GCA_036259835.1. Taxonomy (GTDB): domain Bacteria; phylum Actinomycetota; class UBA4738; order UBA4738; family UBA4738; genus JALYGK01. The sequence continues at coordinate 15,140 of DATABA010000134.1, forward strand.
ACACACTGATGGGGTGGAACTTCGGGACTTCCGACGCACAGAACTCGATGAGGTCCCCGATCAGCCGAAGGTGTGGCCGCGGCGGGAAGATCCACTCCTTTTGGGCGATGTACTCCTTGAGGATGTCGGTCTGAAGCGTCCCGTCCAGCGTCTTCCAGGGCACGCCCTGCTTCTCCGCGGCCGCGAGGAAGAACGCGAACACCACCACCGCCGGTCCGCTGATGGTCATCGAGGTGGTGATGTCGCCGAGCGGGATGCCGGAGAACAGCGTCTCGAAGTCGGCCAGTGAGTCCGTGGCCACCCCGCACCGCCCCACTTCGCCCTCGCTCCGCGGGTCGTCCGAGTCGCGGCCCATGAGCGTGGGCATGTCGAAGGCCACGGAGAGCCCTCCCTGCCCGTGCCTGAGGAGGAACTTGTACCGGGCGTTGGTCTCTTCCGGCGATCCATAGCCGGCGAACTGGCGCATGGTCCACAGCCGGCCGCGGTACATGGTGTGGTAGACGCCGCGGGTCATCGGGTAGTGCCCCGGGTACCCAAGGTCGCGCTCGTAATCCAGCCCCTCGATGTCCTGGGGTGTGTAGAGCGGCTCCAGGTCCTCGCCGGACAATGTTTCGAAGTCGGCGTCTCGTTCCCCGGCCTCGCGATAGTGCTGCCGCCAGCGCTCGTACTCGGATTGGGTCATGGCGTTGCCCCCGCTCGTCCTTGCGCTCCGGTCATCATTCGATCTTCCTGTCCCATGACTCGTTCCAGAAGTATCTCAGCGGCGCGGTACGGGTCGGCGCGCCGTGCGGCAAGATCTTCCACCAGGAATGCCCCGCTGTCTTCGCTGAGCTCACCGGCCACTCGCTCACGAAGGCGAAGCGCGGCCATGTCCTTCACCTCGTCGAGGATTCGTTTCGTGCGCTTGCGTTCCAGCGCCCCGGACGACTCCTGGTGTTTCCGGTGCTTCTCGATCGCCGCCCAGAGGTCGGCAATACCCTCCCCCGTCGCCGTTGATGTCTTCACGATCGGAGGGCGCCACTCGGTCTTCGGTCCAATCGAAAGCATGTTCCTCAGGTCTCGTACCGCTTCGTCGGCTCCCTCGCGGTCGGCCTTGTTCACCACGAAGATGTCCGCGACCTCCAGGATTCCCGCCTTCGCTACCTGAACTGCGTCGCCCCAGCCAGGAGCGACCACCACGAGGGTCGTGTCGGTCGCCCCGGCCACTTCGACCTCCGCCTGGCCGACTCCCACTGTCTCCACGACGATGAAGTCCTTTCCGGACGCGTCGAGGATCCGAATGGCCTCCGGCGCCGCGAGCGCCATCCCGCCGAGATGACCCCGCGTCGCCATGGAACGGATGAATACGCCGGGGTCCGTGGCGTGGACCTGCATACGGACCCGGTCTCCGAGCAGCGCGCCGCCGGTGAAGGGCGACGTCGGGTCGATGGCCAGTACGGCGACGGCCTCGTCGCGGCCGCGGACCGTTCGCACGAGTTGTTCGGCCAAGCTCGACTTACCGACGCCCGGCGAACCCGTCAGCCCGATCGTGTAGGCCTTTCCCGTCTTCGGGTAGATGGCCTTCGACAGCTCCACGAGCTCCGGCGACCCGTCCTCGACGAGGGAGATCGCTCGAGCCATGGCGCGCCGGTCGCCAGCGAGAACCTGCTCGGCAAGTGTGGCGATGTCCATTGACGCCTAGGCTACGCGGCCGGTGGTCAGGTGCCCTGCACCGCAAAGAGGCGCCACTCCCCCGGGACACCCTTGAGCTGATGGCTCCCCCGATCTTCGAACCGGATGCCCGAACCCGGCACGAGGTCCTTCACCGTGCTCGACACGAGGATTTCACCGGGCTCGGCCATTCCGAGGACCCGAGCGCCGATGTGCACGGCGACTCCACCCACGTCCCCGTCCATGACCTCGCACTCTCCGGTGTGAATGCCGGATCGAATCTGAACCCCCAGAGGGCGAAGCGCGTCACGAAGAGCGTGCGCGCAGCGGATCGATCGAGCCGGTCCGTCGAACGTGGCGAGGATTCCGTCCCCGAGGTTCTTGATCTCCCGTCCGCGAAATCTTTCGAGCTCCCTACGAGCCACGTGGTTGTGGTCTTCGAGAAGCCGTCTCCACCGGCGGTCCCCGAGCTCCGCAGCCCTTCTCGTCGAGTCGACGATGTCGGTGAAGAGCACGGTGGCCAGCACCGTGTCGGTCACGGGAGCAGGACGAACGCCTGTGAGGAACTCCTGCACTTCGTCCAGCAGCGATTCGGAGTCGCCGGCTATCCACCACAGGTGATCGATTCCGGGAAGTTCGACAAATTTGGCGCCCGGAATGTGCTCCGCCAGATACCGCCCGGCTCGGACGTCGATGAGCCTGTCATCACGCCGGTGCAGGACCAGCGTGGGCACCCGAATGGTAGGCAACACATGTCGGACGTCGATCTCGGGCATCATCCCAAAGTACGTAACAGCGGCGCGCGGACTGGCCGACATCCTGAGCGAGAAATTCCAGGTTTCCTGCGCCGCCTCATCGTCCGCAACGCTGGGCGCCCAATACTGCAGCAGGCCTCCCAAGTCACCCCATGACTCCTCCATGCCCCGGAGCATGAGTGCAGCTCCCTCATCTCCGTAGCCCCAAGGGGTCTCAGGATCCCAGAGAAAGTTGGCGTAGGCGCCGTACAGGGCCAACGCGGTCGTTCGGTCCGGATAGGTAGCGGCGAAGAGGGTGCACATGGATCCACCCTCGGAAGCGCCGAACAGGGCGGCTCTCGACGAGCCGACCGCGTCGAGAACGGCTCGAAGGTCGTCCATTCGCTGTTCGAGGGTGGCGAGCTGGTCGACGGGAACGGGGTCTGAAAGGCCGGTGCCCCGCTTGTCGAACAGGATCAGGCGCGAGAACGACGCCAGGCGCTCGAGAAAGCTCGCGTACCGCGGTATTTGCCAGAACGCGTCCAGGTGCGAGATCCACCCGGGGACCCATACGAGGTCGATCGTTCCGGTGCCGACCACCTGATACGCGATGTTGACGTCGCCGCTCTTTGCGTACTTAGTCTGTGGGGCGGGCAAGTTCGAACTCGATTCAGTGCGTCACGGAGGTCTCGGTGGCTCGAACTCGATGAGCCATCGCCGCCAGCATTCGCCTGGCAAGGGTGGGTTCCTTGTCGATGATCACGTCGAGCTCGCGAGGACCGAGCACCATGACACGCAGATCGGTGCGGGCCGTCACCGTGGCCGAGCGCGGAGCGCCCGAGAGGAACGCCATCTCTCCGAAGAAGTCGCCGGGGACGAGCTCGTTGATCTTCTTGCCCTTTTGGGTGACGTCGGCGGTCCCCCGAAGGATCACGTAGAGGTGCCGGCTGAACTCCCCTTCGCGCACCAGAGACTTTCCGGCCTTGATGTCGGCCTCCGTCGCGGCGTGGACGAGTGAGCGGATCGCCTTCTTCGACATCGACTGGAAGAGCGGGATGCGCTCGAAGTGCCGTATGACCTCGGACGGAATCCCTCGCGCCATGCCTACCCTCCTTCGTTGACCGACAAGAGCCTGTTCAGCCGGGCGAGCTTGAGCGGGTGCAGGAGGAGCCCCTTGACCTTGAGCTGCCCACTCAACAGCTTCCTGGTTACCTCTCGTCCCTCCTTCGTCGTGGCGTCGGGGAGGCCGAATCGTAGTGGGACCGACGAGAGGCCGAGGAGCGCCTCGGAGTCGGCCGTGATCACGATGTCGGGTCTGCCGACCAACCCGTTCCTGACCGTAACGCTTCCGTCTTTCAGCCGAATCGACACGGCGACGTCGACGTCGGGAGCGACGATTGCGTACGTCGCCGGGGATGCCAGGAGCGCCGTGCGCTCGGGATGCGCGTCGAGGTTCCCCTGGATCAACCCACCGATCATCGATGCCAGACCGTTCGGCTCTTCGTCCCAGTACCGGACATTCACGGCTTCAGCACGACCTTGGTGGCTTCTCGTGCAGCAAAGAGCTCGTACCCCTTCGGCGCCTCCTCCAGCGGCAGCGTGTGCGAGATGATCGGCAGAGGGTCGATCTTGCCTTCCCGGACCGCCTCCATCGCCCCGTCCCAGTAGGCGTGGACCGGTGTTATGCCGGCGAACTGAATGCGCAGCATCCGCGCCCAGTACACGCCAAGCGGGATCTCGACGCTCTCGCTGACGAACATGCCGAGGACACAGATCCGGCCGCCCCGGCGGACCACCTCGAACGCGGTTTCGTACGCGGACGTGTTGCCGACCGCTTCGATCACCACGTCGGCTCCACGTCCATCCGTGAGATCGGACACCGCCATCTGAGGATTTCGCTCCTTGACGTGCACCGGCACGCCGCCCGCCTTCTCCACAAGGTCGAGCCGAGCCTCATCCATGTCGAGCGCGAGAACTTGCTTTGGGTCGTGCAGGAGCGCCGCCTGGACGGTCAGAAACCCCACCGGCCCGGCGCCTACCACCGCCACCGAGTCGCCCGGCTCGATCCCAGCGATGGCGGCCCCGTAATACGCGGTGGTCAGGATGTCGCCAACGAACAGCGCGCGCTCGTCCTCGATTCCCTCCGGGACAGAGAGGAGGTTCGAGTCCCCGTACGGAATGCGCACGCGTTCCGCCTGCGCGCCGCCCAGGCCACCACCGAACATGCCCGCGCCGAGGTTCCGGAACTCCTCGCACAGCGATGTCTGGCCGTGTTGGCAGAACCAGCAGTGTGCGCAGGCGATGTTGAATGCGACCACGACCCGCTCGCCCTGCTTGAACCGGCCGACCTCCGGTCCGGTTTCCTCAACGACTCCCACGGCCTCGTGACCGATGGTCTCCCCCGGCATGAGCGGAGCCTTGCCGTGATAAAAGTGAAGATCCGAACCGCAGATCCCGGCAGTCGTGATCCGTACGATGGCGTCGGCGGGATGCTCGATTTCCGGATCGGGAACATCGTCGACCTTGATCTGCTTGACGTCTTCGTAGACGACCGCCTTCATGAAGAACCCTGCCGTTCGTCGATGAACTCGGTGGGAACGCTCGCGGCCAGGTTCACCAGCTCGTTCGCCGCCTTCACATACCGGACGATCGTCGGCAGGTCACCCTTCAGCTTGAGCTTGCCCTGCATCATCCCCTTCACCGGGTCGAGCTCTTTCTTGATGACTTCCTTCCATCTGGAGTAGGGCGCTCGAATGATGAACCGGGCCTTCTCCCCTTCTTCAGGGGGGACCCCGTACCGGTAGTCGCGAACCTCGCCGTGCCAGAGGTCGACCCACGCCCAGATCTCTTCGGGCACGCCCTTGTCAGGCTCCGGTTCGAAGACGTATGCGACGTCGCCCTCCCAGGTCGCCGCGGCGTCTCTGTAGTCCTTGCTGGCCCTGATCCGCTCAACGTAGACGTCGACCCACTCCTTGCTCGGGAACTCCGGCATGTGACGATTCCTCCCTTCGGTCGATTCAGGCCCGCCATCGGATTGGGCGGCGGAAAGCCCATTCCGTCATGAATCTAGGCCTGTACTAAAGCACGGCCTTCCAGAGTTGCGCGATTCGTTCTCGGAAACCGCGGGACGTCCGGCACAAGCCCTACTGGCGGCCGAGGGCGATCATCACGAACCCCAGAATGTTGAAGGTTGCGTGGGCGACGACCGGAGCAAGCAGGCTTTGCTGCCGTTCGTACAACAGCGCCAGCCCGAGCCCCACGACGAAGAGCGGTGGGATCAGCAGCGGGTGGACATGAACGAGGCCAAAGACAACCGAAGAAACAACCGCGGCACCCCATACAGGAAGCCTGCGCCGCAGGCCGTTGTACAGGAACCCCCGAAAGAAGATCTCCTCGCAGATCGGCGCGAGCACGATCACGACCGGCGCCATGAAGGCCAGCGTCGCCCCGCGGACGCACGCCACGATCTGCTCGGGCTGCTGAGGAGGCTCTCCGGTGAACAGCGAGACCGCTTCTCGGACGAGATAGAGGGTGAATCCGCCCAAGAAGATCAGCCCGACTCCTACCCCAATCCCCGACGCCACATCGCGCAACGGCTGGCGAGGGAAGCGGAGAGCGGCAACGCTCGCCTTGCTCACGTACCGCAACCACAAGACGACGGTAACGCCGAAGGCCAGTTCGCCCACCAGGTTCAGGATGACGGCCGCGCCGCCGCAAAAATCCTGCTGAACGTCCCTATCCAAAAGCGGGATACCGGCCAGTGAGGTCACCGCCAAGGCGATGAGCAGAACCGGGATGGCCTCCAGAGGGCTCCACGTGACGTCGGTCGTTCGTGGGCGGTCCATCCGACCTAATTTCCCATTCCTTCGCGAGGATCGCCCTCTCCGGGCGGTATCATCCGGCCCCCATCATGCGGCTCATCACCTACGACCGGGGGGGCGCCAGGCGCCTCGGTGCGTGCGTGGGCGAGACGGTTGTCGACCTGCCCGAGGCGGTCGGCCACCCCGCCTTTCCCCCCACCATGGAGGCGCTCGTCCGGCACATCGGTGGGTCGATCCTCGACGCCGCCCACGACATCCTCGACGACGAGGAAGTCGTGGACGAGTGCACTGTCCCCCGGCCGCGGCTCCTGCCGGTCATCGTCCCCTCGCCGGAGTCAATGACTCTCTTGGGCGAGCAGGGAAGAATCACGACGCTTCATGGCGGCTGCTTTGCCGGCGGAATCGCATGCATCGTCGGGGCGGGACGCGCTCGACGGATGAGCCGCCACGAGTCCCGCATCTTCGGCTACACCTTGTTCGCCCACTGGACGAACGGCAGCAACGGCCGCCGAGCGGCAACCACCTTCGGTCCCTGCGTCGTAACTGTCGAGCATGTCGGCGGTGCTGCGCTCGAGCTCGAGTTACGGATCAACGGGGAACCGCATGGTGTGAAGACGCTCGAGTCGCCGAATGAGTTCTTCGGCGGGGTCCTCGCTGAAGCGTCGCAGGAGCGACCGTTCGAGGCGGGCGATGTCCTGGCGTGGATGTCTTGGACGATTCGCACCAACGGAAAGGCGTTGCCGTTCCAGGATGTCGAACTCTCCGCCGATCCTATTGGCGCGCTTCGCCTGCACACGACTGAAGCCGCCGGGCCAAAGAGTTAGTCGATCAGCCCGAGTCCCCTGGCCCACGAGGTCGCGTAGCCCTCGACTTCCACGGCAGCCAGCGCCTCGTCGCGCTCGAACGGCTTGTCGGCTTCGACCATGATCGCGTACTCGTCGGCGAACTCCTTTGTCTTCGACGCCTCGATGGCGGCCGCCTGCGGCCCGTGATGAAGCCCCTGGGGGTGGTGCGTGATGAAGGCCTCGCCGATCCCGGCCCGCGAGAAGAACTGCCCCTGGTGGTAGAAGAGCACCTCGTCCTTGTCGATGTTCGAGTGGAAGAACGGAACGCGCAGCGCCGTCGGATCACCCGTTTCCGTTGGCCTCGGGGCGAACGTCCCGATCTCGAACCCGTCGGCCTGAAATGTGACGTGGACGGACGGGGGAAGGTGGTACCGCGGTGACACGACCGGACGGAAGTCCTTCACGTTCAACCTGATCGGGCACAGATCGCCCTGCCACCCCACCACATCCAACGGGTGAAACGGATAGGTCAGGACCGTGTACGCGTTGTCCCGCTTCACCCGGACCTCGAACCGCCCCTCTTCTTCGTGCGGTTCGGGATCAGGCGCTTCCAGGACTCCGGGATCGAACAGCGCGTGCCGTCCCAGAATTCCTTTCTCAGGCAGGCGGTATTCCCCTTTCGCCTCGACGATGTAGAAGAAGCACTCGTCGGACTCGGGAATCAGGCGGTGGGTGGTTCCCTTCGGCACAACCAGATAGTCCCCCTCCGAGAACCGAAGCGGTCCGTAGTCGCTCTCGAGAAGACCGGCGCCCCGGTGAACGAAGTAGCAAAGGTCCCCGTCGGCGTCCCGAAGGAAGTACGGCATGGCTTCCGTCCGCCTCGATACGTAAAGCGCCACGTCTTCGTTCCACAGGATTCGCTGCCACTCCCCCGCCGGCTCCGTCATGTCAGAAGTCTTCAAGCCGTTGAGGTCGTACGCCCGGGGCTTGAGAGCGCCCTCGATCTCGATCCACGCAGTTGGCGGATGCAGGCGATACAGGTGAGACGCCCGTCCCTCGAACGCCTCGCGGCCGTGCTCCTCCTCGAAGGTTCCATCCGGAAGTCCGACGTGCGCCTGCTTCGTCACCCGCCCCTTGGAAAGCGGGAACATCGACTCCTCCTTTCCCTGGCGCTTCGAAGCGCCGTGACCTTGCTAGCGGCCGCTTTTGCCGGACGCGCCTTCTGGCGGCTTCCGCTTTTCCCGTTCCTTCTTCTTTCGTTCGCGGTCGCGCGCCCACCGAACTTTCTTGCGGTCGCCTCTTCCCATACGGTCAAGCCTCCTTCGGGTCGTGCCCCATCGCCAACTCGGAGCTTCGCTTCCACGCCGCGTCGATGGCGTTGAGGAACGCCGCTCGGACGCCGGCCTGCTCCAGGTGCCGAATCGCCATGATCGTCGTTCCGCCGGGCGAGGTCACCATCTCGCGAAGCTCGACCGGATGCCGCCCCGTGTCACGAAGCATTCGCGAGGACCCCAGCATGGTCTGGATGATCAGCTCGCTCGCCACGTCTCGGGACAGGCCGAGGAGGATGCACGCCTCGATCATTGCCTCCGCCAGCAGGAAGAAATAGGCCGGGCCGGATCCACTCGTCGCGGTGACCGCATCCTGGTGCTTCTCCGGCAGGCGAATCACCCGCCCAACGCAGGACAGGAGTTCCTCGGCTACCGCCAGGTGCTTGTCCTCTGCGGTGGAGCCGGGACTGATGGCGGACATGGCCTCGTCGACCAGAACCGCGACGTTGGACATGACGCGGACGACCGGCGTCTCCTGCGGTACATGACTCTCGATGAACGACGTCCGGATGCCTGCGGCGAACGAGATCAGCAAGTGTGAGTCGGTGATTGGTTCCGCGATCTGCCCGAGGAGCGCCTCCATGTCCTGCGGCTTGACGGTAAGGACCACCGTCCGAGCCCATCGAACGGCGTCGGGGTTCGACAGCGTGGCCGTCACGCCAAGCCGTTCGGACAGTTCGCGGGCACGCTCCTCTCGACGGCACGTCACCATGATTTCCTCGGCGGCTCTTCCGTTCGACCGGATCAGGCCGGCGATGAGCGCCTCGCCCATTCGGCCACCGCCCAGGAACGCGACTCGCCGGTCGGTCTCGCCGTTCGCCATTTCGATCAGCCTCCTCGCCTGAACAGGTTGGACGCGAAAAACCAGAGGTTGGCAGGGCGTTCAGCCAGACGCCGCGTCAGGTACGGGTACCACTGGGTCCCGTATGGGATGAAAACACGCACGGGCTCTCCTTCGCGCGCCAGTTGTCCCTGAAGGTCTCGACGCACGCCGTAGAGCATCTGAAACTCGTACCGCTTCCTAGAAATGCTCCTGGTTCGGATGAATTTCTTCGCACCTTCGAGCAGTCGCGGGTCGTGTGTTGCGAAATGCACGGTAGAGCGGGCCAGGAGGAGCGTGGCCGCCAAACGAGCGAAATTCCGGCGAACGTCTCTTCTGGACTGGTACGCGACGTCCGGGGACTCCAGGTACGCGCCCTTCGCCATGCGCACGATGGCCTCGGGCCCGCCGATCCTGGCGGCGTCATCGGCGGACCGGTACAGATAGGACTGTAGACACACGCCGAGGTTGCTGTATCGCTGGCGGAGCTTGAGATAGACGTCCAGCGTGGGCTCGACGTACTCGTGAGCCTCCATGTCGATCATGACGAGCGTCCGTCGATCGGGACCGATGGCCGCCTGGAGCACTCGGTCGAGGTTCTCCAGGCAGAGCTCGGGCGACGCCTTCAGACCCAGCTGCGTCGGCTTCACGGAGATGTTGCAGTCGACGTCGGGTTCTTCCGCGATCCGCTTCAAGGCCCGGACGTACGCGTCCGCGGCTTCGGCGGCCTGCCCTGCTGACTCCACCTCTTCGCCGAGGTGGTTCAGCATGGCGGCCACCCCCTGGTTTGCGAGCGACCGAGCAACCGTCATGCCGTCCTCGAGCGTGTCGCCCGCCACGAACCGGCCGGCCAAGCGCCGGCCGACCCGATGCGAAGTCATCAACCGGCGAACAAAGGATCGATCGGTGACCCAGAGCGTTGGAGCGTGCAGGAAGTGCGTCAAGGGGCGCGCAAAGACGTCACGGGAGCGCACCGGTCATGGCCCGGAGTATAGGAAGCGGACCCCCGAAAAAACTAGGGGCCCGAGGGACCTTCGGTGTGCCGCAGACCGAAGTCCGCGACTCCCGTTAGCCCCTCGGGCCTAGTGCTCCGAGCAACCTGCCCAACTGTCTTGGTTTCCTTATGGTGACGCCCTTTCGTTGGGCTTTGGGGCCTCCCGAGCCTCCCCAACAGCACAGCCAGTTAGCTGTCCCGACCGTACTGCTAAGTGCGCCCAGTTGGCCTTACGGCTTTCCCAGGGGCTCCCATTCGGTTCCCTGACTCAGCCAGTTCGGCTGCTCGGAGCAAGGCGTATGTTACGTACGCTCTGCGTGGAGTCAACCTGCCAAAACAGCAGGTGGAGCGGAAAAAGCGCAGGTCAGACGGCATAAAGAAGCCGTTCGACAAAAACGCGCAATGCCTCTGACCAGCATTAAGAGACGGGCTCTTCCGTGACGGCCGCCTCCCAGCGCTCCCGCGCCACGGCGAATTCGTCCCGGTTGACGCTCATCAGCACGCGGTCCACCCACCGACCGCCCTTCCAGGAACGGTCGCGCAACCGAGCTTCCTGGACAAAACCGCACCTGGCGTAGGCGTCGATCGCTCGGTTGTTGTCGCCAAGCGTCCACAACTCGACCTGGTGGAGATCCCACCGACCGAACGCGTACGCGAGCAGGGTCATGACCGCCTCGCGCGCATAGCCCTGGCCCCAAAACGCAGGCTCGCCGATATACATGTACAGGGAGCAGATTCGGTCTCTGGACCTGAACTGATTCAGGCCGATCCGACCGATGGGACGTCCGTCGACCTCGATGGTGTACGGCTCGCCTTCTCGGCGGCTTCGCTCGACATCCTGGGCCACGTCGGCGAGCGACAGCGGCATCTCGTAATCCATGTACCGCCAGATCTCCGGGTGGTTCATCCATCGGTGGATGAGCGGGTAGTCGGTCTCCTCGACCGGACGAAGAACGACCCGTGCTCCCTGGATCACGCCGCGTCTCGGTTGAGCAGCTCCCCGTACACGCCGCGAACGCCGCGGACCGTCGAATCCCAGGAGAACCGCCTCGCGTGGTGAGAACCGGCGTCGGCCATGCGCCACGCCAGCTGGGCATCCGTCAACAACGACAGAATCCGTTGCGCATAGCGGCGTGAATCCCAGTTCGCGACGAGGAACCCGGTTTCGCCATCCTTCACGACGTGGCGAAGGCCCGTCGAGTCGGCGGCGATAACGGGTGTGCCGCAGGCCTGTGCTTCCAATGCCGTCAAGCCGAAGGATTCGGATCGAGAGGGAACCAGGACCGCCTCGGCGGCCGAATAGTAGATCGCGAGGTTCGAATGCGGCCGTGGGCCCACGATCGAAACTCGGTCGGCGATCCCCAGAGAAGACGCGAGCGCTTGGAGCCGCGCCGCTTCACCGCTGCTCCCCACGCCCGACGGGCCGCCCACCAGCCACAGCACGACGCGCCGCGTGGCCTCGCAGTCTCGGCGAATGGCTTCAGCGAACGCTCGGATGGCGACGTCGGGGCCCTTGTGCGGCTGGAGACGTCCGACGAACAGGATAAGCCGCCGGTCGTCGAGTCCGAGGCGGCGCCGTGCCTCCTCTTTCGGCAGGGGGGCGAAGAGCTGCCCATCGACACCCGGAGCCACAATCCGAATCTGACGGGGATCTGCGCCGTAGAGCTCGACCAGTTGCCGAGCTTCGGTCGCCGTCGGGGCCAGGAGGCGGTCGGCTCGCCGCACCACACGCCGTTCGCCGTTCAGCCGAACGCGCGGCTCGGCGTGCTCGCCCGCGGGCGCCGCGGAGTTCTTGACCTTTCCGAGCGTGTGGAAAGATGCGACGTGGGGAGCCCCCCAGATCTCTTTGGCGTGCGTCCCGACCCAGCCCGACAACCAGTAGTGGCTGTGCACGACGTCGTAGGGCGAGTGGGCGCCATGATGATCGTCTCCCGCCGCGTGCGCCAGCACTCCCCCGAGGAAGCTGGGAAGCAGGCGGGGGAGGTCCTCCTTGTTCACCGGACCACGCGGGCCGGCGGGGATTCGGATGAGCCTGCTGCCGGGGGAGAGCGGCTCGACGTCGGGAGCATCGGTCGATCGGCTCCTGGTGAAGACGTCGACAGCGATCCCCTGTTCGGCCAGGCGGCGGGCAACGGACAGGATGTAGATGTTCATGCCGCCCGCATCCCCCGTCCCGGGCTGCTCACCGGGCGAGGTATGAACGCTGATCACGGCGACCCGCCGTGGGTCCTTGCGACGCCGCCTGGAGCGCGAGTTCATGGTCTCGCAATGGTAGACGCGAGTGCTCGCAGCTCTTTGTGCAATGAGAAAACCCGCCCCCGAGGGAGCGGGTTTTCCCGTGTCGTCGGCTCGAGGGCGGGAGTCCCCTAGCCGACCTTCTTGGCCGCCGCTCGGGTGGCCGTGGCCGTGGCCTTGGTGGCCTCGCCGGTCGCTCGCGCGGCCCGACGGAAGCTCGAGCGGGCCGTCTTGAACTGCTCGGCTGCGCGCTTCGTCGCGCTCATCCGGCCGATGCTGCTCGCGAGGCCCTTGCCGCGCTTGGCAAGGTCGTCGTACGTGGAGAAGAAGTTCTCGCGACCGCCGCGGATGAACTGGACCGCGTTGTCGGTGCCACGCTTGACCGTCTGATACGTCGAGCCGGAAAACTCCTTGGCCTTCTCGGCGACGATCTGAGCTGCGCCCAGCGGGACGTAGATGTAGTACTCCGCGAGCGCCTTGCCCGATGGGTACTTACGCTTGGTGTTCGCCATGTCTGGTTCCACCTCCTTTCGATGAGACGTGAGGTCGTGTGGGGTGGCGCCCATGAGCCGAGGGGCGCTTCCGTTGCGTGGAACGAGTGCGCGCGGGGCGTTCCTGCTCGGTCGCCAGACCGGCCGTGGCGATGACGTCCGTTTCGGAGGTACCCGCGCGCCCGGTCTCGTCTCGAAACGCCTCGTAAATCTGGAGGAGCGCTTGCTTCTGGCGCTCGGTGATCGTCGGGTCGGCCAGGATCGCCGTGGCGACGTCGGGCACGGATCGGTCATCGAGAAAGCCGGCCTGAACGTAGAGCGTCTCGGCCGAGACCCGAAGTGCCTTGGCGATCGCTTGCAGGATGTCTGCACTCGGCTTCCGAAGCCCCCGCTCGATCTGAGAGAGGTACGGGATGGACACGCCGGCTAGCGCCGACACCTTCTTCAGGGAAAGGCGCGCGTTGGTGCGCTGGCTCCTGATGTATTCGCCAACTCCGCGAACGTTCATGTCTCGGAGGCTACCAAGGAATTTAAACAGTTGCAAACTTCCTGGATACAAGTGGATAAATCCTGGAAACGCGGCAGTTACCCGAAGTTCAGTCGGAATTCGGCGCGGAGCTCGCCGACGCGATCGTCACTCCCAAAGACGGGAGGTCGCGAAAACTGCGCAAGAGAGGAAACGGCCCGATCGTCGAGGACTGTGAGGATCTCTAGAACGCGAATGAGAGCCGGCGCCGCGGCCCGTGATGCTCCATCCCGCACCTTCACGGCCACGCCGAGACCCCGCGCGATGACGGCGGCGCAGATGAGCCCCTCGGCGCCGCCCTTCACCACCAGACCCGCGACCGTCTCCATGAGAGCGGTATCCGCTCGGTTTCTCCCAGCCACCATGTAAGGCTCGGTCGTCATCGCGTTCACCGCCGAGCCGATGGCGTCCTCGAGCTCATTCCATCGCGCAGGTGCTGAAAGGCGCGCATAGATGGTGGCCATCGACCGGAGAGGAAGCGCATGAACCGGAACGCCACAACCGTCCACGCCGACTCGGACCCGGTCGAGACCGCTCGAGCGGAGGACCGCTCCCTCGATGGCGCGCTGCAGGGGGTGGTCCGGTTGGCGGTACGACTGAAGGTCCCAGCCCTTTGCCCGTGACGCGGCCAGCATCCCCGCGTGCTTTCCGGAGCAATCCGAGTTGATTCGGCGCCGCTCTGGGCGTTCGAGAAGGCTCTCCTCGTCCCACGGAAGCCGCGCCGGGCACTGCAGCGCCGACTCCGGCACCTCTGACTTGGCGAGGATCGACCGAACAGCCTTCACGTGAACCGGCTCCGCATTGTGCGAGCCGCACATCACCGCGATCTCGGCCGGCGTGAACGGGGCAGCTGCGAGCGAAGACGACACCGCTGCCTGGAGCGGCTTCATCGACGAGCGAGCGAACAGAGTCCTCGATGGATCCCCAGCGGCCGCCACAACATCGCCGGATACATCGACCACGGCGGCGTCGATGAGATGCGTCGATTCCTCGACGCCGGATCGAATGACCCTTACCGCTGCGGGTTGGGATTCCGTCCCGGTGTTGCTGGCGTCGAGATTAGCGGGGGCTACACCGGTCCGATCTGGGAGGGGTTCTCCTGGTATCGGCGCTTGAGCTCCTCCTGAAGCTGATCGTGGACTCGAAAGATCGCCGTTCGAACCTCGGAGACGACGCGCTCTTCCCGCTCCAGTGCGGCAAGGGCGTCCTCCAGCTGGGGATCG
>DATABA010000135.1:0-4016 GCA_036259835.1 Actinomycetota bacterium
TGACCTTCGATCGCGGATTCCCGTTCTTCGTGTGGAACCCCCGCATGATCAAAAGGCCCGTGTGCTCACCGGAGGCGCCGGCCGGCGGCTGGAACGTGACGCGGGCCATCCCGGTGATTTCGCACAGGGCGCGTTCCAGTCGCCACAAGAGCTCGAGCGCACCCTGAATGGTGTCCTCCGGCTGGTGCGGGTGCAGGCGCTGGAATCCCGGCAGCGCTGCAACGGCTTCCGCGACCTTCGGGTTGTACTTCATGCTGCACGACCCCAGCGGATAGAACCCCGTGTCGACGCCGTAATTGATCTGCGATAGACGGGTGAAGTGACGAACGATATCGGTCTCGCTCACTTCGGGAAGAGCACGGTGACCCTGCGCGCGGTGCTCTTGAGCGAGCTCCACGGACGGGACGTCGAGCTCCGGGAAGCTCGAAGCACGACGGCCGTTCCGAGCGCGTTCGGTCAACGTACGCGCGGCGACCTCGGGCCCACGGCCACGAACCGGCGCGCCGACTCGCTCGACCGTCATGACACTGCCTCCTCGAAGGCCTTCACGAATCGGTCGATCTCTTCGCGGGTGCGTCTCTCCGTGACCGAAATCATCAGACCCCCATCGACGATCGGGCCGGAGAGGAACCCGAGATCGAGCAGCCGGCGCTGGACGCCCTCGGCCGACCGGCCGTCGGAAAGCTTCACGGCGAACTCCTTGAAGAACTCTGCGTCCGGCCACATCAGGTCGACGCCCGAGATGTTCGACAGCCGCTCGGCGGTGTAGTGGGCCTTGGCCAAGCACTGTTCGCCGAGGTCGCGAAGCCCTTGGGGACCGAGCCAGGCCAGATAGACAGTCGCCGCAACGGCCATCAAGGTCTGATTGGTGCAGATGTTCGACGTCGCCTTCTCGCGCCGAATGTGCTGCTCCCTGGCCTGAAGCGTCAGCACGTACCCGCGCTTCCCATCTACGTCGCTCGTCTCCCCAACGATTCGTCCGGGCATCCGCCGAACGTCCTGCATCCGAGCGGCGATGATCCCGAGGTACGGCCCGCCGTAGTTGAGGTGATTTCCAAGCACCTGCCCCTCTGCGACGGCGATGTCTGCCTCCAGCTCGGCGGGCGACTTCAGCACGCCCAGGGAAAGTGGATCGAAGACCAGGATGGCCCGCGCGCCGGCCTCCCGTGCGGCCCCGAAGGCTGGGCTCTCGAGGTTCCCCCACCTGTTTGGGTGCTGGTAGACGACGGCCGCGACGTCGTCGAGTCGTTCGTGGTGAAACGGCGTCACTCCACGGTCCGGCTCGAGCAGCTCGATGTTGTAGTGCTCACCTGCCCCGTAGGTTCGAAGCGTCTCGATGTATCGCACATCCATCTCGCCCGATACCAAGATTCGTTCTCGGCGCGTCGCGCCAGTCGCCATGTGGACCGCTTCCACGAGCGCCGTCGGCCCGTCGTAGAGCGAGGCGTTCGAGACGTCGAGCCCGGTCAGCTCGCAGATCATCGACTGGTACTCGAACAGGGCCTGCAGAACGCCTTGCGAGAGCTCAGGCTGGTACGGCGTGTACGACGTGTAGAGCTCGGAGCGCCCGGCCAGCGCCCACACCATGGCGGGGACGTAGTGGTCGTACGCTCCCCCGCCCGCAAAACACACCGCGTCGTCGACGTTGCGGTTCGCGGCCGCCAGACGCCGAAGGTCGTCGACCAGCTCCATCTCGGAGAGGCCCTCCGGCAGGTCGAGCTCCCGGCCCAACCGAACGCTACCGGGCAGGTGCGCGAAGAGGTCGTCAAGGGAGGAAAGCCCGCACGCCGCGAGCATCTCGCGAACGTCTTCGTCGGTGTGTGGGGCGAATCGCACGGACGCAGTCTACAGGCGGGAAATCGGCGCCTTGGTTCGCGGGCTGACCGCCAGGAGACTCGGGCTAACCCGCTTCCTTCGGCCGCCCATCCTTCAGGCCGTACTTGGTGACCAGGGAGAGATAGTCGCGCTGATAGAAGATTTTGCAATTGATCTCGGGATAGAGCTCCCGAAGCCGGCGCACCTTCCGATTCTTTTTTGTCACGAGTTTTTGGTTGAGCGTGGTGATCTCGATGTAGAGGTCATACGCGGGAAGGTAGAAGTCCGGGGTGAAGCGCTTGATGACATTGCCATCCTCATCCCACTCCAGGTCGAAGGACTTCGGTTCGTATTGCCATTCAATTTGATAGAAGTCCAGGAGTTGAGCGAACTGTCGCTCGCTGCGGTGAGCGAAGGTCACGGTGTCGCTGTGGCGGTGCTCTGTAGCAGTGGTTCGGGGGGGTGTCACGCCCCTCCGGCCCGAGCCACGCGGGGACGCGCCTCTCGTTTTGGCTTCAGGGAGCTCGACAGGTCGTCCCACACCTTGTCCAGAGCGATGGCGAACACGCCCTGCCCCCTCTTCACCAGGTCGATGATCTCGTCCTCCGACTCGCACGCATAGATTCGAGCACCATCCGACATGAGCGTCACCGTGGAAGGCTCCGTCCCCAGGTGTTGTCGCAGGTAGATGACCGCTTTGCGAACGTTTTGGAGCGAAACTCCGGCGTCCAGGAGCCTCTTGATGACCTTGAGCTGGACGAGGTCTCGGAACGAGTACAGGCGCTGGGTGCCGGAGCCGCCGGCCGCACGGACGCTCGGGGTCACCAGGCCGGTTCGAGCCCAGTAGTCGAGCTGGCGATACGAGATCCCGACGAGCTTGCAGACCTCTGGGACCCGATATCCGTCCGTTTCGGCCATTCACAACTCCGTAATTACGAGGGCGTAAGGAAGGCTACCACGGGCGCTTCTTCTGTCAATGATTCGGGCAACTCCCGCACCGGCAGCCTTTTCGTTGTGGAGTTGTGCCGAACCGGTGGAGAACCCTCGACGTTGTTGCGGCCGGCCTTGCGCCGGGCGACGTGCGCGTCGAGGATCGATTCATGCGAAGCGGTCCGCGAATGATCTTTGCTCTTGGGTTGGCCGGCGCGGCAGTCCTCGTCGCGATCGGACTGGCCTACGCACTGAACCCCTACACGGCCAGCATTCCCCCGGAGCCGGTCGGTTGGTGGCTGGCGACATTGGCGTTCATCGGCGGGATCGCCTTGGGCGCGACGTCCTTCTGGCAGTGGCAGGCCGAGGGCTTCGTGCGGCTGTTCTTCGTGGTGATCCTCGCCGGGCTGTCCGCGGGTTGGATTGCTGCCAGTGTGCTGGGGATCCTCGCGAGCCGGTCCGGTCTGCCGCTCGTCCCGATCGCGTTGCACTGGATCGGGTTGTCGGTCAGTACATCGGTGTTCTTGCTGGCGCTGGTGGAGGCTACGCGAAGTCTTCGGGCGTTACCTGGTCGAGGAACTCTCGAAACTTCTCCACTTCCTGCTCCTCATCGTCCCGAATGACGATGGAGGCCTCCGTCAGGACGTCCTCGCTGGCGTAGATCGGGACATTGACCCGCACGGCCAGGGCGATGGCGTCGCTCGGGCGCGACGAAATCTCATACCTGGTTCCGTTGAGCGACATCTGGATCACCGCGTAGAACGTCCCTTCCTTTAGTTCCGTGATCACGATCCGCTCGACGTGCACGCCGACCTCGTCCAGGACGTTCTTCATGAGGTCGTGGGTCATGGGACGGGCCGTAACGATTCCCTGAAGGGCGAAGGCGATGGCAGTGGCTTCCATCGCCCCGATCCAGATGGGGAGATAGCGCTCACCTTCACGTTCGCGTAGCAAGACGATGGGCTGGTTCGTTGGAAGCTCGACCCGTACGCCGACGAGGTTGAGTTCGATCATGGCCTCATCTCAATGTACCGACCGACCCACCGTCAGGCAACCGAACACGGGAGGCGACGTCATCAAGAGTCCGGTGAGCCCCCGGGGAGGAATGGCGCGAGCGCGTCTGGATCCTCCGCCAGCCGCGCCTGGTCGACGGCAAGGATGAGAGGGAGGTTTCGGTAGCGCTCCCCCACGTCGAGGCCGTACCCCACCACGAACGTGTCGGGACACTCGAACCCCCGGTACTTGATGTCCACCGTAGGGATCCGCCGCGC
>DATABA010000136.1:0-22896 GCA_036259835.1 Actinomycetota bacterium
TTGGCGAATATGGATTGTCGACGTTCGTGGGGTCGCTGAAGTTGCCCGGATCGTAGTCATTGACGGTGACCGCCCCCGCCTTCCCCTGGGTCACCCGGCGAGTGGACGGCTCCTCACCGTCCCCCGCGCATCCGGACATCAGCACCACGGATGCCGCCGAGAGCACCACTCGTCGAAACCGGGACGTTGTGGATGTTGCCGACATGACTACGTACCTCCTCCCGCGTGGTCCCGCCTATCCAGCCTCATCGCTGTTATGGGTGTCAATGGAATTGCTGGAAATCCCATCAGCGTGCGGAAGAAGCCTCCTCGTCATCCCGTCGACTCCTTCTGCTTCGGGCAAAGCGGAGATACAGCGATGGAACGACGAACAGGTTGAGCAACGTCGCGGTGATGAGGCCGCCCAGGATTACGATCGCCATCGGATACTCGATTTCCTGGCCCGGGATCTCGCCACCAATGATCAACGGAACCAGGGCCAAGCCGGTTGTGAGCACGGTCATCATGATCGGGACCACCCGCTCGCTCGCCCCGCGAAGTACCAGCTCTGGACCGAACGGCACGCCCTCGAATCGTTCGAGGTGCTGGTAGTGGCTGATGAGCATGATGCCGTTCCGGGCCACGATGCCGAGGACGGTGAAGAATCCGACCAGCGAACCCAGCGAGATGATCCCTCCGGTCAGGTACGCGGCGAGGATCCCACCCACCAGAGCAATTGGCAGGGTAAGGAAGCTGAGGGTCGCCAGGCGCCATTGACCGAATGAGGCCTGAAGCAGCAGGAAGATCCCAATGGCCGCGGCGATCGCATAAATCATCATCCGCCTGGTAGCGGCCTGTCGCTCCGTGTGTTCCCCGAGCAGCTCCGCTCTGAACTCAGGCGGCCATTTGACACCCTCAAGCCGACGCTCGAAGTCGCTGACGACCGACCCGAGGTCGCGGGTCCCGTCGATGTTCGCCCCGACGTCGATGCTTCGGAAGAGCCCTTCGTGATGGATGATGTTCGGCGTCGGCACTATCCGCACGTCGGCGACCTGCTTCAAGCGGATGTAGTCGCCGCTAGGCGTGTCAATAAGGAGGTTCTTGAGGTCCGTCATGTTTTGCCGCTTCTCCGGCGGCGTCCACAGCTGCACGTCGTAGGCCTTGCCGCCGCGGAAGACGTCGCCGGCCTCCTCTCCCGCCATCAACCACGCCGCGGTCCGCCGAACGTCCCCGGGCTTGACCCCGTACTGTCTCGCCTTGGCCAGGTCCACCTTGACCTGGATCTGCGGAATCATCTCCTGAAGCTCCACGTGGTTCTCCGTGACGCCCGGGATGCTGCCGAGGATCTCATTGATTTCCTCGCCCTTCTCCCGCAGCAGATTCAGATCCTGTCCGTAGATCCGGAGGGTGATCGCCTCGGTCGATCCGGTAAGGACCTCGCGAATTCGTTCCTTCAAGTAGGTGAGCACGTCGCGATACAGCCCGGGATAGCCGTCAACGACCTCTCGGATCTTGTCGACGGTCTGGTCGTAGTCGACATTCGGGGACACGCTCACCCAGTTCTCTCCGAAGTCGATGCCGACCACTTCATCCATGAGGAGCGCCTGCCCGATGTGTGACCCGGCGTTCCGAACCCCCGGGATGGTCAGCAGCTCCCTGTTGACCCGTACCGTGCTCCTCACCATCTCCTGGTGGCCGGTCCCCGGCTTGGTCAGCCAGTGCATCAGGAAGTCGCGTTCCTTGAAAGAAGGCAGGAGCGACTGTCCGAGGAACGGAACCGCGGCCAGTCCCAGAATCGCCGTCACGCCAACAGCGGCGTACGCGCGGCGAGGCCGGGACAGGATTCGCTGGAGGACCCATTCGTAGCCGCGCTTGAGCGCCGGAACGGCCGGCGACTCTCGGTGGCGAAGCGATGACTCCTTCCGGAAAAAGATGAGGCTCATGGCCGGAGTGACCGTAAGCGCGACCACCATGGACGCGAGGAGCGCGAGCGCGTAGGCCGTGACGAGCGGCCGGAAGAACGAGCCGGAGAGTCCCTGCAGCATGAAGATCGGTGCGACGGCGACGACCTCGAGCATCGTGGCGTACACGATCGCGCTTCGGACCTCCAGTGAAGCGTCGAGAATCACCCTGGCCGTCGACTTCGTACCGCCCTGCCTTCGACGTTCCCGAAGTCGCCGCACGACGTTTTCGATATCGATGATCGCGTCGTCGACGATGTCGCCGAGGGCGATCACCATCCCTGCCAGGATCATCGTGTTGATGGTTGCCCCTCGCCAGTCGAGCACGAGTCCGGCGGCGATGAGGGACAACGGAATGGCCACGACGCTGATCAACGCGGTCCGCCACGAGTACAGGAACACGCCCAGCATCAAGATCATGAGGATCGCGCCGATCCAGATTGCCCGGCTCAGATTGTCGATGGAGTCCTCGATGAAGGTCGCCGGCCTGAAAATCGTGTGGTCGATGGCGATTCCAGGAAGCCCAGGCTCGAGCTCGGCGAGCGCCGCCTCGACTCCGCGGGTCACGTCGAGCGTGTTCGCCCACGGCAGTTTCTCGACGATGAGCATGAGTCCCTCGCCCTCGTTGATCACGGCATCGCCGGCAAGCGGCTGGAAATCTCGCTTGAGGTCAGCTACGTCCCTCAGGCGAATTGCCCCGCCGTTCCGACCGGCGATTGGCACGTTCGCCAGATCCTCGGCCCTCACGATGGGGAGAACGTGCCGGACGGGGGTACGTTGCCGGGCATCCTCGACCCAGCCACCCATGCCGATGAAGAATCCCTCGTTGTGTTGCATCAACCCGGCCTCGAGGGCTTCGCTCGTGGTGGTCATGACCTGGTCGAGCGTCACGTTCCTTTGACGCATCTTGTCGGGGTCTGCCTGGACCTGAAGCATCTCGAGGCGCTCGCCCCAGATCGGGACGTTCGCCACGCCGGGGACGCGCAGCAATCGAGCTCGGATCTTCCAGTACGCGGTCATCGAGAGATCCATCAGATCGATTTTCGGGTCCCGCGACGAGAGCCCGATCTTCATGACGCGGCTGGTGGCCGAGAGCGGTTGGATCATGAACGGCGGGCTGGACCACGTCGGAAGCTCCGGGGTCACCATCGCGATCCGCTCCTGGACGAGCTGTCGCGCTTCCAGGAGATCGGTCCCCGGCTCGAAGATCAGCTCGATCGAAGAGAGCTGCTCGACCGACTTCGAGCGGATTACGTCCAGGCCAGGAACGCCGTTGAGGTTGTGCTCAAGGGGAATGGTGACCAATGACTCGACTTCGGCCGCCGACAATCCGAGCGACGGCGTCTGGATCTCCACCTTCGGCGGGGCGAATTCCGGGAAAACGTCGACCTCGGTGTGCTGGAGTTGCTGAACGCCGAAGAACATGAGGCCCGCGGCCAGGGCCATCACCAAGAAGCGGAACTTCAGGCTGTAACCGACTATCCAGCGGAGCATCGAGTGTTCCGTCCTTTCGCCATTGCGTCAGTGTCCGATTTCGTATTCGGCGCCGTAGAGCTCGGGCACACCGATCGTCACGATCCGCGTCCCCGGTGAAGGACCCTCCGAGAGAATCGCCGCCTCGCCCGTTTCCGTGACAAGCTCCACCTCGTGCCGCACGTAGGTCCTCGGCTCCGGATTTGTATAAACCCAGACCTTCCCTTCGGGATCGAAGAGGATGGCCGAGTGCGGGACGATCAGGTGCTTCCCCTTCTTCTTCACAACGGTCGTCTCGATGCCGGTCCGCTCCACCGCCTGCTGCGTGAGGATCACACGCTCGAACTCGGTCCCGGGAATCTCTTCGAGCCTCACCGGTTCGTTCACCACGTGCTCGCCGGAGGGCGCTTCCGTACAGGCCCCCAGGAGCAGGGTGGCCGCGAGAGCGAGAGGCGCGCTCGATCGGAGAATTCGATTCATCGTCGTCCTCTCCTACCGGTCGACCAGGTCGGGTTCGGGTACGGCTTCGAATAGGTCCGCGTCCACTTCGTCGCGTTCGGACACGTATCCGAACCGCAGGTAGAGCGCCGGGAGCACCACGAGCGTGAGCAACGCCGAGGTAATCAGCCCTCCCAGGGCGACGACTGCGATCGGACGGAGGGTCTCGAATCCGGGAGCGTTCCCCGTGAACAGGAACGGAATGAGAAGGGCCGCCGTCGCCGCCACGGACATCAGAACCGGTACCACCCGGTCGCGCGTCCCCTCGATCACCACCTCCGGACCGAAGGACCGGCCTTCGAGTCGTTCGAGGGACTGGTAGTGCCGGATCAACTGGATCACGCCGCGCGCAGCAATGGCGAGGACCGCGATCAGTCCTGCGACCACGCCAAGCGACAGCGTCCCACCGGCGAAGAGGGCCGCCGTCAAGAGCCCGCCTGCCAGCGAGATCGGGAGCATCACGAAGGCGAGGACGGCGAGCCGCCAGCTGCCGAAGGCCGCTTGGAGCAAGAGGAAGATGCCGATGGCCATGGCAATCGTGACGGCGAGCACCGCCGAACGGCCCGCCCTCTCTTCGGCGAAGCCTCCGAGCAATTCGGCGTGGTGCTCCAACGGGAACTCAATCCCCTTGATCGCCCGGTCCACGTCGGCCGCGACGTCTCCGACATTGCGCCCTGCAACATCGGCACTCACGTCGACGTAGGTCTGAACCGACTCATGACGAATCACCGTGGGGTTCGGCGCCACCCGCACGTCGGCGACCTGGTCCAGGCGAACCAGTTGACCCCGAGGCGCGTCGATGCGAAGGGCCCGAATATCGTCCACGCTCTCCCGGATCTCGGGAGCCCCCCACACCACCACATCGAAGATCTTCTGTTCTTCGAACAGTTGGCCGACGATGATGCCGTTGACGAGAGCGGCAGCTGCCCGGCGTACATCGCCTGGCTTGACGCCAAACCGCTCGGCTCGCGCCAGGTCCGCCTCGATTTCAATGTTCGGCTCCTGCGGTGGGAGCTCGACGCGAGGGCTGCTGATCCCTTCGATTCCGGCAAGGACGCCCCGGACTTCCTGAGCCTTGGCCTGAAGCGTCTGCTCGTTCTCGCCGTATACGCGCACGACGATGTCGTTGTCTGTTTCCTCGAGGGTGTCGATCACTCGCTCCTCGGAATACGTGAGGACGTCTGGAGACAATTGGGGGTAACGGTTGGCGACGCCCCGGATGGCTTCGATCGTCGCCCCATAGTCGGCAGAGGGATCAACCTGTGCCCAGATCTCGGAGGAATTCACGTTCACGAGGCGGTCCGAGAGGATGGCCCGGCCGACGTGCGCACCGATGTTTTGGACGCCCTGTAGCCCCTGGACCTGCCGGAAGACCTCCGCGGTGTCCCGGTTCATCTTCGGCAAGGACGTGCCCGGCGGGGCCTGCAGCCGAATTCGGACGTCACGCTCGTTCAGGGACGGGCGAAGCGATGTATTCAGGAACGGAACCGCCAGCAGACCCGCCACGAGGATTACCCCCAGCAGGGCGAAGGCCGGGGCCGGACGGCGCACGATCCGCGACGACACCCGGTCATAACGCTCCCGGAGCCACCCGACCACCGGGGATTCGCCGCGCCGCCCGGATCCATTACCCAAGAGCATCATCCCGAGGGCGGTTGTCACTGTGAGGGCGACGACAAGGGAAACGGCGACCGTGAGGATGAACGAGAGGGCGATGGTCGGTACGAACGCACCCGCCGCGCCCCGCATGAAGAAGAAGGGAACCACCGCCGCAATGGCGAGAAGCGTCGCGTAGAGCATGGCGGTACGGATCTGGAGGGTCGCCTCGATGACGGCTCGCCAAGCGGGCATCCCGTGGCCTTCGGCGCGATGCCTCCGAAGCCGCTGCGCGACGTTCTGCACGTCCATGACGGCGTCGTCGATCACGACCACCAGGCCTATCAGCATTCCCGCCACGACCATCGTGTTGATGGTGACGCGAGTGAGGTACAAGACGAACGCCGCGGCCACTACCGATAGGACAATTGCCGCAACGCTGGTCAACGCAGTCCGCCAGTCGAAGAAGAATGCGCCGAGGACGAGGAGGAGGAGAATCCCCCCGATGAGCAGCGCGAACCCGAGGTTGTCGTACGACGATTCGATGTAGGAGGCCGGCCGGTACATCGAGGTATCGATCTGTATGCCCGAAAGCCCGGGCCGCATCTGCTCGAGTGCATCGTCGATGCTCCGCGTCACCTCGACCGTGTTCGCGCCAGGGAACTTCTCGATGACGAGGAGTAGGCACTCCCCGTCGCGGCACATCGCATCGCCGATCAAAGGCTGGTGGTCTTCGCGTACCTCGGCCACGTCGCCGAGCGTGACCGCATTACCACCTCGGAAGACCGCCTCGCCGCCCTCTTCTGCCTCGAGCGGTACCTGTGCCAGCTCTGCCGGAGTGTTGATGGCCTGCTCGTGGAAGATGTGAAGCCGCTGATTGACGGTGTCGATGAAGCCACCGGTCCCGGGGCTCGACTGCTCGAGGAAAGTGAGCGGCGACACTTCCAGCGCGTTCCCGCTGGTCCGGATGATCTGCTGGAGAGAGACGCCGCGGGCTCGCAGCTGCTCGGGGTCGACCAGCACCTGAAGCTGCTTGTCCCTGAACCCCCAAATGGCCACGTTCGCCACGCCCTCGACACCGAGGAGGCGAGGAACGATCACCCAGCGCGCGAGCACCGACATGTCGATTAGCGAAAGCTCGCCGGAGGAGAGCCTGACCATCCCGACGCGGCTCGTTGAAGAAAGCGGCTGAAGCATCTGCGGGGGGTCCGCGACTTCGGGCAACCCGGCGGTCCCTACCGCCTGGGTCAGGCGTTCCGCGACCACCTGCCGAGCGTCCAGGACACTCGTGCCCGGTTCGAACGTCATGAGGACGGAGGACAGGCCGGGGAGAGAGACCGATTCGATCTCCTCGAGGAACGCCACCCCATTGAGGAGGTCCTGCTCCAGAGGCACCGTTACCAGCTGCTCGACTTCTTCCGCCGAGAGCCCCAGCGCTTCCGTCTGGACCTCAACCTGGGTCGGCTTGAACTCTGGAAGGAGGTCGACCGACGTCTTCGGGATCTGCGTGACGCCCAAAACCAGGACGCCGGCGGCCACAGCAATGACCAAACGCCGGAACTTGAGACTCGACCCAACGATCCACCGCATCATCGTCTGCGACCTCCTGTGGGCTATCTTTGAGAGTGATCCGAACCCAGCACGAAGGCGTAATCCTGACGCGATTCCCGGCTGGTGGCAACCCGAAAATTCAGATTCTGTTCAGGAACGGTCAGATTTTTTTCAGAAGGGTCCGCGAGGTTTACCGGAACAGCTGCCGGATAGGTCTGACGACCTAGATAGGACGGGCTACTGCTGGACGATCGAGACGAACCGCCGGCCACCTGAGGAGTGGAACCGGACATGGCCGGATGCCTTGGCGAAGAGCGTGTCGTCGCCGCCCTTGCCGACGCCCGTGCCGGGATGAATCTTCGTCCCTCGCTGGCGAACCAGGATGGATCCGGCCGGAACGGTCTGGCCGGCGAACGTCTTCACCCCGAGTCGCTTCGACTCGGAGTCACGTCCGTTCCTCGATGAACCTCCACCCTTCTTGTGTGCCATGACAAAGCGAGCGTAGCAGACGTCTTTCGCCCTACGAGGTTTCTTCTTTCTTCGCGGGCGCCCGTCGCCCCAGGCTCACTTCCTCGATCCGAACGAGCGTGTGCATCTGCCGGTGGCCTTGACGCCTGGCATATCCGGACTTGGGGCGGTACTTGAACACCTTGACCTTGTCGCCCTTCTCCTCACCCACCAGCCTGGCCTTGACGACGGCTTTTCCAAGCTCCTTGCCGAAGTGGGTCGTACCGTCGTCGTCGACGACCAGCAGAGGGTTGAACGTGACTGCTTCCCCCTCCTGTCCTCGGACCAGCTCCACCTCGATCACGTCCCCCGGCCTTACCTTCTGCTGCTTGCCACCAGCCTTGATCACGGCGTACATCGTCCCTCCTGAATCCCTACGTGGTCGGATGCTACCGAACCGTTCGTTACAGCTTGTGGGTCAGAATGATTCCTCGTCCCTCGCAGGTTGGGCACGTCTCGGAGAACGACTCGACCAGTCCTGCGGAAACACGCTTTCTCGTCATCTCGAGCAGCCCGAGCGGGGTGATGTCGAAGACCTGCGACCGCGTCTTGTCCTGCGCCACAGCATCCTTCAATGCCTGAATGACCTTGTCGCGGTTCCGTTCGAACAGCATGTCGATGAAGTCGATGATGATGATTCCCCCGATGTCCCTGAGCCGGAGCTGCCGGGCGATCTCGACCGCCGCTTCCATGTTCGTCTTGGTGACGGTCTCCTCGAGATTCGCCGTCCCGACGTGCTTTCCGGTGTTCACGTCGATCACCGTCATCGCTTCGGATCGGTCGATGACCAGGTAGCCGCCCGACGGCAGCCAGACCTTGCGCTCCAGCGCCTTGTGGATTTGTTCCACCACGTGGTGCGCTTCGAGCAGGGGCAAGGGACCGTCGTGCATCTGCACCCGTGACGCCAGCTCGGGGGCGACGTCCCGAAGGTATCCCACGACCCGCTCGTAAACCTCTGGTGAGTCGGTGATCAGCTGCTTGAACTCCCCGCCGGTAAACACGTCCCGAACCACCCGGACGGTCAGTTCGGGCTCCTCATAGAGAAGCCGAGGCGCTCGACCGCGTTTTGCGCTCTTTTCGATTCGGTCCCAGCTCTCGGTAAGACGCTCGAGGTCGGCCCGAACGTCCTCGGCGCTTGCGCCCTCAGCGGCGGTTCGCACGATGACCCCGTGCTGCGGCGGACGGACTTTCTTCAGGATGTCCTTGAGACGAACTCGCTCTCGCTCCGGGAGGCGACGGCTGATCCCGAAGACGTCCGAATTGGGGACCAGGACCAGGAAGCGGCCGGCCAGGCTTACTTCTTGTGTTAGGCGGGCGCCCTTGCCGCCCATCGGATCCTTGGTCACTTGGACCAGGACGTTGTGGCCGGGCTTCAGAATGTGTTCGATCCTGGGCGGCTCGCCCTCCACGTCCTCGTCATAGGCGACTTCACCGGCATAGAGAACGGCGTTCCGGCCTCGTCCAACATCGACGAAGGCCGCCTCCATTCCGGGAAGCACGTTTTGAACCTTTCCGAGGTAGACGTTGCCGACCATGGAATGCGCCCCGGATCGCGTGATGTAGTGCTCGACCAGCGTCCGTCCTTCCAGGACGGCGATCTGGTCCCGCTCCCCGATCTCGGTGATGAGCATCACCTTGTCGGTGATCCGTCGCACCTGCGGGGACCGTTCCCGGCGGCGGCGTCCGGCGGCCGAACGCGGTCGCATCCGACGGACCTGAGGAGCCTTCTCCTTTTCGGACTCCTCTGGCTCCGCCTCAGCTACCTGTGCCGGCTCACCGGTTTCGACCTCGAGCTCCTCCCCCACGCGCTCCTCGAGCTCGCCGGCGTTCCGCGACCCTCCGCGGCGCCCACGGCGCCGGCGCCGGCGGCGGGCTGCGCGCTGGATGGTCGGTTCTCCGGGTGATTCGGCGCCGGGCTCCGGTTCGGCGTCGGTGGCCGGCTCGGGCTCTGCGGCCTCCGCGGTCACCACCGACTCGGCAGTCTCGGCTACCCCCGTGGCCGGGGCGGCCTCGTCGGACGGCCTGTTGCGCTGCGCACTCCGAGTCCCGCTTCGCGACCGACGGCGGCGACGAGGCCGGGGAGCACCGTCGCCGGAACCGTCTCCACGTTCGTCTGATTCACCGTCGCCGGTTGCGGTGGGGGCCGGTTCTACCTCGGCGGCCACCAGCTCTGCAACGGCAGCCGGCGTCGTGTCCTCATTGCCATTCGGCTCCGTTCGAGCTCCTTCAGGCCTGGTACGACCGCGCGAACTCCCGCGCCGCCGTCGGGGCCTTCTTCGTTGGGCTCCACCGGTCGTGGAGGTGGCCTCCTCAGGCGCCTCGGGGGCGGGCGCAGGGGCCGGCATGTCGGCCGGCCGCTCGGCCTCGTGAACTTCGTCTGTCATCAACTCGTCCCTTCTGGATTGGCCGCGAAGGTCCGAGGCACGCTACGGAGCGGAAAGAGGATCCGCGCAGACCGTCTCGGTCGTGCGCGGCGGTCGGCACCTGCTTGCGCAGTGACTGCGCCGGTCATCAACCCGCTGGTCGCGGGAACACCTCTTCCTGCCTCATAGCCTGCCCTGCGGCGCTCCTGCCCATCCGGAGGGACGAGCGGGCTGCCCGGGGGCTACGCGGCTGCCTGCCACCCCCGACGCCACGTCTGGGGCATTTGCCCAGGTCAGGCGCCTTGGGGGCGACTCCTATGCATCAAGGATACTGCCTGGCGACCAGTGTTCAGCGGAACCGCCGCATATGGATGCTGTTGAGGAGGCCGATCGCGGCGAAGTCGGCCACCAGTGCGCTGCCCCCATAAGAAACGAGGGGGAGCGGGATCCCCGTGATGGGCATGATCCCGATCGTCATGCCAACGTTCACGAACACCTGGATGGCGAACATGGCGGCGACGCCGACGGCGCAATAGGTACCGAAGGGGTCCTTCGCTAAAAGCGCGATTCTGAATGCCCGCCAGATCAAGACGGCAAAGAGAAGAAGCAGGATCGACCCCCCGAGGAACCCGAGCTCCTCCCCGACCGCGGTGAAGATGAAGTCGGTGTGCTGATCCGGGACGAAGTCGAGGTTGGTCTGGGTTCCGCGAAGGTACCCACGTCCAACCAGCCCGCCCGCGCCGATGGCGATCTCGGCCTGCCGCCTGTTGTATCCCGCTCTGAGCGGATCGGCCGAGGGATCCAGAAAGCTCTTGACCCGCTGCACCTGGTATTCCTTCACGATCCCGAGCTGGAAGGCGCCGAAGATCCCGACGGCGGCCGCAAGGGCCAGCACCGCCAGGTGTTTCGCCTTGGCCCCAGATACGACCAACAGGGCGACCAGGATGACGGCCAGGATCATCGAGGTTCCGATATCCGGCTGGACCAGAACCCAAAAGATGAAGAGCCCGGCCAACACCGTCGCGCTGAGAACGTGTCTGAGGCGCACTTCGCCCTTGACCCCGGCGAGAAACGCGGCCAGCGCGATCACGAGGACCACCCGCGCGAGAAGCGACGGGCTGAGCTGGAATCCGCCGATCTGAAACCACCGTTGAGCCCCTTGCGCTGTGTGTCCAAGGGGTGTCCACACCAGCATCAACAGAACGAAGGCGACGAAGTACAGGGCAGGGGCGAACGTCCGGACCAAGCGGTAGTCGAGGAACGTCGCCGCCACCATTCCGATGGCTGCCAACGCCAAGAACGCGGCCTGTCTCTTGACATAGAAACCCGGATCCCGCTCGAAGTGCGTCAGGGTCTGGTGCGTAGATGAATAGATCATCAGGAGCCCGATGGCTGCGAGCGAGACTGCGGCGAGCAGCAGCGAGACGTCCATGTGCCGCAGGGGAGACGTCGCACGGGCTGCCGCTTGCCTCGGAAGCGCGAGGTCCACTACCGCGTCTCCATCAGTCGGCCAGGCCTCCGGCCCGCAGACGGTCGGAGGGCTGGAGCCCGAACAGGCCCTCGAAGATCCGTCGAACAACCGGCGCTGCAGTCGTGGCACCGAACCCCCCCTGTTCGACCATCGCCACGACGACGTACTTCGGATCGTTGGCCGGGGCCATCGCGGCGAACCATGAATACGGCTGCTTCGGCAGGATGTCGGCGGTTCCCGTCTTTCCGGCGACCGGTATGCGGTCCAGTGGGAACCCGGCGAAGGCCAGGGCCGCCGTCCCTCGCTCGGGTACGCCACGAAGTGCGCTTCGGAGAAAGGCAATCTCCCGCGCTGTGAGCGGCAACCGACCGTCCGGCCGTGCGCGGAGTCGGCGGAGCACCCGGCCTTCGGAGGTCTCGATGCGCCATCCAACTCGGGGTTCGAACAGCCGCCCGCCGTTCGCCAGCGCGGCATACGACTTCGCCAGCTGAAGGGGGGTCACGAGCAGGAACCCCTGCCCAATCGACAGGTTCACGCTGTCGCCCGGCAACCACCCGTAGTACTCCCCGAAAACTTCCGGAAACCGTCGGTAGAGGCTCCGCGCAAGTTGTTCGTTCGGGAGTCGCCCCACCTTTTCTCCAGGAAGATCCACGCCCGTCGGTTTCCCGAACCCCATCAACGAGAGGTGCTTCTGGAAAACCTCGGCCTCCTTCCCGGACCGGAGATATTCGAGCCAGAACTGGTACCCGAACTGGTAATAGACGGTGTCGCAGGACACGACGAGCGATTCGGGGAGGCTGATCATTCCGCGGCCGCGAAGGTCCCAGTTGTGAAAGACCCTCCCTGCATCCGTCGGGACCTGCCAGGCACCCGGACAGTCGTATCGCCCGTCCATGGTTGCGAGCCCCTCTCGCAACGCTGCGCCGGCGACGAACGGCTTGAACGTCGAACCGGCCGGATAGAGGCCTTGCGTCGCGCGGTTCACGAGCGGCGAGTGGCTGCCGGGGTCGCTCAAGGCCTCGAGTTCCGAAGTGGACAAACCGTCTCCGAAGATTGCGGGATCGTAGCTGGGGCTCGACGCCATCGCGAGGATCTGTCCATTGCGTGGGTCCAAGACCACAACCGCACCGCCGGTTGCTTCAAGGTACCTCCCGGACGACGGATGAATGGTGCGGCGGGCAAGCCGAATGCCCTCGACCAATGAGCTCTCCGCAAGCTTTTGGATCCTCGTGTCGATCGACAGAACGACGTTCTTTCCCGGCTCTGGAGGGCGGCCGCCGAAGTCGTCGTCCAGCACGTCCCCCTGGGCGTTTACCTGGATGCCCCGCGTCCCGAGTCTTCCGTGCAGGAACCGTTCGTAGGCGGCCTCCACCCCGCCCTGGCCGACCAGCTCGCCCGGTCGGTAGTCCCTGAAGCGCCGTTGTTCGAGCTGTTCCGGCGACACCTCACCCAGGTGTCCGAGAAGATGCGCGGCCAGCCGGTCGTTCTTGTAGTAGCGGACCGGGCTGGTCTCGTACCGAACGCCGGGGAACTCTCCGGGGTGTTCGGCGATATAGAACACCTTGCTCTTCGGGACGTCGTCCGCCACCGGGATGGGCTGGTACGGGAAGTACTTCACGCTGTTGAGACGCTGCTTCAGATCCCTGACGGGCACTTCGAGCAGCTCGGCCAGACGGGACAGCACCTCACGTTCGCGATCCCCCATGGCCCGGCGGTCGACCACCACGACCGTAGAAGGGCGATTACCAACCAACACGCGCCCCTTCCGGTCAAGGATCTCTCCTCTGACCGGATGGACGGGGACCAGACGGACCTGGTTGTCGTCCGCCATTCGGGCAAACTGGTCCGACGCGAGGACCTGCACGTACCACAGCCGAATCGTCAGCGCCGCGAACATAAAGGCGATCAAGCCGGCCAGCACCTTCATTCGAACGAGGACCTTCGACTCCGTCACGTTCCCGGACCGTTCGTGAAACGACGGCGTCTCGGCATCACCAGCGAAACACCTTTCTTGGTCTCGACGCCTCAGCGACCCTGCGCACCAGTGGGAAGAGGATCGGAGTCAGAAGGGCGTTGTACAGGCCCGACAGCAAGGAAACCCGTACGAGGTACGCGGCGCCTTCATCCAGTTGTCCGAGCAGGAACGAGATGAGTCCATAGAACAGGAGGCCTCCGGTGGTTGACGCCGCGACCAGCGCCACCGGCACGAGCGGGTTTGGGGTCACGATGTACTGCCGAAGCGTTCCCACGGCATAGCCCACCAGCGTGAGCGTAAGGGCAGTCATTCCCTTCGGTTGGTTCAGCAGGAAATCCTGGGCCATGCCGGCCGTGAAGCCGGCGACCGCACCGGACGAGGGGCCTTCCAGAAACGCCAGCGCCACGGTGACCAGGTAGACCAGTTCCGGTTTCGCCCCAGCCAGCGTGACCTGGGAGAACACGGTGGACTGGAACACGAGGGCCGTCAGGACGATGGCACCCCAGGAAAGAACCCGTCGCAACGTCGACTACCGCTCGTTCAGGACCAGGACGAACTGGAGAGCGGAGAAGTCGACGGCCGGTCGGACGGTGATTTCCTTGGTCAGGCCCCCAGGTCGTTCCCGGACCTGCGACACGAATCCCACCAGGATTCCGGGCGGGTACAGACCTCCCTGGTAGCCAGCGGTCACGACCTGTTCGTTCGGAACGATCGTTTCCTCCGGACTGACCAGGTCCATGGTCAGGTCGCGGTTTCGCCGTCCTCGAATCAGGCCGGTCTCGCCCGAGACGGCCAGCCGGCCCGCGACCGAGGAGTCGGGGTCGATGATCAGCTGCACCTGGCTCCACCGCGGAGCGACGTTCACGACCCGACCGATCAGGCCCTGCCCGCCCACAACAGGAGCATTCGGCCTGACCCCGTCATCCGAACCGCGATCCACACTGATCAGCCATTCGAAGTTGCTGACGCTTTCCCCGATGACGGTGCCTGCGACACCGTTCAGTCGGTACGCCTCCCGCATGTTCAGCAGGCTTCGAAGCTCGGTGATCTCACGATCCCTCGCAAGGGTCTCGTTCGCCTGCCGCTCCAAGGCCTGGATCCTCTGTTGCAGTTCTTCGTTCTCACGTTGAAGGGATCCGACTCGCGCGACGCCGGTGAAGAACGACCCGACCGGCCGAAACAACCTTGATACAGCTGACTGAAGCGCGCCCACGGCCGAGAGCGTGGCCCGGCCTGCTACTTCGAATGGACCGGAATCGCCGCCTCGGTAATCGATGGTGATGGTGACCAGCGAGAGGGTCACGAGGCTGATGACTAGGGCTCGGGTATTTCGGGCGCGCCGGTACAGCGCCATGCGGTAAGGCTAACCTCGGTTCGAGGAGATCAGAACCCTCTTCAGGACGTCGAACTCCTCCAGGCACTTTCCCGATCCCACGGCAACGCACGAAAGCGGCGAGTCCGCGACATGAATCGGCATTGCGGTCTCGTGCTTCAGGCGTTCGTCAAGGCCCTTGAGCAGGGCCCCACCGCCCGTGAGGACGATTCCCTTGTCCATGATGTCCGCCGACAGTTCGGGAGGACAGCGGTCCAGCGTGTCCTTGATCGCGTCCAGAATCTGGTTCACGGGCTCGTCGATGGCCCGGCGGACTTCCTCGGCCGTGATCTGAATGGTCTTCGGCAGGCCGCTCACCAGGTCTCGCCCCTTGATCTCGGCCACCACCTCGTCGTCGGCCGAGGGAAACGCCGACCCGACGGCGATCTTGATCGCCTCCGCAGTCCGTTCCCCCAGCGCGACCGAATACTCCTTCTTCACGTGCCCGATGATCGCTTCGTCTAGCTCGTCGCCGCCGACTCGGACCGAGCTGGAGGTGACGATGCCGCCCAGAGAGATCACCGCGACCTCGGTTGTGCCGCCCCCAATGTCGACAACCATGTTGCCGCTCGGCTCGTGGATGGGAAGGCCGGCGCCGATCGCCGCGGCCATGGGCTCCTCGATGATGAACGCCGACCTGGCTCCCGCCGAAAGCGTGGCTTCCTCGACCGCTCGTTGTTCGACTCCGGTGATCCCGCTCGGCACGCAGACGACCACTCGCGGCTTGGCCATGAACCGGCGCTGGTGCACCTTCTGGATGAAGTACCGAAGCATCTTCTCGGTTATGTCGAAGTCAGCGATCACGCCATCCTTCAGAGGACGGATGGCGCGGATGTGCGAGGGCGTTCGTCCGATCATGCGCTTGGCTTCCGACCCCACCGCCAGGATGGCGTTGTTCTGCGTGTTGACAGCGACGACGCTCGGCTCGTCGAGGACGATGCCTCGTCCGCGCACGTAGACCAGGGTGTTGGCGGTTCCGAGGTCAACTGCCATGTCCCGCCCGAGCACGCCCCTGATCCCGCCGCCCGCCTTGGAACGGGACTGCGCCTGCGCGCCCTGCAACCACCCCTTCGGCATGGACGCTTTGTACTGCCTGGAACTAGCCATGACAACCCATCGCACGAAATCTTCAAGGTATTTGCCGGATACCGGCCGAGCCGCCCCGGCTGGGCGGACCCGGGAGGGGTCCCGTATCGCTAGGAGAAGAAGAGGTCGAGTTCCCTCTTGGCCGACTCGGGCGAGTCGCTCCCGTGCACGAGGTTCTCCGTGATGACCAGCCCGAAGTCACCACGAATGGTCCCCGGGGTCGCCTTGACGGGGTCGGTTGCTCCCATCAGGTTGCGAAGCGCCGAAATGGCCTCGGGTCCGGTGACCCTCGCCACGACGACGTCGCCCGACGTGATGAAGTCGACGAGCTCACCGAAAAAGGGCTTCTCGGCGTGCTCCTGGTAGTGGCGTTCTGCCAGGTCACGGTCGACCCGCATCATCCGCATCGCTTCGACGCGAAGGCCCTTTCGCTCGATCCGCGACACGATTTCGCCGATCAAGCCGCGGCGGACGGCGTCGGGCTTGACGATGAGCAGCGTCGATTCCTCGGCCACGTGCGCTCCTCGGGATTGCGGGACGGCGAGACTACTTCGAGCCGACCACGAACAGGGGTCTGGCGTCGGCCACAGTATAGAAAGACCCGGTCACCAGAATGAGGTCCTCCTGCCCGGCCTCTTCCAGCGCAGCCTCCACAGCTTCACGGACGCCGGAATGGCTCTCGACGTCCTGCGCTCCCGCCGCATTGAGGGCTGCAACCACACGCTCCGCCGGCGCCGTCCTCGGGCTTGAATTGACGCACGCGTACGCTCGGTCGGCGAGCGGCGCGACCAGGCGGACAAACGCTTCCACGTCCTTGTCTCGGAACATCCCGATGACCAGGTGGAGCCG
The DNA here is from genome assembly GCA_036259835.1 of Actinomycetota bacterium. GTDB lineage: Bacteria > Actinomycetota > UBA4738 > UBA4738 > UBA4738 > JALYGK01. The sequence goes on from DATABA010000136.1 coordinate 16,682, forward strand.
GCGCCACGTGAACTCTTCGGCCAGCGTACGGACCAGGGCGGAACCCGCATCCGGGTTATGGGCGCCGTCGAGGACGACGAGAGGACGCCTTCGAACGACTTCGAGCCGCGCCGGCGTCCGTACGTCGCGGAGCGCATCTCGGACGCTTCCCTCGTCGAGCGCCCGCCCGAGAAGCGACTCGCACGCAACGATGGCCGCAGCGGCATTCCTGGCCATGTGCTCACCGAAGATCGGGAGATAAACGTCCTCATAGGAGCGATGCACGGCTCGGACGCCGACGGATTGTCCGCCGACGGCCGGGACGCGGGACTCCAACGCGAACGCGTCTCCTTCCAGAAGCAGCGTGGCGTCCAACTCCTTGCACCGCTCCTGGATAACGGACAGCGCTTCCGGTCGCTGCTCACGAGCGACCGCGATCTTGCCTGCCTTGATGATTCCGGCCTTCTCGGTGGCGACCTCCTCTACCGTTGAGCCGAGCTCGGGATGGTCGAGCCCGACAGGACAGAGAACCGCCACGTCTCCGGCGATGAGGTTCGTGGCGTCCCACAACCCACCCATGCCCACCTCGAAGGCGCCGAGACCCACCGGCTTGTCCGCGAACCACAGATACGCCATGGCGGTCAGCGCTTCGAAATACGTGACCCGTGGTCCGAACCCCTCCACCCGCTCGAAGAACGGGACAAGGCGTTCGTACTCCTCGGCGAATTCCTCCTCGGTGATCTCGGCGCCGCACACGGAAAGTCGCTCCGTGATCACCTCGACATGAGGAGAGATGAACGTTCCGGTGGAAAGCCCCTGAGCGCAGGCGAGGGCGGTGATCATCCGGGTCGTCGTGGTCTTTCCGTTCGTGCCGGTGACGTGGACCGTCGGATATGTCAGTTGCGGATTGTCCAGCAGGTCGGCCACAGCGCGAATTCGGTCGAGCGTCGGCTCGGGTTGCGACTCGGGCTGGCGACCGTTGAGGCCGCGCAGCGCATCGTCAAAATCCAACGGTCAGCTGAGCTCCTCGAGTTGCGCCGAAAGCGTCGCCGCTTCGTCCTTGAGGGCCCTCAATCGATCCTGTTCCTTCGCGACGATTTCAGGAGGCGCCTTTGAAACGAAGGCGTCGTTTCCGAGCTTCCCCTCCGCCCGGGCAATATCGGTCTGGACCGCGGTGAGCCGCTTGGTTAGCCGCTGTCGTTCGACGTCGAGATCGAGGACACCGGCAAGAGGAATCACGAGTTGAGCGCCATCCGCGACCAGCCGTGCACTGCCGGTGGCATCGACGGGGCCGTCCGCGACCTCCAGCGTCGAAACGTTCGCGAGGCGTTGAATCTCGACGCGCAACGAATCCAACACACCACGCTGTGCCGGTGTCGGCTGAATCCGAACCGCCAGCGACATCGAGTCCTTCAGGCCGTGCGCCTTTCGGAACCGCCGCACGGCCGAGATCACCTCCTCGGCGAACCCGAAGTCGATCTCAGCCTGTTCGTCGCGGTGGTCGCGGTGCTGCTCTGGCCACGGAGCCACCACGATCGACGGACCGGCGTCGAACCGCTGCCAGATCTCTTCGGTGACGAACGGCATCACTGGGTGGAGCATCCGAAGCGTTCGCTCGAGCACCCATGCCAGGAGCGAAGCTTGCGCCCTTCGCTGTTCTTCGGTGCCTTCGTAGAGCCGCGACTTCGCTGCCTCGAGCGCCCAATCGCAGAACTCGGACCAGAAGAACCCGTATAGCGCCTGCGCCGCGTCGGAGAAGGCGTATCGATCCAGCGCCTCATCGACCTGTTCGAGACACGCTTGGTGGCGTGACAGCAGCCAGCGATCGGGGAGGGTCCATGTCTCCTTCGAAGGGAGCTCTGGTGTGCCCGTGGCACCGTCCCGTGCCGAGAAAACGAGCCGGGAAGCATTCCAGATCTTGTTTCCGAACCGGCGACCCGACTCGATGACCTCTTCGGAGAGCGGCACGTCCTGTCCTCCGGTTGCGAGCCGCATCAGGCCGAATCGCAGGGCGTCCGCTCCGTAATTCTGGATCAGGTCCAGAGGGTTGATCACGTTTCCGAGCGACTTGTGCATCGGTCGTCCGTGGGCGTCGCGAACCAAACCGGTGATAACGACCTCGTGGAACGGGATGTCGTCGAGGAAGTAGAGGCCGCTCATGATCATCCGAGCCACCCACAGGTAGAGGATCTCGTAGCCGGTGACGAGGACGCTGGTCGGGTAGAAGAACCGCAGATCTTCGGTGTCGTCTGGCCACCCGAGCGTCGAAAACGGCCAGAGTTGCGACGAGAACCACGTGTCGAGCACGTCGGGATCCTGCTCGATCTCCCCTGAGCCACATTCCTCACACGCATCGGGATCGTCGATAGCCGCGAACTCATGCCCGTTCGCGCAGTACCACACGGGGATCTGGTGTCCCCACCACAGCTGGCGAGAGATATTCCAGTCCCTCAGGTTGTCCAGCCACTGGAGATACGGGTTCGCCCACCGCTCCGGCGAGAAGCGGATTCGGCCGTCCTCAACCACCTGCCTGGCGGGACCCTTCAGTCGATCGACCGCCACGAACCATTGCTTGCCGGAGAGCCACGGTTCGATTTCGGTGTGGCAGCGGTAACAGTGGCCCACAGCGTGGAGGTACGGCCGCTCTTCTTTGACGACCAAGCCGCGCCCCCTCAACCGTTCAAGGACGAGGGCCCGCCCCTCATATCGGTCTAGACCGATAAATCCCTCCGGCGCGGCGGCGGAGATGTTTCCTTCGGCGGTCAGGATGTTCAGCGGAGGCAGCCCATGTCGCTGGGCGATCTCGAAGTCGAGCGGGTCGTGCGCGGGTGTGATCTTCACCGCACCGGTTCCAAAGTCGCGGTCGACGGCTTCGTCCGCGACGATCGGGATCTCTTCCCCGCGGAACGGGTGCACGACCCTCTTCCCGACCAGGTGGCGATATCGATCGTCCTCGGGGTGCACCGCGACACCGGTGTCTCCGAGGATTGTCTCGGTACGCGTGGTCGCCACGTCGATATGGCCGCTGCCGTCGGCGAGGTTGTATCGGAAGGTGACGAGCTCACCTTCGACGTCCTCGTATTCGACTTCGGAATCGGAGAGAGCGGTCGTATCTCGAGGGCACCAGTTGATGATTCGCTCGCCTCGGTAGATCAGGCCGTCCTCGTACATGCGCACGAAAGCGACGCGAACTGCCCTGGCCAGGCCTTCATCCATGGTGAACCGGAGACGGTCCCAATCGCACGAGCTGCCCAGCGCTTTGAACTGCTCGACAATGGTGTTCCCGTATTGCTCCTTCCACTGCCACACGCGCTGGATGAACGCCTCGCGACCGAGCTCGCGTCGATCGATGCCTTCCTTCGCCAGCTCCCGCTCCACCACGACCTGAGTGGCGATTCCGGCGTGGTCGGTGCCGGGAAGCCACAGCGTCTCGAAGCCCTGCATTCGCTTCCGACGGACGATCACGTCCTGGATCGTTCCGTTCAGGGCGTGGCCGGCGTGGAGGGCGCCGGTGACGTTCGGGGGTGGGATGACGACGCAGAACGGCTCGCGGCCCGAGTTGGGCGTCGCGTGGAAGTAGCCGCGGCGCACCCACTCCTCGTACCACCGCTGCTCGCTGGTCTTTGGGTCGTAGGCCGTCCGCATTTGCACGAGGTCAGTCGAGGGAGTTGTTCGGTTGGCGTTCATAGTGGTTCCTCAACGCAAAAGTCGAAGGTGCGAATCGTAGAAGTTGCGAAGGAGAGCGTGGTTGGCGCCGGACGGTTAGGCGGATGCAGCCGACCCGACCGGCCGGCGTACGCCGACGCGTTCGACCCTCGATATCCGCGATCTGTCCACGATTTGAAGTGTAGCGCCCCTTCCGCGTGGGCCAGCGCCTCGTAGGCTGTAGAACCAAATGCCAAAGGTGTCGTTTACCAGGGCGGCACAGGAAGTTGCCCGCCGGGACCGCGTGATCCGGCAGTTCATGAAGCGCGCCGGGCGTTTTCGCCTCGCCGTCCCTCGAATCGACCACTTCAACGCGCTGGTGGAGAGCATCCTCTATCAGCAGCTCGCGGGAGCGGCGGCCGCTGCCATCCATCGGCGGTTCATTGCGCTGTTCGATGGCCATCCGTCACCCCAGGAACTCCTCGACGTGTCGGACGACGCCTTGCGGAGCGCGGGGATCTCTCAAAATAAGGCGCTGGCGATGCGCGACCTCGCCACGAAGGTGCTCGACGGCACAGTCCCACTCGAGGCCATCGAGCGGCTCAAAGACGAAAACATCATCGAACGACTGATCACCGTCCGTGGCATCGGTCGATGGACAGCGGAGATGTTCCTTATCTTCCAACTCCGCCGCTTGAACGTTTGGCCGGTGGATGACTACGGAGTGCGTAAGGGTTATGCGTTGCTTTACGGTCTACCGGAGTTACCCAAGCCAAAGGAGCTCAGCGCGTTGGGCGAACGCTTTCATCCGTACCGAACCGTTGCAGCGTGGTACTGCTGGCGCGCCGTGGACACGGTTCTCCCTGGCAAAGCGTGACTGGTCTAGTGGCTCGGCGGGCGATAGACGCTGGCCATCTTCCAGGTCGCGCCTCCATCCGATGTCTCGAGGATGAACACACTCGCCGTTTCACCGTTTGTCTCGGAAACCGGCGGTCTGATAGCGGCCCAAACCTTGCCCGTGATCAAGCAAAGCGCTCCGAACAGGCCGTCGCGCTCTCGTTCATAGAACTCATCAAACGTGTGCTGTGGAGGCCGCATCGATCGCTCCTCTTTTGCAGCCTCAGGCAGCACCATGGCCGGATCCATGTTTTGCCGCATGAATCCAGAAGCAACGAAATTCGTTTAGGTGAACTGAGAAATATGGAGAGGGCGTTAGGCGGAGCGCTCTTTGGGCTGCTTCGGAGCCTTCTCCTTCTCTCGCGGCACCAGCGTCGGGTTGACGCCGCGAAGGACCACTTCCTGGTCGATGACGCACTTTGTCACGTCTTTCCGCGACGGCAGCTCGTACATCACGTTCAGGAGGACTTCCTCGAGGATCGCCCTCAGTCCGCGCGCGCCCGTCCCCCGCAGCATGCACTGGTCGGCAATGGCCTCGAGAGCATCGTGCGAGAACTCCAACTCCACGCCATCGAACTCGAAGAACTTCTTGTACTGACGGATGAGCGCGTTCTTCGGCTTGGTGAGGATGTCGATGAGCGCCTGGCGGTCCAGGTTGTGCACGTACGAGATCACCGGCAGTCGGCCGACGAACTCCGGAATCAATCCGTACTTCAGCAGGTCCTCGGGGAGCACGTTCTTGAAGATCTGGCCCAGGTCCTTTTCCTCCAGACGCCGCACGTCGGCGCCGAACCCGATGCCTTTGGTCCCGATCCGCGACTCGATGATCCTCTCCAGACCGGCGAAGGCACCGCCGCAGATGAACAGGATGTTCGTGGTGTCGATCTGGATGAACTCCTGGTGGGGATGCTTCCTGCCTCCCTGTGGCGGAACGCTTGCCGTGGTGCCCTCGAGGATCTTCAACAGCGCTTGCTGGACACCTTCACCTGAAACATCGCGGGTAATCGACGGGTTCTCGCTCTTGCGAGCGATCTTGTCGACCTCGTCGATGTAAATGATCCCGGTCTCGGCCTTCTTGACGTCATAGTCAGCCGCCTGGATCAACTTCAAAAGAATGTTCTCGACGTCTTCGCCGACGTATCCGGCTTCCGTAAGCGCCGTGGCGTCCGCGATGGCGAAGGGGACGTTCAGCATGCGAGCCAGCGTCTGGGCCAGAAGCGTCTTGCCGCAGCCCGTGGGCCCCAGCAGCACGATATTCGACTTCTGGAGCTCGACTTCGTCGCCGGCCGCGCCGACCTGGATCCGCTTGTAGTGGTTGTAGACCGCGACAGACAGGACCCTCTTCGCCTGCTCCTGGCCTATGACGTAGTCGTTGAGGAACGCGAAGATCTCGATGGGCTTGGGGAGCTGGTCGAGCTTCAACTCCGTGGTCTCTGAGAGCTCCTCTTCGATGATCTCGTTGCAGAGCTCGATGCACTCATCGCAGATGTACACGCCGGGGCCGGCGATCAGCTTCTTGACCTGCTTCTGGGATTTGCCGCAGAACGAGCACTTGAGAAGGTCGGAATCTCCGAACTTCGCCACGTCCTTAACCCCTTGACTCGTGGCCCTCGATCTCCCGCGGGCCCCTATGAATCAACTCGGCAAGTCTACGATGCCTTCGCCGCGAGAGAAGCCAATTCGGCCTGAACCTT
>DATABA010000137.1:0-3696 GCA_036259835.1 Actinomycetota bacterium
CGCGGCCTTCTCGAGCCCCCAGCGGGTGACCGGGGGGTAGTGCTCACCGTCGATCAGCGCAATGACGTTCACGATGTGAGGGGCACGGTCGTGAGGAAGTCGGAGGTCCGACGGCTCGACGGACTCCTATTCCGAGACGACCGGGACGTCGGAGCGCGGCTCCTGGACCAACTCCTCGAGTTCCCGGTAGTACTGCGTTCCGGTCGAGAGCGAGAAGTGCGCCAGCATGGTCTGGCCGCCGAAGGGGAACGTTCGGAAGATCTTCACCTCGTCGCCTTCGACTTCCACCACGTTGTAGCAGGGTCGCGTGTGCCCGCGGAGCCGAAGCGACGATGCGGTGCCCGCGTTCGCGACGTAAATGTTCTCCAGGCGCCACACGTAGGGCACGTGCTTGTGGCCCGTGAGGACGATGTTCACACCCGCTTCGATCAGGACCTCCAGCAAGTCGCCCGCGTCGCTGACGATGCTTCGTTCGCGGCCGGTTCCGGGGACGGGGAGGAGGTGATGGTGAATCGCGAACACCTTCAGGCCGGCGGGAACGTCGAACTGCTCCTTGATCCAGACGTACCGCTCGCGACCGATCTGCCCTTCGTTCAGATCCGGCTCACTCGAGTCGGCGCCGACGATTCGAACGCCCTTCACGTCGGTGGACCAATGACGGGGGCCGATCAGTTCCTCGAAGTGGAGATAGCCGACGTTCCGGGCGTCGTGGTTGCCGGGAACCGTCACGACCCGGCTCTGAATACGGTCGAGGTACGCGACGACGTTCTTGTACTCCTGACGGTACCCCTCATTGGTGAGGTCGCCTGTGCACACGACGATGTCCGGATTGAGCTGATTGAGCTCGACGATCACGCGGTTCATGAGGTTCGGAACGAAGTAGGGCGAACCGACGTGCAGGTCCGAGATCTGAGCGATCGTGACCATCACGCCAGTGTACCCCCGGGTTCTGGCACCATACGGGCGTGAATCTGCTCGACCTGTTCGTCGTGTTGCTGGCGATCCTCGCCGGCGTCAACGGGTTCAGGCGAGGCGCGGCGCTTCAGTTGACCGCGTACGCCGGACTGATCGCGGGACTACTGGCCGGCGCGCTGCTCGCGCCCGTCCTGGCCGACCTGGTTGAGTCGCCGTTCGCCCAAGCGATGATGGCGCTCTCGACCCTTCTGGTTCTGGCGGCCATCGGGGACGGACTCGGGTGGTTCGTCGGCTCCAGGATCTGGGCGATTGCCCGACAAAGCTCCTTCCGCGTATTCGATTCAGCCATCGGGTCCATCGTCGCCGTCGTCGCCGTGCTGCTGACGGTCTGGTTCCTGGGCGTCAACCTGGCGAACGGCCCGGTTCCCGGGTTGGCCCGCCAGATTCGGGGGTCGACGGTCGTGCGCACGCTGGATCATGCGCTCCCGCGGCCGCCCTCGCTCATCTCCGGAGTCAGGAGGTTCCTGAACCGATTCAACTTCCCCGAGGTGTTCGAGGGCCTGCCACCGGCCCCAGCGGGACCGGTGAAGGGGCCGTCCAGAGGACAGGCCGCCGCCGCCGCCGATCAGGCCATGGACAGCACGGTCCGAATCCTGGGAGAAGCATGCGACGTCATTCAGGAAGGAAGCGGATTCGTTGCCGCGTCGAACTACGTCGTGACCAACGCCCACGTGGTGGCCGGCGTGACGGCGCCGCAGGTTCAACAGCACAACGGCGGTTCCCAGCCGGGTACACCGGTCCTGTTCGACCCGAAGCTCGACATTGCCGTCCTTCGGATCGGCACCAACCCGGCTCCGCCCCTTGCGCTGACTGACTCCACCGAACCTCGGGGTGCGGCGGGAGCTGTCCTCGGGTACCCGGGAGGAGGAGGGCTTGAATTCCAACCTGCGGCGGTCCGGCGGGAGCTGGACGCGATTGGAAAAGACATCTACGGGGAGTCCACGGTCCGACGAAACGTGTACGAGCTTCAGACGGTGGTCCGGCCCGGTAACTCCGGAGGGCCGTTCGTCCTTACAAATGGCGACGTGGCCGGGGTGGTGATGGCCGCTTCGACGACGGATTCGCGGATCGGCTATGCGGTGACCTCACCCGAGGTGGTTCCGCTTGTTCGAGCCGCACAGGGCCGGACGCAACGAGTGTCGACCGGCCCCTGCAGCCGCTAGATCAGATCAGTAGAGAGATTCCAGACCGCGCAGGTCACCGAGTCCGAGCGTGGCCTCGCTGTTCTGGCAGGGGTAGATCGTGGGGCTCATGGTCAGCTTCGGATGCGATGTCTCGGTGACGTGCGAGAGGCCGAAGGTGTGTCCGAGCTCGTGGGTGGCCACGTTCGTGATGCTCCACCGCCATGAGCAGCTCGAGGGCTTCGTCGCGTACCACTTGTAGTAGGTGTTGTACGCGGTGTCGCCTTCGACGTAATAGCCGCCTCCCCAGTGCCGGCAGGAGTAGGCGAGGTAGCCGGAAGGGAGCCGCTTGAACCCAAGCTCGTTCCTTCCGTCACGCGACCCGCAGGCCGCCCTGTCGGTGATGTCAGGTGAGGAGGATGTCGTGCCGCCGTAGACGGCGCTCGCGCCGACCGAATCGCGGCGGCCACAGTCGTTGTAGGCGTTGACGATGTTGGAGACGGCCTTTTTGAAGGCTGCCTCTGCGCCGCTTAAGGAGACGCCGCTAGGAATGTTCGAAGAGCTCACGTAAAACTTGTACTGAGAGGCCCATCGCGTACCGGCCAGCTTGTAGGCGCCATCTCCGCAGGCCCCGGACGTTCCGCCGACGATCGCGACCCGCTCGGCCTGCTCGCCTCGGTGAACGACGACGGAACCATCGTCGCGAGTCTCGAGCGCGAGCTCGACTGCCTTGCCCTTGCCATCGATGGCCTCGGCGGCCACGCTCTCGCCAGGGGGTGGGACGCGGAGGGTCAGTCCATTCTCGGAGAAGTCCATGCCCGGACGGAGGTTGGCCGCCTCAGAGCTTCCACCTTCGGCGAAACTGGAAACGGCGGGTGAAGGACCTGAAGCAGCTCCGCGCGTAACGATAGCTGCGAGAAGGACCAGGGTGGCGATTCGTACGACTCTCAACATGGGCGTCCCCTTCGTCGGTAGGCCGGCGGCTGTGGTGCCATGGCCTAGGCGTGGGCTGTTGTCTCTGAGTGGGTTATCGACAAACCCGCGAATGGCCCCTTTACTCGCGACGGCAAGTTGGGGCCGAAGGTCCGATTCGTCTATCCGCCGCAGTTGATTCGGGCGTTTCTCGGGCTAGGCAAAAAGGCCAGCCGCCATTCCGTAACGGTCCGAAGAAAAGAGGACGAGCCGGATCGGCTCAATTGGGGAATGCAGCTTTGCGGATCACCCGGCGCGATTGCCGGCGCGGTTCGGGAAGGGTCGAGGGACTAGCTACCGGATTCGGCTAGCGAATTTCGGCTCAGTACAGGGACTCGAGGCCCCGCAGGTCGCCCAGGCCGAGAGTGACCTCGGACTGCTGGCAGGCGTTGATCCTCGGGCTCATGGTGAGCGAGCCATTACTCGTCTCTGACACGTGGTTCAGTCCGAATGCGTGCCCGATCTCGTGCGCCGCCGCGGCGTGGAGGCTCCACTTGCTCGCGCAACTGGATGGCTTCGAGAGGTACCACTTGATGTTCTTGCTGAACATGATGTCGGCCTCGATGATCCCGCCGGAAAGCGACCACCAGCAGGCCATTCCGACCATTCCGCTCGGCAGGGCGGCGAA
>DATABA010000138.1:0-19773 GCA_036259835.1 Actinomycetota bacterium
GTCCTCGGTGTTGGCGAGCTCGGATTGAAGGGCGATGAAGTTCTCGTTCGCCCGAAGCTGCGGGTAGTTCTCGGCAACCGCGAACAGCTGCCGCAGTGCTGCCACGAACGGACCTTCCGCGGCCGCCTGTTCGGCCGGGGAACCCGTGGTTCCTGCAGCGGCCGCACGTGCCCGCGTAACGTTCTCGAGTACCTCCCGTTCGTGGCTTGCGTATCCCCTCACCGTCTCGACCAAGTTGGGGATGAGGTCGTACCGACGCCGCAGCTCAGTCTCAATGTTCGAAAACGAGCTCCGAATCTGCGCACGCTGGCTGACGAACCGGTTGTACGAAACGATGCCGGCGATCACGACCAAGACGACGATGGCGAGAATGATCCAGAAGGCGGTCACCGCTACTCCCTTCGTGTTTGAAAAGCGGTTCTATCGAAGCGAAATCCTACGCTCCCGCCAATGCGTATTCGCGGAGAACCATTCGAGGCACACGGTCCCTAAAGCCCTTCGCCAGCCCGAACAGCACTGGGAGTTCCCCCGGCCGAACACGGGGCATGATGAGCAGCATCTTCCGTCCGTAGACTTCGAACTCGACCGGATACCGCCGGGCGACCTCCAGCAGCCACAGCATCATCCGCGTATCGAGAAACGCGTACGCGAACTCCCGGTCGGAGCAGGTGACCCTGTACGCCCGATTGAACGCTGCGGACTCCGGTCGGATCCGATCCAGTCCCAGGTCGTCGGCCACGCCCGCCAGCGGGTCCCGTTCGATCTTGAGGTACGGGAGCCAGGCCGGGACGGCAACGAACGCAAAGGTGAAGTGCTGCGCGATGCCCATGGCGGCTTCGAGCGGCCCGCGCTTCCCGGAATCGAACCAGAGCTCGCCCGCCTTGACGTCGACCCCTTTCCAGGTACCCCACACGACGTTTTCACTGCGCGCTGAATCGGCGATGTTGAAGAGGTCGAAGGTGTGGTCGATCAGTCCGAGGAGATCGACCGGCGCGAACTGCAGTCCGAACTGGTGAGCGATTCGATCGAGCGCCTTTCGCCGGCGCCGGGTGAGCAGCCGATGTACGAAGCCGGGAAGGGCGAACAGCAGGCTGAGGCCTAGGAAAACCAGCTTCACACAGGAGGTATCGGCCGAACCAACCCGGCGATGAGCGGGGTACCTCGGTGGGCCTGTGCCCTACGCCGCTGTGGCAGGCTGTGGTACTCGGAACTCCAGGGCTGCGGGCCCGCGGTCGATCTCGACCGCGTCGCCCTCACGGAATTCGCCGGAGAGCACCTTCATCGCCAGGACGTCCTGGATCTCCCGTTGGATCAGCCGCTTGAGCGGCCGCGCCCCGTAGTTCGGGTCGTAACCCTTCTCCGCGAGATACTCGCGAGCCGCCTCCGTGAGGGTGACCGAGAGCTTGCGGTCGGCCAGCCGCTGTTGGAGGAGCCGCAGCTGAATGTCGACGATGCCGGCGATCTCGTCCTTGTCCAGCGGGTGGAACACGATGATCTCGTCCACTCGGTTCAGGAACTCAGGCCGGAAGGTGGCGCGGACCTCCGATAGCACCTTCTCCTTCTGCTCTTCCCAGGCGACCCACGACTCGTTGAAGGCGGGGCTTCCCAGGTTCGACGTCATGACAATGACCGTGTTGCGAAAGTCGACCGTGCGGCCCTGCCCGTCGGTGAGCCGGCCATCGTCCAGCAGCTGGAGCAGCACGTTGAACGCGTCCTGATGCGCCTTCTCGATTTCGTCGAGAAGGATCACTGAGTACGGCCGGCGCCGAACGGCCTCGGTGAGTTGGCCTCCCTCTTCATATCCGACGTAGCCGGGCGGCGCGCCGATCAAGCGCGACACCGTGTGCCGCTCCTGATACTCGCTCATGTCGATCCGGACCATGGCCCGCTCGTCATCGAACAGGAACTCCGCCAGCGCCCTGGCCAGTTCCGTCTTCCCGACACCGGTCGGGCCGAGGAAGATGAAGGAACCGATGGGGCGGTTGGGATCGGAGAGACCGGCTCTGGCGCGCCGAATGGCGTTCGACACGGCCTCCACGGCCTCGTGTTGCCCGACCACGCGCTGGTGCAGGCCTTCCTCCATGCGGACCAGCTTCTGCACCTCACCTTCGATGAGCTTTGCAACCGGGATGCCGGTCCACTTCGAGACGACTTCGGCGATGTCTTCCTCGTCGACCTCTTCTTTAAGCATCTTCTGGTCCGACTGAAAGCTCGCCAGTTCCTCGTTTGCCTCGTCGAGCTGGCGCTGCAACGAAACCAGCTTCCCGTAGCGGAGTTCAGCGGCCCGTTCGAGCTGGCCGTCTCGTTCCGCTCGCTCAGCTTCGGTTCGAGTGTTCTCGATGTCCGACTTGAACGAACGGATCCGGTCGATGACTTCTTTCTCCTGCTGCCAGTGAGCCTTCATGCCGGAAGACCGCTCCTGCAGGTCGGCGAGCTCCTGCTCGAGCCGCTCCAGGCGCTCCTTCGACGCCGTGTCCGTTTCCTTTTTCAGCGCGGCGCGTTCGATCTCGAGCTGCTTCACCCGCCGCTCCACCTCGTCGATCTCCATCGGCATTGAGTCGATCTCGATTCGAAGTCGGCTGGCCGCCTCGTCGATGAGGTCGATGGCCTTGTCGGGAAGGAACCGTCCGGTGACGTAGCGATTAGCCAGGATCGCTGCGGCAACCAGCGCGGCGTCCTGGATTCGCACGCCGTGGTGAACCTCGTAGCGCTCCTTCAAACCTCGAAGGATCGCGATGGTGTCTTCCACCGACGGTTCGCCGACCAGGATGGGTTGGAACCGACGCTCCAGCGCCGGATCCTTCTCGACGTGCTTTCGGTATTCGTCCAGCGTGGTCGCGCCGATGGCCCGAAGCTCACCCCGAGCGAGCATCGGCTTGATCATGTTCCCGGCGTCCATGGCGCCCTCGGCGGCTCCCGCGCCAACGATCGTGTGGAGCTCGTCGATGAAGGTGATGATCTGCCCTTCGCTCTCGGCGATCTCTCGCAGGACGGCCTTGAACCGCTCTTCGAACTCCCCTCGGTATTTGGTTCCGGCGACCAGGGCACCCATGTCCAGCTGAACGACTCGCTTGTCCTTCAGGCCGTCGGGGACGTCGCCGGCGACAACGCGCTGGGCAAGGCCTTCCACGATCGCGGTCTTGCCCACGCCGGGTTCGCCGATGAGGACAGGGTTGTTCTTGGTTCGTCGCGACAGTACCTGGATCACGCGTCGGATCTCGTCATCGCGGCCGATGACGGGGTCGAGCTTGCCCTTGCCGGCGAGATCGGTCAGGTCGCGCCCGTAACGCTCGAGCGCCTGGTACTTGTCCTCCGGCGTTGGATCCGTGACTCGCTGCCGGCCGCGGATCTCCACCAGCGCGTTGAGAACCGCGTCGCGCGTGACGCCCGCGTCCTTCAGGAGCCGGGCGATGTCGCGATCGGTCTCCATGAGCGCGAGGAACAGGTGCTCGGTCGAGACGTACTCGTCGGTGAGCTCCTGTGCCTCGCCAAGGGCTCGGTCCAACACGCTGCTGGTCTGGCGGGAAAGGTAGATTTCCTGCTGGGGTCCGTAGACGTTCGGAATGCGCTCCAGGAGTTGTTCGGTTCGGTCGCGGAGAGCACGGGGGGACTGCTGGAGTCGCTGGAGCAGCGGGTACACGACGCCTTCGGCGTCGGACAGCAGCGCGAACAGGACGTGCGCGGGTTCCACGAGCTGATGGTTCCGCCCGCGGGCCTGCTCTTGCGCCGCCTGGAGCGCTTCCTGCGATTTGAGAGTCAGCTTGTTCAGGTCCATCTCATTCCTATAAACGCACTCGTGGCCGTGTCAGCTTCCCGGTCCGACCGCGATCGGGCCCCGCCTCTCATTCGGCCGAACCTGAAGACGGAGCCGCCTGATCGTCGAGACCGGAACGATCTCGGTCCCTCGCGGCTGCGTTCGCCCGGCTTCGTCCTGTGTTCGGTGCCGAGCCCGCTCGAGCTCGCGGTCCATCCTCTGCAGCTGGCGTCGCAACCGGTCGAGCTCGTTCTCGAGATCCACGATCATCTTCACGCCAGCCAGGTTGACGCCGTGCTCCTGCGTAAGGCGCTGGATCATCCGGAGGCGCTCGATGTCGCGGTTGGAATACCGGCGGGTGTTTCCCGCGGTCCGAGCCGGAGACAGCAGACCCTTCCGCTCGTAGATGCGAAGCGTCTGAGGATGGACGCCGGCAAGCTCTGCAGCAATGCTGATGATGTACAGGGCCCGGTCCTCCGAGTTCCCCCGTCGGTCGCCCTGTCGTCGCATCGCCATGCTCATCCTCCTTTGATCAGGCCTCGACGCCGAGTCGCTTCCTCGGCGACTCGCGCTGAACCTCCTGCAGTCGGGACAGGATTTCCTTCTCCTCCTTCGAAAGCTTCTGTGGAACGTCGACCTGAACGGTGACGAGCAAGTCGCCGGCGCCGCCCTTCGCCTTGGGAGCGCCCTTGCCGCGAACGCGGAACGTCTTGCCAGACGCTGTTCCGGCCGGGATCTTCAGCGTGACCGGCCCGTTCAACGTGGGTACGCGCAGGTTCGCCCCGAGAGCCGCCTCGGCGAACGTCACGGGTACCTGGACGGTCAGATCGGAATCCCGGCGTCCAAACACCGGATGCGGAGCGACTCGAACGACGACGAAGAGGTCGCCGGGCTTCGACCCCGGAGGTCCGGCCTCCCCACGCGCCCTCACTCGGATCCGTTGTCCGTCCTTTACCCCTGGAGGGACCCGCACCGAGAACTCCCTCGTTGTCCGAACGCTTCCGGACCCTCCGCACCGCTTGCAGGGATGCTCGATGATCTGTCCCGTTCCACCACAGCGAGGGCACGACCTGGACATCGAGAAGAAGCCCTGGTTCTCTGCGACGGTCCCGGTGCCCTGGCACTGCGGACATACGTCCGGAGCGGTTCCCGGTTCGGCGCCCGACCCCTTGCAGGCTGGACATTGCGCCGGCCCCTGGATTCGCAGGGGAACGGTCACGCCGCGGAGCGCGTCCTCGAACTCGACCCGGATCTCCGTCTGAAGATCGGCTCCGCGGGTTCCCTGTCGGGTTCCGCCCCTTCCGCCTCGCCCACCGAACACGTCGAACAGGTCCCCGAGATCCCCGATGTCGCCGAACCCGCCGAACCCTTCGGCGCCGAACGGAAACCCCGCTCCCGGCCGGGCCCGCGTACCACCCGGCGCGCCCCGAAAGCCGCCGAAGCCGGAAGCCGCCATGTCGCGGACCCGGTCGTACTGCTCCCGCTTTTCCGGATCGCCGAGGACGTCGTAGGCGGCGGAGATCTCCTTGAACCGCTCTTCTGCTTCCTTGTTGCCCCGGTTTGCGTCGGGGTGCCACTTCTGGGCGAGACGGCGGTAGGCCTTCTTTACCTCGGCGGCCGAAGCGTTCTTCGGAACGCCGAGCGTCTTGTAGTAGTCCTTGTCGAACCACTCCTGCCTGATGTCGCCGTTCATGCCGGGCCTCTCTGGCTACTTCCGAACCACCTTGACGCCGGCGGGGCGGATGACCCTGCCCCTCAGCGTGTACCCGGGCCGCAGCACGTCTGCAACGAACGGATCGCCATCCGTGTCGCCCAACTGCATCAATGCCTCGTGAAGCGAAGGATCGAACGGCTTTCCCTCCGCTTCGATCTTCTCCACGCCTTCACCCCGAAGGGTCTCGAGCAGCTTGGCGTATACGAGCTCGACGCCGTGGAGGAACTTCTCGAAGTCCGGTTTTTGCTCCGCGGCGATCAAGGCAAGGTCGAACTCGTCCAGAACCTCGAGGAGCCGCCGGACCAGCGGCTCGGCCGCCATCTCCACCGCTCGGGTTTGCTCCTTCAGAACGCGTTTGCGGTAGTTGTCGAAGTCGGCGGCCATTCGCTGCAGGTGCTCGCGAAGCTCCGCGACCTCGCGAGCCTGCGGCTCGGCGTTCGCCGGGGGCGCTTCATTCCTTCGGCTCGCTTCGCTCGCCTCAGATCCCCGGCTCTCCCCGATCGTCGACTCCAAGTCGGCGCTGGTCGCTCGCCCGCTTGGCTCGCCGGCGGCGGCCTGAGCCACACGCTTCTCCGTCGACTCCTCGTCGGCGGAGACGCGGCGGCGGTCGGTTACTTTGACCTTGCGCGGCCCTGTCTTCTCGGTTTCTTCCCGTTGCTTCTCGCTCATCGGTGCTTGCTCTTATCCCTTGGCCTTGACGGTGATCTTCTTGGGCTTGGCCTCTTCCGCCTTGGGAACGTCGATGGTCAGAACCCCACGATCGAATCCCGCCTCGATGGCGTTCGCGTTCGCCGTGTGCGGCAGCGAAAGCGACCTGGCGAAGGGTCCGTAGCGACGTTCCACGCGAAGAAACGACTCCTCCGGAACGTCCCGGTAGAAGGCACGCTCGCCGCGAATCGTCAGCGTGGAGTCCTCCACCGAGACCTCAACGGAATCTGGGTCGACGCCGGCCAACTCGACGTTGACCACGAACCGGTCCTTCGTCTCATAGATGTCCAGAGGCGGCAGCCACGCAGCTCCTGTCGAACCTGACTCCTCGGCGCCTCCATACGTGCGGCCGAACAGACGGTTCAGCTCGTTTTGAATCGACATGAGGTCCCGGAATGGATCCCACCTGGAAATGACCATCAGGAAGCACCTCCTTCGTCCACGATCTCGCCCTCGACAACGTCACCGTCACCGGATTCACCGCTCGCCTGCGGACCGGTTTGCGGTCCGGGCTCCGATCCGCCACCGGCGGCCGCGGCCTGGGCCCCCTGCTGTTGCTGGCCGGCGTACATGACCTGGCCCACGCGCTGAAAGGCCTGCATGAGCGAATCGGTCGTCGACTTGATTCGCTCCATGTCGTCGCCCTTGAGTGCCTCCCGGACCTCGTCCGTAGTCGTCTTCAGGACGTCCCGGTCTTCGGCCGGCATCCGATCGCCGTATTCGTTGAGCGCCTTGTCCACCTGGTAGACCAAGTTGTCGGCGTTGTTTCGCGTCTCCGCCGCCTCACGCCGCTTGCGGTCCTCGTCCGCGAACTTCTCCGCGTCAACGACCATGCGATCGATGTCTTCCTTGGAGAGCGCCGTCCCGCCGGTGATCGTCATCTGCTGCTCCTTGCTCGTGGCAAGGTCCTTCGCGGAAACGTTCACGATGCCGTTGGCGTCGATGTCGAAGGCGACCTCGATCTGCGGCATGCCTCTCGGCGCCGGCGGAATCCCCATGAGGTGGAACTTTCCGAGCGAGCGGACGCCCGGTGAGAACACCGTCTCGGCCTCACCCTGCAGCACGTGAACCTCGACCGTGGTCTGGTTGTCGTCCGCTGTGGTGAAGATCTCGCTTCTCCGAGTCGGAATGGTGGTGTTGCGCTCGATCAGCTTGGTGAAGATTCCGCCCTTGGTCTCCACACCCAGCGACAACGGCGTGACGTCCAGAAGCAGAATGTCCTTCACGTCACCCTTGAGCACACCGGCCTGGATGGCGGCTCCGACCGAAACCACCTCATCCGGGTTGACGCCCTTGTGCGGATCCTTGCCACCGGTGAGCCCGCGAACCAGGTCCTGGATCATGGGCATTCGGGTGGCGCCGCCGACCAAGATGATGTGGTCGATCGCCGAGACATCCTTCCCCCAGTCCTTCACCGCCTGCTGGAAAGGCCCCTTGCACGCCTCGACCAGGTCCTCCGTCATTCGCTCGAACTCCGAGCGAGTGAGCTTCATCTCCAGGTGAAGCGGACCCTCCGCGGTCGCCGTGACGAAGGGCAGGTTGATCGTTGTCTCCATGACCTGCGACAGCTCGATCTTCGCCTTCTCCGCGGCTTCCTTCAGCCGCTGCATCGCCATCCGGTCCTTGGAGAGATCCACCCCGTGCGCGTTCTTGAACTCCTTCACCAGCCAGTCGATGATCCGCTGGTCCCAGTCGTCCCCGCCAAGATTGGTGTTCCCGGCGGTGGCCTTCACCTCGAACACGCCCTCACCAATCTCCAGGAGCGACACGTCGAAGGTGCCTCCTCCCAGGTCGAACACCAGAATCGTCTGGTCGTGTTGCTTGTCGAGCCCGTACGCCAGTGAGGCGGCCGTCGGCTCGTTGATGATTCGGAGGACCTCGAGCCCGGCGATCTGCCCGGCCTCCTTCGTGGCCTGGCGCTGCGCGTCATCGAAGTAGGCGGGAACGGTGATGACTGCCTGGGTCACCTTGTCGCCCAGGTACGCCTCCGCGTCCCGCTTAAGCTTTCCGAGGATCTGGGCCGAGATCTCTTGCGGCGTCCACTTCTTGCCGTCGATGTCGAGCGACCAGTCCTTGCGACCCATCTGCCGCTTGATCGAACGGATGGTCCGGTCGGGATTGGTGATCGCCTGACGCTTGGCCACCTCACCGACCAGGATTTCCCCGGTCTTCGCGAATGCGACGACCGAAGGAGTGATCCTGGAACCTTCGGCATTCGGCACGACGACTGGTTCGCCGGCCTCCAATACGGAGACCACCGAGTTCGTCGTTCCGAGGTCGATTCCAACAGCTCTAGGCATGGATGTCCTCCCTGTAGCGTGTCTTTGTAGCGTTGTCTTTAGCTTGAACCGAAGATAAATCTTGAGTGTCTTAGTGTCAACTTTCGAACCGAAGGCCGAGCATTCAGGACATGGTCGGACGGCCGACCTGAGACCGCCCTCCGGCTGTTGAAGCAATGCGGGCAAAACCCCCATAATGGCGGCTCACCCGAATTGACCAGCTACAGCTACTGAAGAGGAGGGGCGATGAGCAGCGACGCGCCGAAGCTCGGCACGGGGTTGTTTGGCTACCGTCGCTCCGCCGTACAGGAAATGATGGCGGAAGGTGACGCGAGGCTTCGGGAGGCGCAAGAGCGCCTCCGGGCGGCGGAGCTGAGGGTTTCGGAGCTTCAGCAGGAGATCGAGACACTCAGACGCCGCAACGACCAGATGAATCAGCAGATCGAGCAGGTCGAGCGGTTCGAGGAGGCGGAGACGCGATGAGCACCGAAGAGCCAAAACTCGGCAAGAGCCTGTTTGGGTACGCTCGCTCGGCGGTGGCCCGCATCCTCGCAGACCGCGAGATCATGCTTCGACAAGCGGAAGGAGCGGTGCGCGACGCCGAGACCCGAGCCGAAGAGCTCGAGCGAGAGCTGGCAGAGATGCGCGCCCTCAACACACGACTGGACCGGCAGATGGAGCGCCTCCACGTGGACGTGGATTCGGTTCCCGTCGACGAGCCGATCGGCCGGATCGATGATTCGTCCGAGCTGGAGATGGAGGCTGAAGCCGTGGAAGAAGAAGAAGAGATCCCGATTTTCTCGGAACCGATTTCGATGTGGGACGCAGAAAGCACATCCTCGGACGAATCGTTTTCCGCGGTTGAAGCACAGGGTCCGGTCCGGCGCATCGACGCAGTCGCCGACGATTCGGACGAGGCCACGTCGGACGACACGTCGGCGTTCTGGGCCCCCGCTCAGTACGCGGCGGCGTCGGTTCGAGGGCCGGAAGACCGGGCCACCCAGCAGCCCGGTCCGGAGCCATCCTGGTTCTCCGGATACGAAGTAGAGTCCAGTCCTGTAACCGAACCGGAGGGAGTGGAGGACATTACTGACGTGATGCGAAACGACGTCGACGCAGGAGAGCCGCCCCGCCCTCGGCGGCCGGAAGTGACTTCGAGCTTCAGCGAGGAGCTCGCCGGAATCCTGGCCGCGGCCGAAGAATCCGCTGCCGGCATCGTGGAACGGGCACGGATCACCACCGAGCGTCAGATCACCGAGTCCACCAGGTTGTGGCGGGAGGTCGAAGCTGAGGTCACTCGGTTCTCGTCCTGGCGCGAGCAGATCGAGCCGGTCATTCGGCGAATCGCCTCCAAGGTGGATGACGTGCGTACCAGGATCGAAGAGGTTCCGGAGCGGATCCGCGAGGCGCTGGCTCCGATGGCGGACTCGATCTCTTCCCTCGACAGCGACATGGCGGAGCTGGCCGCGGCGAGCACACCGCCGCTGCTTCTCAAGCCCTCGGGACTGGACGAGCGGGAGAACGAGGTCCTCGAGTCGCGCGAACGGGCAGAGCAGTACGCGCAAAGCGCCGCTGGAGGGAACCACCCCGGCGAGGTCGAGGCTTCGGCAGGCGCCACCGTGGCGGAGCCCGAGTACAGCGCCGAGACTGGCGAAAACCTGACCGAAGGCTGATACCAGAGCCCCGAGCGTGCTCTCGTCCGTAGGAGCTCCCCTGCTCGGCTTGAGCCTGGTAAGGCCGGCGTTCCTCTTCCTGGCGGCCGGCGCCGCCTTCGCCATTTTCTCGCGGCGCGCCTACGACCTCTACCGCTTCGTTCGGCTGGGCCGGCCGGTCAACCGGTTCGACGACCTCCCCCGGCGCGTCGAGCAGGAAGCTGTGGTCGTCCTGGGCCAGCGAAAGCTCCTGCAACGGCTCGGGCCCGGTCTCATGCACGCGTTCATCTTCTGGGGCTTCTTGATCCTCCTCACGACGATCGTCGAGGCAATCGGAGAAGTCTTCGTCCGCGACTTCGCAATCCCGCTGATCGGCCGCTCCGGCTGGCTCGGACTGCTCCAGGACGTCTTTTCGGTGCTTGTGATCGTCGGGATCGGCATGGCGGTGTACTACCGCAAGGTCCAGCGGCCGGAGCGGTTCAAGGGCAGCCATCTCGAGGAAGCCGACTTCATCCTCCTAATGATCCTCGGGATCATGCTCACTCTCCTCGCGCTGAACGGCGCCAAGATCGCTCTCGGAATCAACGAGGCACCGGCGGCATGGACCCCGGCCAGCACCCTGGTGGCGCAGATCTTCGAGCCCATGAGTGAGGGCAGCGTCGATTTCTTCGAGAACGTGTTTCTGTGGTCCCATCTGCTGCTGATTTTCGGGTTCCTGGCCTACATCCCCTACTCGAAGCACCTCCACATCTTCGTGTCGGAGATCAACGTCTTCTTCACCAAGACGAAGCCACGCGGAAAGATCGAGAAGCTCGATATCGATCTGGAAGCGGCCGACGGAGACGTTCGCCTCGGCGCCGGAACCATCGAGGACCTCTCCTGGAAGCAAATGCTGGACCTGTACTCCTGCACTGAGTGCGGCCGCTGTCAGAACCAGTGCCCCGCATGGAACACCGGCAAGCCTCTGTCGCCCAAGCTCCTGATCATGAACCTCCGCGACCACCTCTTCGAGAAGGGACCGGAGATCCTCGCGGCCAAGAGCAAAGGCCGCGAGTACGAACGTGAACCGCTGAACCCGAACGTGGTCGAAGACGAGGTCATCTGGGACTGCACGACGTGCGGAGCATGCGTGTACGAGTGCCCCGTGGACATCGAGCACATCGATCACATCATCGACATGCGGCGGAACCTGGTGATGGCGGAATCCCGGTTCCCCCAAGAGGCGGGACTGCTGCTTCGAAACCTCGAGAGCTCGGCCAACCCGTGGGGAGCCGACCAGTCAACCCGCGCCGATTGGGCGAAGGGTCTCGGCGTGCGAATCATGGAGGACGGACAGGCTCCCGAATACCTCTACTGGGTGGGCTGCGCCAGCTCCTTCGACGACCGCGCCAAGAAGATCGCTCAGGCGGTCGCCGCGCTCCTCCAGAAGGCACAGGTCCCCTTCGCCATCCTCGGGCCCAGGGAGCTTTGCAACGGTGACCCCGCGCGCCGGATCGGGAACGAGTACCTCTATCAGGAGCTAGCTCGGAAGAACGTGGACACCCTCAACAGCGCGGGCGTTCGCAAGGTCATCGTCAACTGCCCACACTGCTTCAACACGCTCAGGAATGAGTATCCCGACTTCGGCGGCGACTATGAGGTCGTTCATCACACCGAGCTCTTCGCGAGGCTCATGAAGGACGGCCGCCTTCAGCCCACCACCGAGGTGAACGAAGTGCTCACGTATCACGACCCGTGCTACCTGGGGCGCCACAACGGCGTCTATGACGAGCCGCGAGACGTCCTGGAGCGGATCCCGGGACTCACATCGCGCGAGATGCCACGGCACAGAGAACGGGGGTTCTGCTGCGGAGCGGGCGGCTCGAGGATGTGGATGGAGGAGCGGCTCGGTAAGCGGGTCAACATGGAGAGAACCGAGGAGGCCATCTCGACCGGCGCCAACACCATGGGTGTGGCGTGTCCCTACTGCCTGATCATGTTGGACGACGGAGCGAAGGCCAAGGGCGAAACGATCAGGGTCGTCGACGTCGCGAACGTCGTCGTGGAAGCGACGGACGCCTCTCCGGAAGCTTAGCTCCGAACGACTTCCGGCCGCGGCGCAGGGCCCCGTCCGGAAGGTCTCCCCCCACTCCGACTTTTGGCCCTCAAGCGCCTGCGTCCTTCGACCGATATTCGCCCTGGATGTTCCTTGCATCGAGCACTTCGGAGCCTAGAATTTGACTTCCTCCGCACTTCCGAGGAAACGCAGAGAGCCTTGGGGCCGACCGCCAGAGCGACCTTCCCCGCGCGGCAAGTCGGGGTCGAAGGCCCGCTCCCAGGTGCAGCCGCCTGACGGCGGGAACCGGGGCGAATGGGGCTACGACCACATGGCGACCGAGGACTTTGAGACTCAAAGAGTGACGGAGACCAGCGCTTCGAGCGCTGCCATTCCCGCGGGCACCAAGCGGCGCCGATCGCGCCGCAGCGGCACGCCCCCCCACCGCCCGCCAACCGAATCGTTCCCGCTCATTCGAAGCGAGGACGACCGCGGCGTCTTGCGCGCGGCACTGACCGCGGTTCGTGAAGAGCTCGGATTCGAAACGGCCAGCGTCTTCGCCAGCAGCCCCGATGGATGGAGACTCCTGGAGCGTGACGGCCCGGTCCGGCCGTGGCACGGTGTATTGGATCCGGGGATCCTGGAAGGAACCAGCGACGCCGCCGAGTACCCGGACGTAACGACGGTTCCGGGGGTCGGTCCCCGCCTGGCGGCTCTGGGATGTCGAAGCCTGGCCATGCTGCCGCTGCCACAGTCGACGCGGCTACTCCTGGATTCCGGCAGACGGGTTCCGACCGACGGGTGGATCGACCGGGCTCGGCCGTACCTGGACCTCATGGCGATCATGACGGGTCCTGCGTGGATGGCGGCGGGAGCGCTTCGGAACCATGAAGAGGTCGCCGCGCTCAGTCGGACGTTCGCCGCCTGCCAGGATCTTCTTTCAAGTGCCGACGCCCGAACCGAGGATCTCCTGGAAAAGGTGAAGGACGCGCTTCGAGCCGACGAGCTCTTCTTGATCCACGAGCACACGGGGAGGGCGGTCGTGATGGCGTCCCCCGGAGGAACGGTTCGAGAGCTATCGCCGGAAGCTCGAAATTGGCTCGGGCTCGTCGGTGATTCCGACTTCGACGACGACAGGCTTCGGAGCCTGGCGATCCTGGTCGGAGCGTCTTCGCGCGCACTGGCCGCCGCGAGCGGACGGGACGGCACCGAGCACGAGCTCCTTGTGGCCGGGTGGGCCGAGGGACCGGCGCTCTCGCCCGTGTCGATTGACGTAGTGGCGCACGCCGTTTCCACAGCGCGAGCCGCCATGCAGACGCGACGCCGCGCCGTCACGTCGGTGGTTGATCGCGAACGAGCTCGGATGGCCTACGCACTCCACGACGACTTGATTCAGACGGTGACCGGGGCGGTGCTCGAGCTCGAAGCGCTCCAAAAGCGCATCGAACGGGACCCCCAGGAAGCCATCTCGGCATTGAACCATTCGACCTCCGAAGTTCGCCGGGCGCTGACCGAGCTCCGGGGAACCCTTTTCGAGCTGTCCCAGGGGGAGGACGAACCGGAAGCTCCGACCGCCCCACTCGCGCGATACGTCGAGGACGTCGTCAAGCGGTGGCGGCTTCCCGCGCGCGTTGCGGTTAAGGGCGACCTGAACGCCGTCGCTCCTCGTGTCCTGGCGGTGGCGTACTCGGTGATTCGGGAGGGTTTGACCAACGCCGCCAAACACGCTGCCGGGTCCAACGTCACGGTGACACTCTCCGCCTCGGAGAATGAGCTCACCGTCACGGTGGCCGACACGGGCCGTGGCTTCAGCGAGGATCAGGAGAACGCCGCGCGGGCCGCGAATCACTTCGGGCTCAACATGCTTCGAGCGCGGGTCGAGGACGTCGGCGGCGCTCTGGATGTGCAGTCCAGGGCAGGAAAGGGAACGCGTCTCATCGCGCACCTCCCGATGCGGGCGGAGTTGCGATGAAAATCCTCCTTGTCGATGACCACACTCTGGTCCGCAAGGGCTTGATCCACCTTCTCGGTTCGGTCCTCTCGGAGGCGGAGGTGGACGAGGCAGAGGACGCCGACGAGGCCTTGCAAAAACTCCGCGCGTCGAAGTACGACGTCGCCCTGGTGGATATCCGGTTGCCCGGGCGCGATGGACTGCAGCTCCTGAAGGAAATCCGTGCCGAATGGGACGACGTTCCCGTGATCATTCTTTCCAGCTACGACAACGGGGAGTACGTCAAGACGGCTTTGGGAGATGGCGCCGCCGGATATCTCCTGAAGGACACGACGCCGGAAGACTTGATCCAGGCGATAACCGTCGCCATGAGCGGCTCTGGCAACGTCCTTTCGCCCCGAGCCGTACGAAACATGTTCGACGTCACGACCGCAGCGCCTTCGGCCCGGGAAGAGACGTCCCATCAGGATGCCGGACTCACGAAGCGTGAATCAGACGTTCTCCAGCTCTTGGCCAAGGGCTGCAGCAACCGGGAGATCTCGAGACAGCTGTTCCTCTCCGAGAAAACCGTGAAGGCGCACCTTGCCGCAGTTTTCCGCAAGCTCGGTGTGACCAACCGAACTCAGGCGGCCATGGTCGCCGTCTCCAAGGGGCTCGGTGGTCCCGTGAGTGCCGGCGCACGCTAACCCTCCGCGGTAGGCGTGCACTAACCCCTCCGCAGTAAAAGTCTCAGTTTCCAGGCGCCGAAAGGCGGTTGTTCTTCGTTCCTTTGACTGTTGTGCCGCCCGGCTAAGCTGGAATTCAATTCGAGGGGCGAATTCCCATTCTTAGAGGCGGTCAAGGGAGCTTATGAACAGCGAGGTCCCTCCCTCACGATTGACGGCTGAGGGAGCATCTGGCCTGGGTCCGGATCATGTGGTTTCCGGCGACGCCGGTTCGGACGAGGAGATCCTGCAGGCGGTCGGCCGTGCCTTCGACGAATCGGAGGATGAGGGCTCGGTCGACGTCCTCGACCTGACGCACTCCGACGCCTGGACCGCAAGCCAACTCCCCGCCGTCCGAAGCAGAAAACGGCGAGCCAAGGGCCGTCGTGACGCTCTGTCCCGCATGGCCACCGGCGAGCTCGAGCCCGGAGACGTCGAAACGGCCGTCAACATCATGTCGAGCCACCCCGATCCGGAGACACGGTGGCTCGCGGCCGAAGCCCTCACGCGGTTCCCCCGGATCGTCCCCCTTTCGGTACCGGCTCGAGTCCTCAAGGACCCGGACGACCGGGTGCGCGCAACCGCCGTCCGCATCGCCGCGGCCCATGGGGGGCCCGCCGCACCGCTGCTCCTCCCCCTGATCACCGAGCGGACCTGGCCGCTGGCCCAGCAGACCGCCCTCAACACGCTTCCGCACCTGGTCGCCGCTCCGGACGCGTTGGCGCCTCGAGATGTAAACCGGCTGCTGGAGGCCGTCGCCGCGCTCGATCCGCCCCCTTTCGGTGCCGAAATTCAGGGGTGCAGCGCCCTGGCCAGAGCCCTGGGCATCGATCGACTGATGGAACGGCTGGATGCACCGGACCGGCGGCGCATCGGCGCCGTTCGACTTCTCGCCACGGAAGGAAGCACCAGATCGCTTCGGACCGTGGCATCACTTTCGGGCGATCCGATCGAGGAGATTCAATGGGCCGCTGCGCGAGCGATGGCCTCGCTCGAGACCGAGCCGCCTCGGCGGACGGTTCCGACCGAGCCGCGCGTGACGGAAGCCGAGGGTGACGAAGCTGGCGACGAGGAGGTAATCGCGGCGCTGGTTCGAGGCCTGACGGACCCAGAGGAGGTGGTCCGGTCCCAGGCCATCGCCGCCCTCCACAGGGTCCGTCCCGGCTTCATCAAGCTGTGGGCCACACGGGCGCTCAGGGGCAGGGACAAGACCCGTACGGCACTTGGCGCCGCGGTCGTGCGCCACCTGCGTATCGTGGAATCCGCGCCGTTGCTTCTGGACGTCGCGAGCCAGGTTCCCCGCGACGAGGCCGCCCCGTATCTTGCGGCCCTGAAGGCCATCGACCTTGAGCCGGAAAGCCTGGTAGAGCTCCTCTCGTCGGTCGACCCCACCCATCGCCAGACGGCGGTTCGGCTGGTCTGGCAGCTCGGAGGCAACGCCGTCCTCCCCTATCTCCCGCCGCTCCTGGAAGACAGCTCGGGACCGGTTCGAATGGCGGTCCTCGAGGTCCTTACTGAGTCCGGCGATCCGTCGGCCGCGCGCTTCGCCCAGCACCTTCTGGAGTCCGACTCATCGGCGGCGGTTCGGGCGACGGCGATGCAGCTGCTGGCTCGCCGGGGGGGTACGGCGCGCGCTGCCGCCATGGCCCAAGCGCTTCGAGACCCAGACCCCGACGTGCGAGCGACCGCCATTGAAACGCTTCCGCCCGCTCTTTCCGGAGAGGTGGCCGAGCTGCTCCTGTCCGCCTTCATGGATGAGGACGACCGGGTGTGGCGGCCAACCATTTCACACCTGGCGGAACTCCCCGACCAAGATCTGCCCCTTCTGTGGTCGGCCATCCGCGAGGCCCCCGAACCGAAGCGGGAGGAGCTTCTCACGGCGCTGGAGCGCCATGACTCCGACCGATTGGCAAAGCTCGCGCTCGAGAACGCTCGCACGCCAGACGCCACGAGCCGTGCCCTTACCATTCACATGGCCGCCCGGGCCGGGACGAACGAGTCGACGTCGTTGGTGGTGACGGCGCTGGAAGATCCCGATCCGTTCGTTCGCCGAACGGCGGCCGCCGCCATGTCTACGCTGCGCAATCCCCTGGCCGTGCGAGCACTTTCGCGCGCCCTTGCCGACCCCCACGCCGAGGTCCGGGTGGAGGCCGTTCGGGCCCTTGGGATCATCGACGACGACAGTGTCCCCACGGCGCTGATCACGGCGCTCAACGACCCCGAGATCAGGGTCCGTGAGATGGCCGTCGACGCTCTGGGACGATGGCGATCCCCCGCGGTTGCCCGGAGACTGGCCGCGACGCTCGGCTCACCCGACCTTCGAGCCATGGTCCGGGACGTCCTGACGAGGATGGGACAGTCGGCCGTGCAGCCGCTCACGGAGGTCGCCATCGGCGACGATGCGGAAGCCGCGCTCGTGGCGGGAGAGATCCTGAACGACATCGTCGGCGTGCGGAGCTTCGTCACCGAGCTCTCATCCACCGATCCGGAAGCCAGGTTTCGGGCCGTTCTGGTCCTTGGCGTCATCGGCGGGCCGGTCGCGGCCGAGGCGCTGATGACCATGGTGACCGACCCGGACGTTCGGATTCGAGCGCAGAGCGTCGTTCTCCTCGGGGAACTGGGTGATCCTCGCGCCGTCAAGGTTCTGAAGCGGGTCTTCACGAGCGATCCCGTTTCCGAGGTGGCCACCGCCGCGGAAGAGTCGCTCAGAGCCCTTGGAGCGCTTCCTCCGGCAGAGCCGGCTCCGGTGCAGCCTGAGGGGCCTCCCGAGCCGGAAGACCAGGGGACCTTCGACCAATAGCGCGCCGGGCGCATCATCCATAGGCTCTTCGGGATGACGGACGAACATCAGACCGAATCCCAACTCGCCCCGGCCGAGGTTGAGGAAGCGATGGGATCCACGGATCCCCAGGCCAGGGCGCAGGCCCTGCTTCGGGCGCGCCGCGAGGCGGGGCTGGAGCGGGTTCTGGTCCAGGCGTTAGAAGATGACGAACCTCGAGTGCGACGGGCAGCCGTCCGGGCCCTGGCGGCGCTGCGCGGGCTACGTGGAACCAGAGCCCTGATGCAAGTCGCGGCACACGATCTCTCGGGCACCGTTCGAGCAGAGGCCATCGCGGCCCTCGGAAGGATCCTGGAAACGCGCGCCCCGGATACCTCGGCCCTGGGGGACGAGGAGGAGGATCGCTGAAGCCGTGTCGAGGCGGCCAGGGTCGACCGAGTCTCGCTTCAGATCTTCACGCTGATCGGTTGGCGAAGCAGCCGGAACGTCGCCGGTGTGTGCCCGAGCACCCGGCCGTCGGCTTCCACGACCAACGGGCGATCCGCCTCGAACGCGATGCTTCGCCCCTTCATCTCGACGATGTGTCGATGAGGAAGGTGCTCACCCCGATACATCTTCGGTAGGTCGGTAAACGCCTCCGACTTCGGACCTGTCATCACCAGCACGTCAAGGAGGCCGTCCCCGGGCCACGATCTAGGCGAAATCATCAAGCCGCCGCGATGGAACTGGCAGTTCGCGACCACGAAGTCGCGAACCGATGTATCGAGCGACTTTCCATCCACGGTGACATGGCCTCGCGCCAGACGGTATGAGGCGACGCTTGTCCAGAACGCGGTGAAGTACCCCGCCCTGCCCAGCCAGCGATGAAGCCGCTCCGATCGGGCCAGGACGCTTCCCGACAACCCGGCTTCGGCAGCGTTGGCGAAGTAGCTCGTCCTGGGCGCCTCAGGTGAGCCGGCCACGTACGTGATCTTTCCGAGGTCGATCGAGAACGTCCCGGCTCCTTCGAGGTATCCCGATGCCCTCTCCAGATCCGGCGGCAAGCCGAACGTCTTGATGAAGTCGACGTCGGGGTTCGCCGGGAGAACGCCGAGGATGGGTCCTTCTCCGACGGGCCGGTCCTCCTCGATCATCCCGTTCACGACGTCGTGAACCGTTCCGTCGTCGCCCACCGCGACGATGAAGCGCTCACCCGTTTTCAAGGCGTCCCGGGTCGCCTCGGCAGCTTCCGTCGACTGGTTGACCTCAATGGAACGGTTCGGGAGATTCCTCTGACGAAGCACGTTGAGCACAGTGGGCACGTCGATCCCACCGGCTCGTCGGTCCACGATCAGGACCAGGCGACCAAAGGGGCTGCTCACGCGTCAGGTCGAGCGTCCGGGCGCTCAGGAATCGTTGTCTTCGCCGGCGAATTCCTCGAAGAACCGGCTTGCGGTCGGCCCGCGCTGCCCCTGGTACTTGCTGCCGCGAACCGATGACCCGTAGGGGACTTCGGCGGCTGTAGTGAGGCGGAAGAAGGAGATCTGACCGATCTTCATCCCGGGATAGATCGTGATTGGAAGATTGGCCACGTTCGAGAGCTCCAACGTCAGGTAGCCGTCCCAACCGGGATCCACGTATCCAGCCGTCGAGTGGATCAGGAGCCCGAGCCTGCCGAGCGACGACTTCCCTTCCAGGCGCGCGACCAGATCGTCGGGAAGGCGAACCCGTTCCAGGGTCGATCCCAACACGAACTCTCCGGGATGAAGGATGAACGGCACCTTCTCTTCCACCTCGACCAGCTCGGTGAGGTCGGGCATTTCGGCCTTGACATCGATGTACGGATATCGGGCGTTGTGGAACGTCCTGAACCGACGATCGACATGCAAGTCGACCGAGGACGGCTGGACGCACGCGTCGTCGAAGGGATCGATCTCGATTCGACCCTTCGAGATCTCTTCGCGAATGGAGCGGTCGGACAGGATCATGGGGGCGCGGTTACAATCGCTGCTGCCTCGCGGATGTAGTTCAGTGGTAGAACGCGAGCTTCCCAAGCTCGAGGCGGGGGTTCGATTCCCCTCATCCGCTCCACCCTATCGACTCCTCGAGCCCGTGCGCCGGCGAACGGCCCGGCCTGCAGCAGTTGCGCGTGCTTTCCGCTCCGACAGAAAGTGGGCCGCGGACGGGCAGAGGTCCTGAAGGGGACAGACTTCGCACG
>DATABA010000139.1:0-40813 GCA_036259835.1 Actinomycetota bacterium
GTCGCCGCCCGTCTGGTCGCCCCCCGCCGCCAGCTCGCCGAGAAGCTCACCACCTATGAGTGCGGCATCGACCCGGTCGGCGAGGGCTGGTCGCAGAGCCAGATTCGCTACTACATCTACGCCTTCCTGTTCGTGATCTTCGACGTCGAGAGCGTGTTCCTCTTCCCGTGGGCGCCGGTGTTCGAGCGGTTCGGGATGCAGGCGGTGATTGAAATGGCCATCTTCGTGGCGATCCTGGCCCTTGGTCTCCTCTACGCGTACCGAAAGAAGGTCCTCCAGTGGGCATAACGGTCCAGATCAGGGGAGAGCTGCGGTGAGCATTCTCGACAACGTCGCCATGCCCCAGCCGGTCAAGTTCATCCTGAACTGGGGCCGGAAGTACTCGCTGTGGATCATGAACTTCGGGCTCGCCTGCTGCGCCATCGAGCTCATCGCCACCTCGACCTCGAAGCACGACTTCATGCGACTCGGGGTCATTCCAATCGCACACGGGCCGCGGCAGGCCGACCTCATGGTGGTGGCCGGCACGCTGACGGACAAGATGGCGCCGGCGATCAAGCGTGTCTACGACCAGATGCCCGACCCCAAGTACGTCATCTCATTTGGGTCTTGCTCGAATGTGGGTGGTCCGTACTGGGACTCCTACTCGGTGACCAAGGGCGTCGACCAGATCATTCCCGCCGACGTCTACGTTCCGGGCTGTCCTCCTCGACCGGAAGCGCTTCTGCACGGCATCATCAAGCTTCAGGAGAAGATCCAGAAGGAAGACATCCAGGAGAAGTGGAGCGGCAAGCTCACCCAGCCCGCGTTGACTGAGTAATGGCGACCTCACGGACGAAGCTCGCCGCGAACGACATCATCGACCGGCTCAGGGCTCAGTTCGGCGACGACATCCTGAATGCCGAAGAGGTCTTCGGGGATGCAGTCTTCACCATCAGTCCATCGCGGTATCAGGAAGTCGCCAGGTTCCTGCGCGACGACCGGGACCTGGCTTTCGATTTCTTCGACTTCCTAGCAGGGGTGGATTACCGACCAACAGGTGGCGGCTACGAAGTGGTGACCCACGTCTACTCGACCGCACACAACCACCACGTGCGGTTCAAGGTTCAGTGCGACGCGGCGAACCCTCGCGTCCCTACGCTGTCTCAAGTCTGGCCGGGGGCGAACTGGCACGAGCGAGAGACCTGGGAGCTGCTCGGGATCGTGTTCGATGGGCATCCGCACCTGGTGAAGCTGCTGCTGCCGGAGCAGTTTGAAGGGCACCCGCTCCGGAAGGACTTCGCGCTCATGACCCGTGAGGCCAAACCGTGGCCTGGAGCGGCGGAAGGCGAAGAGGTCGAAGAATGATCGGCTTCGGTCTCCTGGAGATGCGTCCACGATGATCGAATTCCTCGGCGCTGTCGGTCAGAGCTTCGTCGACGATATCTTCGGAAACTTCTGGCTGGCGCTGATCGCCAAGATCATCCTGGTCATGGGATTCGTGCTCGTCGCTCCGATCGGCGTCATCTACACCGAGCTCAAGATCATGGCTCATATGCAGCACCGGCTCGGGCCGATGTACGCGGGCCGCTTCCACGGTATCGGTCAGCCCATCGCCGACGGGATCAAGCTGATTCAGAAAGAAGACGTCATCCCCGCCGCGGCCGATTCGGCGGTGTTCACGCTGGCGCCCGCGGTCGTCCTGGTCCCGTACATCGCCCTGTTCGTGGTGATCCCGTTCGGGGCGTCCGTGTTCGCCGAGAACCTGGATGTCGGCATCTTCTTCGCTCTGGCCATCACGGCTGTTTCGGTGATCGGTTTTCTGATGGCGGGTTGGGCCAGCGCCAACAAGTTCTCGCTGATCGGAGCGCTTCGCGGAGCCGCCCAGCTGATTGCCTACGAGCTGCCGATGATCCTGGCCGCCGTCGCCGTGGTCATGCAGGCGGGCACGCTTTCGCTCGTTGGAATCGTCGAGGCACAGCAGCAGTACTGGTACGTCTTCACGCAGCCGCTCGGCTTGGTCATCTTCCTGATCGCGGCACTGGCCGAGCTGAACCGAACGCCGTTCGACATGCCGATCGCCGAATCGGAGATCATCTTCGGCGCGTACACCGAGTACACGGGCATGAAGTTCGGCCTGCTGATGCTCGCGGAGTACGCCGGGATCCTGGCGTTCTCCGGATTGGGCGCCGTTCTCTTCCTTGGCGGCTACCAGCAGCTTCCGTTCCTGAGCTGGGTCCCCGGCGTCTTCATGATGCTCGGGAAGGTCGGCGCGCTGGCCTTCCTCATCATCTGGCTCCGGGTCACCTACCCGCGTCTGCGCGAGGACCAGCTTCAGCGGTTCGCCTGGGTCGTCCTCATCCCGCTGGCGCTCCTCAACATCCTGATCACCGCTGTCGTGAAGGTGGTGATCTAGGCGGTGAGCATCGAGATGGGACAGGAAGTCGGTCCGGCCGCCGCCGGTAACGGCAGCGGCAACGGCGCGAAGAAGCGCCGCGGGCTGCCCGGGCTCGGGCTGATCAAGGGGCTGACCGTCACGCTGAAGCACATGCTTCAGCCCTCGATCACCCAGGAGTATCCGGACGAAAAGCCGGACCTTCCGGCGCGAACCCGCGGTGTCATCGCGCTGAAGCAGGAGAACTGCACGGTGTGCTGGAAGTGCTCACGCGAGTGCCCGGACTGGTGCATCTACATCGAATCCCACAAGGAGACGCACGAGCCCGCGAGTGGAGGCCGTGCGCGATCGGTCAAGGTCCTCGACCGGTTCGCCATCGACTACTCGCTGTGTATGTACTGCGGGATCTGTGTCGAGGTGTGTCCGTTCGACGCGTTGTTCTGGAGCCCCGAGTTCGAATACGCCGAATACGACGTCGTGGAGATGATTCACGAGAAGGACCGGCTCCAGGAGTGGACGTACTGGGTAAAGCCGCCGCCCCCGCTCGAGGAAGGGGCGGTGGTGCCAATGGAAACCGAAGAGGACAAAGCGATCACCACCGGCGGTGGGGAGGAGCTCGGAGCCCGCCCGCCGTCCGCCGATCAGCTGGCCGCGCCGGGGGCTCACCCGCCTGCCGAAGCGATGCCGGCCAGGGCGGAGCCGGGGACTCCGCCGAGCCAGCCTCCCGGTCCGCAAGCTGCCACCACGGCCGGCGCCGGGCCGGCGGCTCCAAGCGCCGAAACGATGGCGCCCGCAGCGGCTGCCGGAGGCGAGCGTCACGAGGTCGAGCCGGATCAGGAAACACACGACCGAGTTCTGCAAGAAGAGCTCGCCAAGGGAACCGACCGCCGGGTCGCCGAAGGCCGAGCCAAGGCGGCGGCGGTCCGGGCCGCTCGAGCGAAGGCCGGAGGGTAAGAGCGGGCGTGACGGCGCAGGAGATCTTCTTCGTCGTGTTGGCCGTGATCGGGTCGGTAGGGGCCATTCGCCTGGTGACTGCCCGAAACGTCGTCCACGCCGCTCTGTACCTCGTAGTGGCGCTCTCCATGGTCGCCGGCGTGTACCTGTTGGTCGCCGCGGAGTTTCTTGCCTGGGTGCAGGTCCTCATTTATGTGGGAGCCATCGTCGTTCTTCTGTTGTTCAGCTTGATGCTGACCAAGGCACCGATCGGCCGAGAGACTCTGGACAACCAGCAGCGTGGGGTCGCCGCGCTGGTCGGGCTGGGGATTACGGCCGGACTGGCGTTTCTCATTCAGCAGACCTTCGGGAACGCCGACCCCATCGTCCTTCGTCCCACGCGCACGGCGACGGTCGGCGTGTCGATCTTTCGCGACTACGTTCTGCCCTTCGAGGTGATCTCGATTCTCCTTCTGGCCGCGCTGGTCGGAGCGATCGTTCTGGCGAGAAAAGACGAAACGCCCGACCAGCCACCCGAGCGCCGGGCGCCAATGCTCGGCACGCGCGAGCGCGCCGGCGGACCGATGGTCGGACCGGGAGGCGGCGAACCGGTACCGGCACCAACACCGGGGGAGTCGATGGTCGGCTCCAGGGAGGAGGGCGCATGATCGCCGAGGCCACCATCCGGCTCCCGTTCCTCCTGTTCTTCGGGGCGGTGCTGTTCGCCACTGGCGTCTACGGCGTGCTGGCCCGGCGCAACGCGGTCCTGGTCCTGATGTCGATCGAGCTCATGCTGAACGCCGTCAACATCAACTTGGTCGCGTTCTCTGCGGCGCTCCAGCAGCTGACCGGTCAGGTCTTCGCGCTGTTCGTGATCACGGTTGCGGCGGCAGAGGTCGGGATTGGCCTTGCCATCGTGATCCTCATCTACCGAAACCGCGAAACGATCAACGTGGACGAGGTGAACTTGCTGAAATGGTGACACCGCGCGGAGGCGCACGGTGACGCGATTCGCCTGGCTCGTTCCCACGCTTCCCCTCCTCTCGTTCTTTCTGATCGTCTTCTTCGGGAAGCGAACCCGCGGCAAGGGCGCCCCCATGGGCATCGCCGCGGTGTTTTTCGCGTTCGTGATCTCTCTGCTGATCCTTCTGCACTTCGTGCAGGGCGGCGAATCCGTGGTTCGGCAGGTCGAGTTGTTCGAAGTGGGCGGGTTCAGAATCGACGTCGGCACGAACATCGACGGCCTGGCTGCCGTGATGCTGGTCGTGGTGACGCTGGTCTCGCTGTGCGTACAGATCTACTCGGTCGGCTACATGCATGGCGACCGCCGGTACACGTGGTACTTCGCGGCGCTCTCTCTGTTCACCGCCTCGATGCTCAACCTGGTGGTCGCGGTGAACCTCTTCCAGCTGCTGATCGGCTGGGAGCTGGTCGGCATCTGCTCGTACCTCCTGATCGGGCACTGGTGGGAGGAAAAGGAGAACTCGGACGCCGCGATCAAGGCGTTCATCACCACGCATACGGGCGATGTCCCGTTTGTCTTCGGGATCTTCGTGCTCTTTTTCGCCGCGGGGACGGCCAACATCCCAGAGATCACCGCGGTCGTCGAGCATCACGAGATCTCGACCGGTGTCCTCACCGTTGCCGCGCTGCTGCTCTTCGGGGGCGCGATTGGAAAGTCTGCGCAGTTCCCTCTCCACGTGTGGCTGCCCGACGCCATGGCGGGACCCACGCCCGTCTCAGCTCTGATCCACGCGGCGACGATGGTCGCGGCGGGTGTTTACCTGGTGGGGCGCCTGTTCGCGGTGTTCGAACCATCCGGGACGGCGCTCGCCTTCGTCGGAACCATCGGCTCGATCACCATGCTGATCGCGGCGTTACTTGCGCTGATTCAGGACGACATCAAACGGGTCCTTGCGTATTCCACGATCTCGCAGCTCGCCTACATGGTTGCCGCGCTTGGTCTCGGGGAGGAGGGCTTCACGCCCAGCCAGTTCCACCTCTTCACCCACGCCTGGTTCAAAGCGCTGCTGTTCCTCGGCGCGGGATCGGTGATCCACGCGGTCCATACGAACAACATGAGCGAGATGGGCGGCCTCCGAAAGGCCATGCCGGTGACCTTCTGGACCTTCATGATCGGGGCAGCTGCTCTCTCCGGTATTCCGCCGCTTGCGGGCTTCTGGTCGAAGGACGAGATCATCAGCACGGCCTGGCGAACGGGACACTTTCCGATCTTCTGGATCGCCCTGATTACCGCCGTGCTCACCGCCTTCTACATGAGCCGAGCCGTTCTGCTCACGTTCTACGGCGAGTATCGAGGGCACGGCGAGCCACACGAATCGCCGGCTGTCATGACCCGGCCGCTGGTGGTGCTGGCGGGCCTGTCGGTCTTTGCCGGGTTCCTCGGCGCTCCCCAATTCGGCGCGGTGTTCGCGGATTGGGTGCACTTCGGTGAGGTTCATCATGCACCGTTCTCGTACGGCTTCGCGGCGATCTCAATCGTCGGTGCGCTCGCCGGAATCTTGGTTGGTTACCGGCTGTACTCGCGGTGGCGGGAACGTGAGCCGCTTCGGGCGCTTGGACCCATGTACACGCTGCTGGAGCGGAAGTACTTCATGGACGACATCTATCTGCGCGGCGTCGTCCGGCCCATTCAGTACGGCCTTTCGAACGCCGTCTACTGGACGAACCAACACATCCTGGACGGGCTGGTCAACGCGGCCGGATGGGTGGCCCGGAGAGTCGCCCGTGTCGTCGACCTCGTGGACCGAAAGGCCGTGGACGGCGCCGTGAACGGCGTGGCCATCGGAACCGGCACGGCCGGAGGACTCCTTCGATACATCCAGTCCGGTAACGTGCAGCGCTACGCGGTCTTCCTGTTCGTTGGTGTGGCCATCCTGGCCATTCTCATGACGAGGTTCTAGATCCGGAGGGGAGGGACTCGATGAGCTGGGAGAACTCCGCGATCACGCTGGCCGTCTTCCTTCCGGCCCTCGGAGCAGGCGTCATCGCCCTCATGCCGCGCGACCGCGACCGCACCATCCGGCAGCTCGGGATCTGGTTCACCGGCGCGGCGCTCCTGGTAGGCCTCATCATGCTTTTCGGGTTCGACTTCACCGGTCACACGGGACTCCAGTTCGAGCTCAATGTCAGCTGGATTTCCGCCATCCAGGCCCGCTACCACGTCGGGGTCGACGGCATCAGCCTTCCGCTCTTTGAGCTGACACTGCTCCTGTCGTTCCTGTGCGCCATCTACACCTGGCGCTTCCTCCCTGAGCCGGGCCGGCCGAAGGCGTTCCTTGCGCTGATGCTGCTACTCGAGACCGGGATGGCCGGGACGTTCGTCGCGTTCGACCTCGTCCTGTTCTTCGTGTTCTTCGAGTTGGTGCTGGTCCCCATGTACTTCCTGATCGCCCTTTGGGGCTCGGCGAACCGCGAGTACGCGGCCATCAAGTTCTTCCTCTACACGCTGTTCGGAAGCGTCTTCATGCTTCTGGGGTTCCTGGCGTTGTTCTTCAGGTCGGAGCCGAACACGTTCGACATCGTTGCGCTTCAGCAGTTCGCTGCGACGGCTGGTTTCCCCAAGGGCACGCAGATGATCATCTTCGCCGGCCTGTTCCTGGGATTCGCCATCAAGGTGCCGATGTGGCCGTTCCACACCTGGCTCCCCGACGCGCACACCGAAGCGCCCACCATCGGGTCTGTCCTGCTGGCAGGGATCCTGCTGAAGATGGGGACCTATGGGTTTGTCCGGATCTCGCTGCCGATCCTTCCGGACGCCGCGCAGGCATGGGCGCCGTGGATCGGGATCCTCGCGGTGGTTGGAATCGTGTACGCGTCCCTGGCGTGCCTGGCGCAGCGAGACCTGAAGCGGCTCATTGCGTTCTCATCGGTCGGGCACATGGGGTTCGTCATGCTGGGGATCGCGACGCTGACCGAGATCGGGATCAACGCGGCGATCTTCGGAATGGTGGCGCACGGAATCATCACCGGCATGCTGTTCTTCGAGGTCGGCTCCATCTACGACCGCTACCACACCCGGATGATCTCGGACATCGGCGGCGGGATGCTCCAGAAGATGCCGATCCTCGCGGGAATCTTCGCGTTCACCGCCATCGCGTCCCTGGGGCTTCCGGGCCTGGCGGGATTCTGGGGTGAGGTGATGGCGCTGCTGTCGTCATACAACCCGCACGAAGGCCTTTCGACCGTCCTGTTCCGTACGCTGATGGTGTTCGGCGGCATTGGGACGATCCTGACGGCCGGTTACTTCCTGTGGACGCTCCAGCGGGTGAACCTCGGGACGATTCCCGACACGTGGCGGGAGCGGACGCTGTCCGACGTCACCACCGTCGAGTTGATTTCGTGGGTCCCCCTCCTGGTGTTCATTTTGGTCCTTGGCCTGTTCCCGAGGCTGGTCCTGGGCACGACCGCCGAAGCGGTGCAGGCGCTGCTTCGAATCTTCGGCGGCGGTTAACGGGCGGCGGGCGCCATGAGGATCGTCAACCCCTCGATCGACTTCCACGCCATCGGGCCGGAGATCGTCCTTTCCGTGACGATCCTTCTGGTCCTCCTGGTGGACCTGTTCCTCCCGCGGGACCGCAAGTGGATCGCCATGCCGATATCGTTCGCCGGCACAGCGCTGGCGTTCGTGCTGACACTTACGCTGATCGGCACGCGCCGTGTGACGTTCGGCGGCTCCTACGTCGTCGACAACTTCGCGGTCTTGCTCAAGGTGTTCTTCACCGTGACCGCGCTGGTGATTCTGGTGCTCTCGCTCCGATACATCCGCGACGGGCAGTACTACCAGGGCGAGTACTACTTCCTGTTGCTGAGCTCGTTCCTGGGGATGGTCATCATGCCGTCCTCGCGCGACCTTCTGTTGCTGTTCATTGCGTTGGAGCTCACGTCGGCGCCGGGCTTCCTTCTGGCGGGGATGCGGAAGACGGACCCGCGCTCGAACGAGGCTGCGATCAAGTTCTTCCTGATCAGTGTGCTTTCTACCGCGATCATGCTCTACGGCATGAGCCTGGTCTATGGGCTGACGGGGACCACCCGGCTGGATGGGATTGCCCGAAGCCTTGCCGGCGCAGCGGGCAGCTCGAACCTGGCGCTCGCGGCGATTCTGTTCGTGGTGGCCGGGTTCGCATTCAAGGTCTCGGCGTTCCCGTTCCAGTTCTGGGCGCCCGACACGTATGAGGGCTCGCCGGTCCCGATCGCCGCGTACCTCTCGGTCGCGTCGAAGGCGGCGGGGTTTGCGGGTCTGCTGCAGCTGATGTTCGTGGCGTTCATCCCGCAGGCCGATTTCTGGGCGCCGATCTTTGCGGTTCTTTCCCTGTTCACGATGACCATCGGGAACCTGGTGGCTCTTCAACAACGGCAGGTGGTGCGTCTGCTGGCGTACTCGTCGATCGCTCAGGCCGGTTACATGCTGCTGCCGTTCGCTCTGGCCGGGTTCAGCACCGAGGTGGATCGCGCGGCGTTCAGCGCCGTGGTCCTTTACATCCTTGTCTACGCGGTGATCAACCTGGGGGCGTTCGCCGTCGTCATCGGTCTCAGTCGCGAGGCGCCGAACATGCTCGTCAGCGACTTCGCGGGACTGGGCCAGCGGGCGCCGATCCTGGGCGTCTCCATGGTCCTGTTCCTGATCTCGCTGGCGGGGATTCCGATCACGCCGGGGTTCTGGGGGAAGTTCTTCATCTTCAGCGCGGCCATCGACCGGGGTGGCGTGGGTCCATGGCTTGCCGTCGCGATGGTCGTGAACTCCGTGATCTCGCTGGTCTACTACTTCTACATCGTTCGAGCGATGTATCTCCAACCCGTCACCGAGCCGGTTCGGCCGCTCCGCGCCCCCGCACTCCTGGCGGCCGTTGTTGCGATCGCCGCCATCGCCGTCGTCGTGATCGGCATCTTCCCGCCGCTGTTCACCTCGCTGCCGCCGCGCTCCACGCTGATCTTCCAGTAAGGCGGGTCACAACATCTCCATGCTGTCCGGGTGGGTCGGCGACGGTGGGTTCCTCCACCCCGCCGTACAATTGGAGTAAGCGAAGGGGAGTAGCCCGACGCCGGTGTGTCGTCACCACGCTCCGGAAGGAGCCGGCTCCGGCGGGGAGGTTCCCCGGCAAGACCTTCGCCGAGAGAGTGGCGAAGGTCTTTTTCATGAAGGAGGAAGGAATGCCTGGGATCAACCGGGTGAAGACGTGGGTTTTGATCGCAGCCCTCGGCGGGCTCTTCGTCCTGCTCGGCGGAGTGTTCGGTGGGCGAGGCGGCCTGTGGATCGGCCTCATCATCGGCCTCGGCTTCAACTTCGCGATGTACTGGTTCTCGGACAAGATCGCCCTGGCCACCACCAGGTCTAAGCCGGTCACGGAAGCCGAAGCGCCTCAGCTCTACGGCATCGTTCGTGAGCTCGCAGCAGAACGGAACATGCCGATGCCGAGGATCTACATCAGCGACATGGTCCAGCCGAACGCGTTCGCTACCGGCCGGAACCCGCAGCACTCCGCCGTGTCCGTGACGCGCGGGATCATGGAGATCCTGACCGAACGGGAGCTACGGGGCGTGCTCGCCCACGAGCTCTCTCATGTGTCGAACCGCGACATCCTGATCGGAACCATTGCGGCCGGCATCGGCATGGCGATTACGTTCGTCACGCGCATGGCGTTTTGGTTCGGCGGCGGCTTCGGCAGCAGCGACGACGAAGGCGGCGTGAACCCCCTCGTGATGTTGTTGGCTTTCATCCTGGCGCCGATTGCCGCGTTCCTCATCCAGGCGGCGGTGTCAAGGTCACGGGAGTACCAGGCGGACGAGTCGGGAGCGTTCCTCTCCCGCGACCCCGACGCGCTGGCCAGCGCTCTCCAGAAGATCGAGCTCGCGTCTCAGCAGGTTCCCGTTCCGGCGTCGGTGGCGCCGGCGCAGGCCCACCTGTTCATCGTGAACCCCTTCAAGGGGCGGCAGGCTGCGGCGAACTTCGCGCGACTGTTCTCGACTCACCCCCCGACGGAGGACCGGGTCGAGCGGCTCCAGGAGATCGCCCGGCAGCTGTAGCTACGGCCGATAGTTCGTGAACTGAAGAGGGATTCCGAAGTCCTTCTCCTTCAGCGCCTTGATCACGTTCTGAAGGTCGTCCTTCTTCTTCCCTGAGATGCGGACCTGGTCCTTCTGGACCTGGCTCTGCACCTTCAGCCCGGTTCCCTTCACGAACTTCGTTATCTCACGCGCCTTGTCGTCAGAGATTCCTCGGTTGACGTGGAGGTTCTGCTTCACGGTACCCTTCGCCGCCGCGAGGACGGGACCCTCGGAGAGCGCCTTCAGCGAGACGCTTCTTCGGACCATCTTGTCTTTCAAAACGTCGACCGCTGCCTTGAGTCGGTTCTCCGTGCTGGAGCGGACCTCGATCATGTCTTCGTCGAGGCCGACGGACGTTCCGGTGTTCTTGAAGTCGAAACGCGTTTGAATCTCCCGGCTGGCCTGCTCGTAGGCATTCCGGAGCTCGTGCGTGTCGACTTCGGAGACGATGTCGAACGAGAACTGGTCCTTTGCCATGGACCGAGAATCTACCGGCTCAGAAAGGACGGCGACTCGCGGGCCGGGATGTGGAGCCCCTAGGCCTCGTCGCTCCCAATGTCGTAGCGGCTCCCGCGTGGTCGCGACTGCCCGTCGATGTCGTTGGGGACCGGGACGGTAGTTCCGCGGTTGATCGCCGGACTCCCCGAGGCAAGGTGGTAGTTCCCTCCACTCGCATTGACGAAGAAGCCTGACATGGAGGTCACCATCAGTGAGTGGCTGTCGTGGCCGTATCGTTTCCAGGCGGCGAAATTGATGAAGGTTTCGTCGACCGAGAACACATTCGAGACCACGTTGTAGTCGGAAACCAGTCCACTCCGGCTGGACGAGTCGATGTCGTACGTGCCTCTGGGCCCGGGATGGAACAGGATGTTGTTCTTCACAACATTGCCGGAGCTTCCGTTCTGGAGCGACGCCGCGAACCGCCCATCGGACGCCTGTACGACGGTGTTGTTATAGAAGCGATTGTTCTTCGTTCCCCACTGTGAGCCGGCTCCGTCGTCCCATCCCGCGAAGCCGCTGGCGTGGTTCTCGTAGAGGATGTTGTTCCGGAACGTCGAATTCCGGACGGAGGCTAGGTTGATGGCGGCTCCGCCCCCGACGCCGTTGCCAGAAACGATGTTCCGCTCGACGAGCGCTCCGGTGATGATGCCGTCTCCCGCGAGCACCGGATCGGCGTTGATCTGAATCCCCGAGGCGTTGTTGTTCCGCACCACGTTGCCGCGGATCACCGGATTGTCGGCGCTATTCGAAACGTAGATGCCATGCTCGATATCCGACCCCGAAGCGACGTTCTTCTCGGCGCGGAAGTTCTGGGCATAGCCGGTGAAGATGCCCCACCGGCCGTTGTCATGGCAGTTGCACTGTCGAACGACGACGCCGACGGCCGGCGCGCTCGGCTCCCCTTGGACGCCGATTCCGGCCCGTGGCGCGGAATGAACCTCGAACCCGATGAGAAAGACATAGTTGGCGTTCCGCACCCACAGGTTGTCGCCGTTCGAATTCAAGGGACCCGGTGACGTCACCACGGCGCCAGGCTCTGCCCGGAAGCGAATGGGACTGCTGGCCGTTCCAGACCGACTGAACTTCGCTCCAACGTAAGACCCCGGCTTCACGATGACGGTATCCCCTGCGCGCGCGAGATCGGCGGCGCGCTGAATGGTCCGCCATGGTGCGCTCTGGGTTCCCGGGTTCGCGTCGTTGCCGCTCGGCGAGACGTAGTAGGTGCTGGCCGCCCAGCTTGAGCCGGCGGGGAGCCAAAGGACGGCAATGGCAGGAACGAGGGCGAAGACGGCCGAAATGACGGAACGCTTCAGGAAAGGCATCTCCACAAAAAGGTATCGGCAGAAGCTTGCTAATCTCTGAACTGGCTCAGCTTGGAGGGGTGCCCGAGCGGCCAAAGGGAGCGGTCTGTAAAATCGCCGGCGTAGCCTACGCAGGTTCGAATCCTGCCCCCTCCACTTGATTGTTCCTTAGTCACCCTTTCCGAAGCGGCCTGTTTCCGATCGCCGCTTAGGGGAGGATTCGCTCGAGCGGAACGAGCTTGAAGTTCTGGTTCGCTCCCGGGTTTTCGTCGTCCTGGCATACGAACAGGCCATACGGGAACCGCTTTCCGGCGCTCTCCGTTGTGATGTCGATGCCGTCGGTGTGAGAGCAGCCGTCGACCTTCCCATCGTCCACCTTGAAGCTCGCCACGTAGTCGTTTCCGCCCGTTCGTTCGTAGATGGCGAAGGAATCGTCCCCCTGGCTCGATGCCACCAGGTACCCCTTCTCATCGGGAAGCGTGATGAGCGCCAGCCCCTCGACGTCGGCGTGCAGGTGCCCTCCATCCTCGGTGGTGTCCACCTGCTCGGGATTTGACGTCGGATCGTTCGGGTCGGCGC
Organism: Actinomycetota bacterium; assembly: GCA_036259835.1. Taxonomy (GTDB): domain Bacteria; phylum Actinomycetota; class UBA4738; order UBA4738; family UBA4738; genus JALYGK01. The sequence goes on from DATABA010000139.1 coordinate 12,754, forward strand.
CGTATTTCCAGATCCCGCCCTGTTCTTCGCCGATGTACACGTGGCCCAGCTCATCGTCCGCCACGCAGCCTTCGGTTGCGTCGCCCAGGTCCCACTCCCGAACCTTTCGCCCTCCAAATCGCCCCGCATACGGACCCAGCTCCCACTGCTCGACGACGCCCTCGCTGTTCGGGAAGGCGTAGAGATCCCCGGACCGGCTCTTGTAGAGGCACACGCCGTACGCGTCGATTCCGACCTCGATGAACCCGACGTCCCTGAGTCTCCGCGTCTCGGGGTTCAGCGCGTACACCCGGAGCGCGTGCCGGTCCCGATCGCTTGCCACCACGAGCGGCACCGTCTTGCCTTCGAACCTGAAGTCCCGGACGTCAACGTTGTTGATCCTTCCGTCTTCGCGCACGAACTGGATCTCCGAGCCGTCCAGCGCGTACACGCCGAGGCCGCTGCCTTCCTTGTCGGTTCCGATGACCACCGACTTCGACGGGTCGGTCGGATGGATCCAGATCGCTGGGTCATCGGCGGCGTCTTCCTCTCCCGGCACCGGGTCGGTCTCGACCACGGCCGTCACGGGCCCGTCGTATTCCGGGATGGGTCTCGAACGCTCTCTCGCTCGAGGAGAAGGCGACTCCGTCGGTTGAGGGCCCGGTTGCGCCGTTCGCCGGCTCTGCGGTGCTTCGGCCGTTTCCTGGCAGGCCGAGGCGAATACCAGGGCGAGAACCACCACCACTCGTCTCGCGGACATTCGAAGGAGTATCCCGGCACCTCTTCGAACCCGCAACCCGCTCAAGGCGGGCCCTCGCGCGCCGACAACTAGAGCAGCCGTCCGCGAGGAGGCTTTCATTGCGCATGGCGGACGAAAGCAGCCGAGCACTTCAAGAAGCAGAAGCGAGGTACCGCGTCCTCGTCGAGCAAATCCCAGCGATCGTCTACACGGCCGAGTTCGGGGAGGATGGACGCTGGTCCTACGTCAGCCCGCAGATTGAGCGACTGCTCGGGTACGCCTCCGAGGAATGGGTCCTAAACCCGTCCTTGTGGTTCGACCGCCTCCATCCCGACGATCGAGAACAGGCGCTGGAGGACGAACGTCGCTCCCATTCCACCGGGACGCTCTCTTCCGAGTACCGGATGATCGCGCGAGACGGAAGCGTGGTCTGGTTTCGAGACGAAGCACGCGTCGTCTCGATCGAAGGCGTCAAGCCGTTCATGCACGGCGTCATGTACGACATCACGGCGGCGAAAACGGCGGAGCAGGAGCTCGCGTACCTCGCGTACCACGACAAACTCACCGGGTTGCCCAACAGGCAGCTGTTCGCGGAGCTCCTGGACCTGGCCGTGGCCCGGGCCAACCGGCACGAACAATCCGTCGCTGTCGCGTACATCGATCTGGACGCATTCAAGGTGGTAAACGACACGCTCGGTCATGCCGCCGGCGATCGGCTGTTGCAACAGGCGTCGATGCGATTGCGAGAAGTCGTCCGGGACCTCGACACCGTGGCCAGATACGGAGGCGACGAATTCCTGTTGCTTCTGGCGGACCTTCCGCGTGAAGGGTCCCTCCCGGCGCAATCGGCCCGCACGATTGCAGAACAGGTTGCGCTTCGGGTGATCGAGGCCTTCTCGCAGTCGTTCCTGATCTCGGGCGTCGAGGTCTACGTCACCACGAGCATCGGCATCGCCCTGTACCCGGAAAGCGGCGACTCCGGTGAAACGCTCCTCAAGCAGGCGGACGTGGCCATGTACCAGAGCAAGCGAGCCGGACCGGGTCAGTTCGTCGTGCACACCGGCCGACTGGAGCCTTCGTCGCGGCTTTCGCTTACCACGCGTCTGCGCCAGGCGGTGAAGGCGCAGGAATGGGTGCTCCACTACCAGCCGATCGTCGACCTGGCCACCGGTGACGTCACCGCGGCCGAGGCACTCATCCGCTGGCGGACGCCGCAGGGCGGCTTGATCTCACCGGGAGAGTTCGTCCCGCTTGCCGAAGAGCTCGGGCTGATCACGGCGATTGGAGAATGGGTGCTCGGAGAGGTCTTGCAGCAATCGCGCAGGTGGAGTGAACAGGGGCTTTCGATCCGGACGTCGCTGAACCTCTCGCCCCGACAGCTCCACCAGCCCGACTTGATCGAACGGGTCGCCCACGAGCTCCAGAAAAATGGTGTCGACCCTTCACTGATCGTCGTGGAGATCACCGAGTCCGCCGCCATGGTCGATCCCGAACGAGCGCAGCGGGTCTTTCACGGCCTGCGCTCGCTCGGGGTGGGTCTCGCCCTGGACGACTTCGGAACGGGGTACTCGTCGCTGTCGCGGCTCCGGCACTTGCCGGTGGACATCCTGAAGATCGATCGGTCGTTCACCTCCGACCTCGCACGCGATCCCGACACCCGTGCGATGGTGGGAGCGTTCGTCCAGCTTGCGCACAATCTAAACGTGGCGCCGCTGGCTGAAGGCATCGAGACGGAAGAAGAGCTGGAGTTCCTGAAGTCGTGCAACTGCACCCTGGGGCAAGGGTTTCTATTTTCGAAGCCGGTCGAGGCGAATGAGCTCACCGCCCGCTTCGCGCTTGCCTGAACCACCGATCTCCGGCGGAGTCTTGGCTCTCGACTGGGAACCTCGGATCGGGTTTCACGGGTCGAAGAAGGCATGAAGTTCGCAAGGATCGTCCTGGTCGCGGGGCTCGCGGTGTCGTGCGCGGCGCCGGAGCGGGCGAGGCCGGGCGCTCCTTCTGATCCGGAATCGCCTGCCGTGAGCACCCCGGGGCAAAACCAATCGCCTCCGCGAAGCGGGCCTCTCTTCGTCGAGCCACGAACGGGTCTGGTCGACGTACGGCCTCACCAGTTCGAACGGGTCCGTGTCACCGGGGCGCACACGTTGGTTGTCCGGTTCTACGGCGGCATTGAGGCATGCGAGGGCCTCGACCGCGTCGAGGTCGACTACGAGCCGAGACGGATCGTCGTGACGCTGTTCGTGGGGCGGGTGCCGACTGCGGAAGCGTGCATCGAGATCGCCGTCCTCAAAGCGACCAGAGTGCAGCTTGACGAGCCGGTTGCGGGACGGGAGGTTGTGGACGGAGCCCCACGCCGCTAACCAGGGAAGCGGGGTTGGACGTCGCCTCCGAAAAATCCGCCTTTCGGGCGGGCGTGGGCATGCCAGTGGTCCGGAATCCGACGGCGCTCGCCGTCGATCCAAAAGCCCTCCTCGCCGAACCGCGAAGCCGCCGCTTGGGCCAAGCGGCCGAGCAACCGCTGTTCGTGAGCGGCGTCGGGAAGGCCGTGTGTTCGCCACACGATCATGGGCGTGGTGCAGACGATGCAGTCGGCCACCCAGCACTCGTCATCTTCGAAATACCAGCGGGAGATCCGCTCTGCCCGGCAGAGCAGGCAATCTTCAGCGTTCGAGCTCAACGCGATCTCCGACCTTCACCCCGTGTGCCTTGAAGAATCCGCGGTTCACTTCCACCGCTCCAATGTAGGAGGTGCCGGCCGAGTACAAAGGACACGGGTCTTTCCGGCACGGGGCCATGTCGACGATCGAAACGATCCGGCCAGCCTCATCCCAGAACGCGATGGAGAGGGGGATCAAGGTGTTCTTCATCCAAAACCGGTTTGTCGTGGGCCCGTCGAACAGGAACGCCATCCCGGCGTTCGGGGCCAGGCGCCGCCTCTTCATCAAGCCGACACCTCGAGCTTGCGGCGTGTCGGCGATCTCCACTCTGAGCGTCAGGGGCCCCTCCGTAGTGAGCACCCGGAGGGTTGCCTTGGGCAGGGGCCGGGGTGAGGAGGGGGTCGCTCGGGGGGAGCGGGCGCGAGTGGAAGGCCCGGTCGTGCCGTCGGAGCCGCACGAAACGGCGGCGAGCGCCAGCACGACGGCGGCCATGCCGGTGAGGAGCAGGGAGCGACGACGTTGCGTCATGCCTCCATCATCGGTCACGCCGAAGAACGCCGACCCCTTCGGTATCATGGCCTGCGCGCTGGAGTAGCTCAGTCGGCAGAGCACCGCCATGGTAAGGCGGGGGTCGTGGGTTCGATTCCCACCTCCAGCTCCGGATCGAAGGAAGCTCCCTGTACACTTCGATTGAAGCCGCGGCGGGGTAGCTCAGTGGCAGAGCAAGCGGCTCATAATCGCTGTGTCGGCGGTTCGAATCCGCCCCCCGCTACGAAGATTCGACGGGGCTGTAGACCGACGCGAGGGAAGAAACCGAATGCCGAAGTCCGATAATCGTCCGAAGATCACCATGGCGTGCACCGAATGCCGGCGCCGCAACTACGTCACGGTGAAGAACCGCGTGAACGACCGAGACCGCATCGAGCTGCGGAAGTACTGCCGGTGGTGCCGGGGGCACACCTTGCACCGGGAGACCCGGTAGCGCCTACCCTCTGGTCGAGATCTTGCCGTGGCGGATCGCGACAGCGAGCGCCTCGAGCTTCGTGTGGACGCCGAGCCGGGTCAGGATGTTCTGGACGTGCGTCCGGAGCGTGTACGGACTCATGTTGAGCTGCTTCGCGATCTCCTGTACCGGCACGCCGTCCGCCATGAGCTGAAGGATCTCGATTTGCCGGGGCGTCAGCCGGTTCGCTCGCTGGCGCTCGGTCGATTCCTGATGCCGCCGATGCCGCAGGTAGCGCAACAACCTCTCCGCCTCCTCGTCCTCCAACAGGGATTCTCCTCGCGATGCGCGCCGCAGCAGCTCGGGAAGTTCCTCCAGCGGCGTGATATTCGTGACGTAACCGACGGCCCCCGCCTCGACCGCCTTCGCTCTGGTCAAATCGTCGTCCGCGGATGAGAGAACGACCACTCGGCTCTCCGGCTGGCGCTCCTTGATCTGGCGAATCAACGGGACCTCGTCAGCACGATCCAGCGAGACCAGGACGACCCTTGGATTTTCGGGGTCGGTCAGGTCGAGGATCTCGTGGCTCGATGCCACGTCTGCATCGAACTCACCCTGCTTCTCGATCGCCAGCGCGAGTGCTTCGGCGAGCGCGCGATGCTCGTCGACGATCAAAACCGGTATTCGAGGCGGGCGCTTCGCCGGCATTGTGCTCCGTATGCTGGCACCGGAGTTGTCACTTGTCGATTCCCTCGGCTAGTTTTCGCCGGGTCGCCGCACGCGCCCGCACCACTTCTTCGGAGGAGATCACACTGGGACGGCTGGACGGCAGGGTAGCCATCATCACGGGTGCAGGCCGTGGAATCGGCCGCGCCACGGCCGTTCGCTTCGCACAGGAGGGCGCCGCGGTCGTCGTGAACGATGTCGATCCGGAGCCGGCCGAAGAGACCGCGCAGCTGGTGAAGGAAGCGGGCGCCGAGGCGCTCGTCTCCACCAACAACACCGTCGACCTGGAAGAAGCGAACCGGCTCACCGCCGCGGCTGCGGAGCAGTTCGGGAAGATTGACATCCTCATCAACAACGCCGGGATCACCCGCGACCGCACCTTCCATAACATGGACGACGACGTGTGGAACTTCGTCCTGGACGTCAACCTGAAGACCGCGTTCCACACGACCAGAGCGGCCATGCCGTACATGCGTGAACCCGCGAAGCGAGAGAAGGCCGAACAAGGACAGCCCGCGTACCACCGGAAGATCACGTTCACCACATCGGTGGCCGCGCTCATCGGCAACTCGGGACAGGCGAATTACACGGCGGCGAAGGGCGCCATCGTCGCCCTGACCAAGACGTTGGCTCGTGAGCTTGGGCCGTTCTGGATCAACGTCAACGCCGTCGCCCCTGGGTTCATCGAAACCCGCCTCACTGCGGCGAAGGAGGCGGGCGATGAGCTTGGAGTTCCCGAGCCGGTCCGCCAGATGGGGCTGATGCTCATTGCGCTCGGCAAGTACGGCCAGCCCGAGGACGTCGCCGCGGCTCATGTCTTTCTGGCGAGCGAAGATGCGGACTTCGTGTCCGGAGTGGTCCTGCCCGTGGCGGGCGGCCAGCTCGGAGCCTGAGCATGCCGCTCAACCAGGCGCTCAAGGGAAAGGAGTACCAGGAGGTCTCCTTCACGGTGGAGCGCGATCGGGTCGTCCAGTTCGCCGACGCGATCGGTGAGGACAACCCCGTCTTTCGCGACGCCCAGGCTGCCAAGTCGGAGCGATACGGCCAACAGCTCGGCCCTCCGACCTTCGTCACGGTGATGCAGATCATGACCAGCGGCCAGGTGGTCCTCGACCAGGAGCTGGGGCTCAACTACGCGCTGGTCGTCCACGCCGAGCAGGAATACGAATGGCGTCGGCCGGTGCAGGTGGGGGACGTCCTCTCGGCGGTTCCTCGAATCGCCGATATCTACTCGAAGGGTCCCAATGAGTTCCTCGTCATCGAGGCCGACATCAAGGACCCGACGGGCCAGACGGTGGTCGTGGCGCGAACCACTCTTCTCTCACGTGGGACGGCTGGGGCGTAGCCATGACGGCGAAGGTGCGATTCCAGGACGTCCAGGTCGGTGATGAACTCCCGGCCGTTACCAAGGTGGTCAAGCGCGAAGACGTGAAGGCCTACGCCGACGCCTCAGGTGACCAGAACCCACTTCACCAGGACGACGCGTTCGCTCAGAGCGTCGGATTCCCGGGGATCATCGCTCACGGCATGTTCAGCATGGCCCACGTGACCAAAGCTGTCACCGACTGGCTTGGGGACCCGGGAGCGCTCAAACGAATGCACGTGCAGTTTCGGGCCGTCGTGTTCATGGACGAGACCCTCGTCGCGCGGGGCCGAATCGAGTCGCTGGACTCGGCAACCCGGCGCGCAACGCTGTCCCTGTGGGCCGAAGTCGAGCGCGACGGCCAAACGGTTCTCCCCATCAAGAACAGCGAGGCCGAGGTCGAGCTGGCCTGACGTAACCTCCCGGCTGGGCCCGAGGTCTATTGGTGCAACTTGATGGACAGCCCCGAGCCTGCTCCGGCACAAAGGCAAAGGGTCACCCCGGAGCTCATCGCCGCTTGTCGACGAGGAGATCCTCGTTCGTTCGAGGAGGTCGTCCGACGAACGCATCGCCAGGTCTACACGCAGGCTCTGCGACTCGTCGGAGACCGAAAGGACGCCGAGGACGTCGCGCAGGACGCCTACTTCAGGATGTTCCGGGCGCTGAAGGGATTTCGAGGCGACGCTCAGTTCGAGACCTGGTTGTACCGGATCGTGGCGAATGCCGCCATGAGCCACCTTCGGCGGAAACGACGATTCGGAGACGTTCTGACGGAGCCGGAGGACGCCCCACCCTCGGAGATCGCCTCACCTGCCAGAACCGACGATCAGGCGGTGGACCGGCGGATGCTCGAGGAGGCGCTGGACGCGCTCCCGGTGTCGCTTCGCACCGTCGTGGTCTTGAAGGACGTGTATGGGCTGTCGTGTCAGGAAATCGGCGATCAGATCGGGACGTCGGAGGGCGCGGTGAAGGTACGGCTGCACAGAGCGAGACAAAGGCTCAAACTGATGCTGCTGGGAGAGGATGGTCGGAATGAAGTGTGAGCAGGTCCGTCCGCACCTGCCGGAGCTGGCCGAGGGCATCCCTGCCGAGCCAGAGGTTGAGCGTCACCTCGCCACGTGCTCTTCCTGTTCGGCGGAGATCCAGGCATACCGAAGCATCGTCGCCGAGATGGGTGCGCTCCGCGATGTCGTGACGGAACCACCCCCCGGGTTCTTGGGGCGAGTGCTGGCGGAAGTCCCTTACATGAGCCGGCGCTCGGTCATCAAGCGGGTCGCCTCGGACGAGCGATTCCAGTACGCCGCCTTCTCGCTCGGCGGTGCGCTGGTGGGAGCGGCCGCAATCGGGCTCCTGTGGCGCCGGTCGGCGCGTCGCTCCGTGGCGGTCGCCCGGCCCGCCGAAGCGGTCTAGGCGTTCGGCGACCCGGCCTCCGCCGGTTCGCTGGAATCACCGTTTCGCCTGCCAAGGAGCTCGCCCAGCGTGCCCGTGGTTCGCTCTTCAACCGCTTCGATTCGCTGGCTGAGCTCATCGGTGGCGGCCGCAAGCACGTGCGGAAAGGCCCGCATAGAGTGGAGGAGCTCGTCGATCGTCAAGTTGAGCGACGCCACCGACTGCTGGAGCGTTGCATCTCCGTTTGGCCCGCTCTGGTCGTTTCTGATCTCAAAGGTCAGAGTCCGAATCGCGTTGGAGAGGTCGCCGTAGGCGCGCTTCATCGCGTCGGCCATCAACCGCATCCCGGTTTCGAGCCGCTCCATCCGATGGGTCAGTGTTTCGAGATCGGTTGGAGGCTCGTTGCGGATGTCGATGATCTCTGCCGAGGAGGTGGGCAGTTCTCGCGTCGCTGCTGCGGAAGTGGCGGCCGCGGTGTTCGGTTCCTCGCCGAATATCCAGCGCGTCAAGCGACCGCGTTCGGACGTGTTGTTCGTCGGTTGCTCCATGGTGGTCTCGCAATCTCGGTCGGGGGACTCATGCGGAGTGTAGGTCAGTAGATCGACCGATTCACGTAAGGTCGGCGATCGTTTTCTTCCGGGACGCTAGGTGCTCTCCGTCGAGATCGGCTCGGGGAGCACGACCGTCGCCGGTGGAGGAGGGACCGTGATCGGAGGTCCGGCGCCGGTCGGTTGATCTTCGGGCTCGGGAATTTCGCGCAGCTTGCGAACCGGAGATAGCAGCACCGGCAGCATCACGAAGAGTCCTCCCACGGCCGCCACGTACAGCGTGCTGCGAAGGCCGATGGCGTTCGCGAGCGCTCCGCCGATGAACGCGCCGATGGGCATGGTTCCCCACACCAGGAATCGAACGGTTGCGTTCATCCGGCCCTGCATCCGGTCCGGAGTGATCGCCTGCCTCAAGCTCACCTGGTTCACGTTGTACACGACGCTTCCGAACGACCCGAGGAACCAGGCAGCGACCAGGAACGGAAACGGAGTGGTCCGCGGGGCGAGGGGAATGAGGACGAGACTCGGGCCGAAGATGGCGGCGGAGACCCAGATCGTTCTTCCGAGGCCCAGCCATTTTGCAATACGGCTCGCCGCGACCGCACCAACCAGGAATCCCACGTTCCCCAGGGCAAACGTCACGCCGATTACAGCTGCGGAGAGCCCGAGTTGCCGGACGGCATACACCAGGTAGATGGCGAACGCCATGTGGGCGAACAGGTTGGTGGCCGACGTGCAGATAGCGATGGGAAGCAACAGCCGATGTCGAAGGACGTACCGGAGCCCCTCGCCGATCTCGGTGCGCATCCGTGGCGGCGCTTCCTTCTGCTCCGTCCGCCGTGACGGCTCACGGTGGCGAATCAGGAACAGGAACAGCGCGGAACCGACAAAGCTGGCCGCGTCGAGGACGATGGCGACGGGCGCGGTGAGGACCTGGATGAGGGCCCCCGCCAGTCCCGGACCGGCCAGCTCCGCACCGGACCGGCTCACCTCGAGCTTTGAATTGCCCTCCATCAATTGGCCTCGGTCCACCAACGACGGGAGGTACGACATGTACGCGACGTCGAAGAAGACGGTCAGGGTCCCGTTGACGAAGGCGACCAGGTAGAGGTGTGGCAGTGTGAGCTCTCCGACCACGTGTGCGACAGGTATCGAGGCGAGCGAAACCGCCCGTCCCACGTCTGCGGCGATGAGGACCGGGCGCCGCCGCAGGCGATCCACCCATACGCCCGCCGGGAGGCCGACCAGAAGGAACGGCAGGTACTCGACGGCGGTAAGGAGCCCAACCTCAAACGGGTTCGCTCGGAGAACCAAGATGGCGATCAGGGGGAGGGCCAGAAGGGTGACCTGCGTTCCCAGTTGGCTGATCGTCTCGGCCGACCACAGCCTGAGGAAGTCCGAATGGCGCCACAGGCTTTGCGCCCCCGGCGCCCACCATCGCTTCTTCGGGGTTCCGGGCGCGCCCATGGCGAACAAAACGATACCCTGAGCCAGGGACCCGCTCGATGACCTTTGCCCGGCCCGTAGCCTCCTCCTATACTGAGTGCGGTTCCCGTCCGTCCCTTCAACCCGAGAAGACTGAGGGCCGTAGCTCAATTTGGTAGAGCACCGGTCTCCAAAACCGGCGGTTGGGGGTTCAAGTCCCTCCGGCCCTGCAAGGAGAAAGCATGAATCGTCAGGCCAAGCGGATGATGCAAAGGCAGAAGGCCACCGGCCAGGACCGGATGGAAACCATGCGTCAGCGTCGGGCCGTCACCACCGAAAGGAGCAAGAGGACGCCTCCGAGGCGGTTCTTCAAGGAAGTCGCCGTCGAGTTGAAGAAAGTCAACTGGCCGACGCGGCGTGAGGTGTTCGCGTACACCGTGGTGGTCATGGTCGCCGTGGTGGTTCTGACGGCGCTGGTGTTTGGCCTGGACCTGGTCTTTTCGAGGGGAATCCTCAATTTCTTCAGCCCCGGGCAGTAGCTCGCCCGACGAGACCCACGAGACCGTGATGGAAGAACGCGACCCCACAGCGAACCAAACAGATCCCGAGACCGACGAAACCGCGGACATCGTCGACCGCGCAGAGTCCGGCGACGACGCGGCCGCGCTGGCGTTGGAGGAAGCGGGCGGCCCCTCCGGCGCCGCCGATGACGTTCCGGAAACCGCGACGGTGGCGGTAGAACAAGAGGCCCACCAGGCACCCGATACCGACGTGACCGACGTCCCCTCGGAAGAGGGAACGCTCATAGAGGCGGATGCGGAGAAGGTCCTTCCCGAAGACACCGTCGAGGGAGAGGACGAGGGTCCCCTGTTCGGCAGCGGCGATGAGGGGTACGTGGCGCAGGATGAATCCACGGATGCACCACGTGTCACCGAAGACGTCGAACAGGCGGTGATCGAGGCCGCCGAGGAGGCGGTCCGCGAACCGGCCGCGGGGGACGCGGCGGGAGACGGCCAGGCGGAGGCGGTTCGGAAAGCCGCCGCCGAAGCGCCGGCGGCCGAAGAGGTCGAGGCCGCGCCCGAACCGGCCGCTGCTGCCGTCGCCACACGAGAAGTGCCCGCGCCTGACCAGCCTCCGGAGCCGTGGTCACCCTTCGACGGGCCCGGGGACTGGTACGTCGTCCACACCTACGCCGGCTACGAGAACAAGGTGAAGGCGAACCTTCAGTCGCGAATCAACTCGATGCAGATGCAGGACAAGATCTTCGATGTCGTGATCCCCATGGAAGACGTCATGGAGATCAAGAGCGGGAAGAAGCAGGTGGTCCAGCGAAAGGTCTTCCCCGGTTACCTGCTGGTCAAGATGGTTTACGACAACGACTCCTGGTACGTCGTCCGCAACACGCCGGGAGTGACCGGATTCGTCTCCAGCGGAACCGGAACCAAGCCGACGCCGCTGTCGCGCCGGGAGGTGGAGAAGATCCTTGCGGTCAAGGAGGAGACCCAAGTCAAGCCGCAGTACCGCTTGGAATGGGAAGTCGACGACGTGGTGCGGATCATCGCCGGCCCGTTCGCCGACTTCACCGGAACGATTTCCGAGATCAACGTGGAGCAATCGAAGTTGAAGGTTCTGGTAAACATCTTCGACCGCGAAACTCCGGTGGAGCTCGCGTTCGACCAAGTGGCAAAGGCGTAAGAGGACATGGCAAACGGAGCTCCTCGAAGACGGAAGAAGGTCCTTTCGCTGGTCAAGCTGCAGATCCGGGCGGGGCAGGCGACGCCTGCGCCGCCAGTGGGGACCGCGCTCGGTCAGCACGGAGTCAACATCATGGAGTTCTGCCGGCAGTACAACGAGCAGACCCAGGCCCAGATGGGACAGGTCATTCCGGTGGAGATCACCATTTACGAGGACCGGACGTTCTCGTTCATCACGAAGCAGCCGCCGGCCGCCGAGCTGCTGAAGCAAGCCGCGGGCGTCGAGAAAGGATCCGGTCAGCCAAACCGCAACAAGGTTGCGCGCGTCACCAAAGAACAGGTTCGGCGAGTGGCCGAGCAAAAGATGGCCGATCTCAATGCCTCCGACATCGACGCCGCAGCGAAGATCATCGAGGGCACGGCGCGGAGCATGGGCATCGAGGTGGGAGCGTGAAACGCGGGAAGCGCTACGTCGAGGCGACCAAGCACATCGACCGGAGCCGTGAGGTCTCGCCGAGCGAGGCCATTCGGCTCGTGAAGGAACTTCCGGGCGCGAAGTTCGACGAGACGGTCGAAGTGGCGTTCCGGCTGGGCGTCGACCCCCGGCGAGCGGACCAGATGGTGCGCGGGACGGTTTCGCTGCCGCACGGCACCGGCAAGTCCGTCCGGGTGGCCGCCTTCGCCACCGGAGACAAGGCCCGCGAAGCGAGCGAAGCCGGCGCCGACCTGGTCGGCGGGGAGGAACTGGTCAACGAGGTCATCAAGGGAAATATCGACTTCGACGCGGCGGTGGCAACACCGGACGTGATGTCCGTCGTGGGGCGGGCAGGCCGAGTGCTCGGACCGCGAGGCCTGATGCCGAACCCGAAGGCCGGGACGGTTACGTTCGACATTGGCAAGGCGGTCCGCGAGATCAAGGCCGGAAAGCTCGAGTACCGAGTCGATCGGCAGGGGAATCTGCATCTGGTCGTTGGAAAGCGGTCGTTCGATCTCCCCCAGCTCCTCGAGAACTACCAGGCAGTCGTGGACGAGATAATCCGGGCCAGGCCGGCTGCGGCGAAGGGGAAGTACCTGAAGACCGTCACCGTGTCCACCACCATGGGTCCTGGGATTCCGATCGATCCGAACCGCGCCCGCGAGGTCGCCGAGGAGCCCGCCGCAGCCAGATAGCTCCGCGATCTAGTACGCTGCTGTACGCCGCAGACAGCAGGGGCGGAAGCGTAATCCCGGGATCGGGTACCTGCCGAGGCAGAGACCTCTCGCCTCCGCTGTCGCGGGGGCGTCTTGTTTGTGAGAGGACCGGGAATTCGCCGGGACTGGAGCGGATCGGTGCCGAAGCCACAGAAAGTCGAAAAGGTGAGTACGTTGACCCGGCTGTTCAAGGACGCCCAGGGCGCGATGTTCGCTGACTTCCGCGGGCTGACGGTGAAGGACGCGACGGAGCTCCGACGAACGCTTGACGCGGCCGAGGCCAGCCTGGTGGTTGCGAAGAACACGCTGACCCGATTGGCGGTGCGGGAGGCAGGGGTCGCGGAAGCCGAATCCCTGCTGGAGGGCCCAACGGCGATCGCATTCATCAGCGGGGATCCCGTGGCTGGCGCCAAGGCGATCGTGGAGGCGGGGCGTCGCTTCCCGGCCCTGGTGCTGAAAGGGGCCGTCCTGGAGGGGCGCGTTTTCGGCGCGGACGACGCGCGGGCACTGGCCACCCTGGACGCGAAAGAGGTCTCGGTGGCGAAGGTCGCGGGGATGCTTCAGGCCCCGCTTGCTCGAATCAGCTACCTGCTTCGAGCGCCACTTCAGCGCGTCGCCTACGCCCTGGCTGAACGGGGACGACAGACGGAGTAACGACGAAAGGGACAGGAGGAACGCAGATGGCAAAGCTTTCGGTAGACGACATCCTCGACGCGATCAAGGAGCTCTCGATCATCGAGGCTGCAGATCTGTCGAAGCGGATCGAGGAGGAATTCGGTATCCAGGCCGCCGCTCCGGTGGCGGTGGCAGGCGCCCCAGGTGGGGGGGCTGGCGGTGCCGCTACGGAGGAAGAGGCCGAGGAGAAGACCGAGTTCGACGTGATCCTCGCTTCGGCGGGAGACAAGAAGATCCAGGTCATCAAGGAGGTCCGAGGCCTCACGAACCTTGGTCTGAAGGAGGCCAAGGACTTGGTCGACAACGCGCCAAAGCCGGTTCTGGAGCGGGTTCCCAAGGAGCAGGCCGACGCGGCCAAGGAGAAGATCGAAGCGGCAGGTGGGACCGTCGAGGTGAAATAGGCTCGGTTCTTCAGGCCCCCGGCACGGGCATGGAATCGGCCGGATCCGGGACGACCGCAGGCCGGCCGGTGGGGTAGTACGTGAAGCCGGCCCGCCGCATGTCCGTCGGATCGAAGAGGTTTCGGCCGTCGACTACCAGCGGATAGGCCATGACGTCCCGAAGGCGGTCCAGGTCGATCGTCCTGAACTCGTCCCACTCGGTGCACAAGATGAGGCAGTGCGCCGACGTTGCGGCGGCATACGGATCGGAAGCGAGCTCGAGGCCCGGGAGTTCGGCCTTGGCGTTTTCGCCTGCCCATGGGTCGTAGCCGACCACGACCGCGCCGTTGGATAGCAGTACTCGGGCCAGGGCGATAGCGGGCGAGAACCGCACGTCGTCCGTCTCGGGCTTGAAGGCCAGCCCGAGCAGCGCGATTCGCTTGTCGTCGAGGTTCCACAGGGCCTCCCGGACCTTGTGGACGGTCGCCTCCACCGCCTGCTCGTTGATGTGGGCGATCTCGCGGAGGAGCGGGAGCTCGACGCCGAGCTTGGCGGCCAGCCGGTCGAACGCCACCAGGTCTTTGGGGAAGCAGGACCCGCCGTATCCCAGGCCGGCGTTCAGAAACGCCCGTCCGATCCGCGGATCGGCGCCCATCACATCCGCGATGGCGACCACGTCGGCGTTGCTTTGCTCGGCCACCTGGGCAATGGCGTTGATGTAGGAGATCTTCAGAGCCAGGAACGCGTTGCAGGCATGCTTCGCCAGCTCAGCCGTGGCGATGTCGGTCTCGATCAGGAGCGACCCCTTGTCGGTCCAGGGACGGTAGACGCCCCGCATGGTCTCGAACGCCTCAGGGGAATCCGCTCCGATCAGGATTCGATCCGGCTCGAGGGCATCCTGGACCGCCTTGCCCTCCCGGAGGAATTCCGGGTTCGAAACCACCTGAAACCGGAGATCCCGGCGTTCGCGGCTGAGGGTCCGCTGAAGCCATCCCGCCGTCCCCACCGGCACCGTGGATTTCTCGACGACCACGATGTCCCTGGTGGCGTGACGGGCCACATCCCGCCCCGAGCTTTCGACTGCCAGGAGGTTCGCCTCGCCGTCGGCCTTCGGTGGGGTGCCGACGCAGATAAAGGCAACCTCGGCATCCGCCATGACCGAGTCCAGGTCCGTGGAAAACGAGAGCCGGCCCTCGGAAAGCTCGCGTTCGACCAGCTCCTCGAGCCCCGGTTCGCGAAACGGCGTCCGCCCCTGTTCGAGGAGATTGATCTTGGCCGTGTCGGCGTCGGTCCCGCGAACCTCATGCCCGTAATTGGCCAGGGTGGCGCATGTGACCAACCCGACGTGCCCGGTCCCGATGACGGCGATTCTCATGCAGCTCCAATCGGCGCGTCGAAAATGGCGCTTGATAGTCCGAGAATCATAGTAAGGAGTGGTCTGACAATTCCGTCTTGCGGGCCGGGCCCGATGCGGTACAATTCGCGGGAATAGAGGCCCGTGCCGGCCTGTTATAGGTCAGTGTGCGCGCCCCGATTTTGCATGCCCTCAGTTTGATTTCGGCTGTCCGAACTCGTAATATCGTCGATTGACGTGCCGTCTCCCGCGAGCCGCACAACGACGTGATCTCACCTATAGGGGGGATTCTTTTTGCCTGAAACCATCGTTCCTGGTCGCGAACGCGTTTCTTTCTCCAAAATCTCTGAGGTCCTTCCGCTACCCGACCTGGTCGGGATCCAGCGCGAATCGTTCGACTGGCTGCTTCGCGACGGACTAGCCGACGTCCTGGCCGAAGTCTCGCCCATCGAGGACTTCACCGAGACCTACCAGCTGATGTTCGGAAAGCACCAGTTCAAGGAGATCAAGCACTCCGTTGAGGAGTGCAAGGACAAGGACATGACTTACGCAGCGCCGCTGTTCGTGGAGGCCGCGTTCATCAACAAGGACACCGGAGAGATCAAGGAGCAGGAGGTCTTCATGGGGGACTTCCCCATGATGACCGACAAGGGGACCTTCGTGATTAACGGGACCGAGCGGGTCGTGGTCTCCCAGCTGGTCAGGAGCCCGGGGGTCTACTTCAACCGCGAGCTCGACAAGACGTCCGACAAGGACATCTACCTGGCCAAGGTCATCCCGTCCAGGGGTGCCTGGCTCGAATTCGAGGTGGACAAGCGCGACACGGTCGGTGTCCGGATCGACCGGAAGCGCCGTCAGAACGTGACCGTGCTTCTCAAGGCGCTCGGATGGACCGAGGAAGAGATCGTCGAGCTGTTCGAGAACGCGCCTTCTATCCAGGCAACCCTAGAGAAGGACCACCTGAAGTCTCAGGAAGAGGCCCTCGAGGACATCTACCGGAAGCTTCGCCCGGGCGAGCCCCCGACGGCCGAGTCGGCGCAGACGCTGCTGGAAAACCTCTTTTTCAACCCCAAGCGGTACGACATGGCCCGGGTTGGCCGGTACAAGATCCTGAAGAAGCTCGGGCACGTCAGCGACCTCGCCCGCAAGCAGCTCAAGGCCAAGTTCGACGCGATGAAGGCGCTGGACAACCCGGACCGCCGGGACTGGGAGCAGCCGAGATGGCGCGTCTTCGCCGAGCCGTACGGCGGCGAGAAGGACAAGCTTGCGCCGTCTTCCAAGGGGATCCTGACCTTCGAAGACATCATCAAGACCGTTCAGTACCTGGTGAAACTCCACGCGGGAGAGGACGGCTACGAAGTCGACGACATCGACCACTTCGGCAACCGCCGGGTGCGGTCGGTCGGCGAGCTCATCCAAAACCAGCTTCGCCTGGGGCTCACCCGGATGGAGCGGGTGGTCCGCGAGCGGATGACCACGCAGGACGTCGAGGCAATCACGCCCCAGACGCTCATCAACATCCGGCCGGTGGTGGCCGCCATCAAGGAGTTTTTCGGGACGTCCCAGCTGTCCCAGTTCATGGACCAGACCAACCCACTTGCGGGTCTGACGCACAAGCGCCGGCTGTCGGCGTTGGGTCCGGGTGGCCTCTCTCGGGAGCGGGCGGGTTTCGAGGTTCGAGACGTCCACCCCTCGCACTACGGGCGGATGTGCCCCATCGAGACTCCGGAGGGTCCGAACATCGGCCTGATCGGAACCCTGTCGACGTACGGGCGAATCAACGAGTTCGGGTTCGTCGAGACGCCGTACCGCAAGGTCGACCGGGGGCGGGTCACCGAGGAGATCGACTACCTCACCGCCGACGAGGAGGACCGCCACGTCATCGCCCAGGCCAACACGCCGGTGGACTCGCGTGGGCGCTTCACGGAGGACCACATCCTGGTTCGGCGCAAGGGCGGCGAGGTGGACTACGTCTCCCCGGACGAGGTCGACTACATGGACGTCTCGCCGAAGCAAATCGTCTCGGTTGCCGCGGCGCTCATCCCGTTCCTCGAGCACGACGACGCCAACCGAGCCCTCATGGGCGCGAACATGCAGCGCCAGGCGGTGCCGCTGCTTCGAGCGGAAGCCCCCCTGATCGGAACGGGCATCGAGTTCCGTGCAGCGGTCGACGCGGGCGACGTGATCATCTCTGACGTCTCCGGAACCGTGGAGAACGTGTCGGCGGACGACATCACGATTCGCAGCCGGACCGGCGAGGTCAAGGTGTACAAGCTAGCGAAGTTCCGCCGGTCGAACCAGGGAACGTGCATCAACCAGAAGCCGATCGTCTTCACGGGCGACCACGTCAAGAAGGGCCAGGTCATCGCGGACGGTCCTTCGACGGACCACGGCGAATTGGCCCTGGGCAAGAACCTTCTCGTGGCATTCATGCCGTGGGAGGGGCACAACTACGAGGACGCCATCGTCATCTCCGAGCGGCTGGTCAAGGACGACGAGCTGACCTCGATCCACATCGAGGAGCACGAGGTCGACGCGCGGGACACCAAGCTTGGGCCGGAGGAAATCACCAGGGACATTCCCAACGTCTCCGAAGAGATCCTGAAGGACCTCGACGAGCGAGGGATCGTGCGGATCGGCGCCGAGGTGAACCCCGGCGACTACCTGGTCGGCAAGGTCACGCCGAAGGGCGAGACCGAGCTGACGCCGGAGGAGCGCCTCCTCCGGGCGATCTTCGGGGAGAAGGCTCGCGAGGTTCGGGACACCTCCCTGAAGATGCGTCACGGCGAGTCCGGCAAGGTCATCGGCGTCCGCGTCTTCTCACGAGACCGGGGCGACGAGCTCGCTCCAGGGGTCAACGAGCTGGTCAGGGTGTACGTCGCCCAAAAGAGAAAGATCTCCGACGGCGACAAGCTCGCGGGCCGCCACGGCAACAAGGGTGTCATCGCCAAGGTCCTCTCAGAGGAGGACATGCCCTTCCTCCCGGACGGGACGCCGGTCGACATCGTGCTCAACCCCCTCGGCGTCCCCTCGCGAATGAACCTCGGGCAGGTCCTGGAGGCGCACCTCGGATGGGCCGCTGCAGTGGGCTTCCGCAACGGCGGATCTCGTGCGGGAGTCAACGGGTCGGGCAACGGTTCCGGGCAATTCAAGCCGCTTCACGCTGCTTTGGAGGAGCCGACCTTCGTCGCCTCGCCCGTCTTCGACGGGGCCAGAGAGGGGGAAATCACCGGCGCTCTGGAGAAGTCGAGCACCGAGCTTGACGGCATTCAGCTTGTCAATGAGACCGGCAAGGCGACCCTGTTCGACGGCCGATCGGGAGAGCCGTACGACGTCCCGGTGACCGTGGGCTACGTCTACATCATGAAGCTGCTGCACCTGGTGGACGACAAGATCCACGCCAGATCCACCGGTCCGTACTCGATGATCACCCAGCAGCCGCTCGGCGGAAAGGCGCAGTTCGGCGGACAGCGATTTGGCGAAATGGAGGTGTGGGCCCTCGAGGCCTACGGCGCCGCCTATGCGCTTCAGGAGCTTCTGACAATCAAGTCGGACGACGTGCTCGGCAGGGTGAAGGTGTACGAGGCCATCGTGAAGGGCGAGAACATACCCGAGCCGGGGATCCCCGAGTCCTTCAAGGTGCTGATCAAGGAAATGCAGTCGCTCTGCCTGAACGTCGAGGTGCTGTCGGCGGAAGGCAAGGAAATCGAGATGCGCGAGACCGACGAGGACGTGTTCCGGGCCGCCGAAGAGCTCGGGATCGACCTCTCTCGTCGGGAACCGGCAGGAGCGGACTTTGACTGAAACGAAAGGGGCGAGCGCTTAAGTGCTTGACGTCAACTACTTTGACGAGCTGAGGATCGGTCTCGCGACCGCCGACCAGGTCCGCGCCTGGTCGAACGGCGAGGTCAAGAAGCCCGAAACCATCAACTACCGAACGCTCAAGCCGGAGCGGGACGGTCTGTTCTGCGAGCGGATCTTCGGGCCGACCCGCGACTGGGAGTGCCACTGCGGCAAGTACAAGCGCGTTCGGTTCAAGGGCATCATCTGCGAGCGGTGTGGCGTCGAGGTCACCCGTTCGAAGGTCCGCCGGGAGCGCATGGGCCACATCGAGCTGGCCGCTCCGGTCACGCACATCTGGTATTTCAAGGGCGTTCCGAGCCGCCTCGGCTACCTCCTGGACCTGGCGCCGAAGGACCTCGAGAAGGTCATTTACTTCGCCGCGTACATCATCACCAGGGTCGACACCGAACGTCGGCACAAGGACCTCCCGGAGATCGATCGCGACGTCGATGCAGAGAAGCGCCAGATCGAGGGCCAGCGCGACCAGGCCATCTCGAAGCGGCTGTCAGAGCTGGAGGACCGGCTTCGGGACCTCGAGTCCGAAGGGGCCAAGGGTGCCCAGCTCTCCGCCGCTCGTCGTGAGGCACAACGTGAAGTGGAGCGGATCACGGAGGCCGCCCGGCAGGAGATGCAGCACCTGGACGACGTGCTTTCGTCCTTCAAGAACCTCCAGGTCAAGCAGCTCGTCGCCGACGACGTCGTCTACCGTAGCCTTCGGGAACGGTTCGGTGACTACTTCGACGGCGGCATGGGGGCCGAGGCCATCAAGCGCCTCCTCATGGACCTCGAGCTCGAAGCCGAGGCCGAGGCGCTTCGGGAACAGATTCGTACTGCCAAGGGCACCCGCCGCCAGAAGGCCATCAAGCGGCTGAAGGTCGTCTCGCACTTCATCGGGACGAAGAACTCGCCGCTCGGGATGGTGCTCGACGCCGTTCCGGTCATCCCACCGGACCTGCGGCCGATGGTCCAGCTGGACGGGGGACGGTTCGCCACCAGCGACCTCAACGACCTCTACCGCCGGGTCATCAACAGGAACAACCGGTTGAAGAGGCTGCTGGACCTCCAGGCGCCCGAGATCATCGTCAACAACGAGAAGCGGATGCTCCAGGAGGCCGTCGACGCCTTGTTCGACAACGGCCGCCGTGGACGTCCGGTGACCGGCCCGGGGAACCGGCCGCTCAAGTCGCTCTCCGACATGCTGAAGGGTAAGCAGGGACGGTTCCGCCAGAACCTCCTCGGGAAGCGAGTCGACTACTCCGGCAGGTCGGTCATCGTGGTCGGTCCCCAGCTCAAGCTGCATCAGTGCGGACTGCCGAAGCAGATGGCTCTGGAACTCTTCAAGCCCTTCGTGATGAAGCGGCTCGTAGACCTGAACCTGGCCCAGAACATCAAGAGTGCCAAGCGCATGGTCGAGCGAGCCCGGCCGCAGGTGTGGGACGTCCTCGAGGAGGTCATCAAGGAGCACCCGGTTCTACTGAACCGGGCGCCGACGCTTCACCGTCTCGGCATCCAGGCGTTCGAGCCGGTGCTGGTCGAAGGGAAGGCCATTCAGATCCACCCGCTGGTGTGCACCGCATTCAACGCGGACTTCGACGGCGACCAGATGGCCGTTCACTTGCCCCTTTCGGCGGAGGCTCAGGCCGAAGCCAGGATCCTCATGCTTTCGGCCAACAACATCCTGTCGCCGGCCCACGGCCGTCCGATCACCACGCCCACACAGGACATGGTCCTGGGCGTCTACTACTTGACCATCGCGAACCCGCGGCCCGAAAAGGACGAGGACATCCCGACCTTCGCTTCGGGCGACGAGGCGCTCATGGCGCTGGACGCCGGACGGGTCGATCTCCACGACGTCATCAGGATCCGTTTGGACGGCAAGGCGCTCGGGCCGGACCTGGCGCCGCCGCAGGGCGACGGTGAGGTCGAGCGGACGAAGGTCCCGGTGATCGAGAGCACCGTCGGCCGGGTCATCTTCAACGAGGCCTTCCCGGCCGACTTCGAATACGTCAACCACCACGTCCAGAAGGGCGACCTCAGCGCGCTCATCGATGAGTGCGTGGGCCGGTTCGATCGTTCGCAGATGGAGGTGACGCTGGACAACCTGAAGCAGCTCGGGTTCCACTACGCGACCCGGGCCGGCGTCACCATCGGGGTGGACGACGTGGTCACGCCGAAGGAGAAGGCCAAGATTCTGGATCAGCACGAGAAGATGGCCGAAAAGATCGAGCAGCAGTACCGCCGCGGGATCATCACGGGCGAGGAGCGCCGTCAGGAGCTCATTCAGATCTGGACGGACGCGACCAACGCGGTGCAGGACGCCATGGAGCGGACCTTCACCCAGCGGAACCCGATCTACATGATGGCGTACTCCGGTGCTCGCGGGAACATCACGCAGATCCGTCAGATCGCCGGCATGCGAGGACTGGTGGCGAACCCGAAGGGTGAGATCATCCCCCGCCCGATCAAGGCGAACTTCCGTGAGGGCCTGACGGTCCTCGAGTACTTCATCTCGACCCACGGAGCCCGTAAGGGACTCGCCGACACCGCGCTTCGGACCGCCGACTCGGGATACCTGACACGGCGGCTCGTTGACGTGGCCCAGGAGGTCATCGTCCGGGAGGAGGACTGCGGCTCCGATCGTGGTCTGCCGGTGCGGATCCGCTACCAGACGCCGGACGGCAGGAGCGAGGCGATCACCAGATCGGTGTTGGACACGAAGCTCTTCGGCCGCGTCCTGGCCGAGGACATCAGGGTCAACCGGGCGCTGGTAGCTCGCCGCGGAACGGAGATCGGCGACGCCGAGCTCCAGAAACTCATGGAGTCAGGCGCGGAGAACGCCTACGTGCGCTCGGTGCTGACCTGCGACGCGCAGGTCGGAGTCTGCCAGCTTTGCTACGGGCGCAGCCTGGCGGCCGGGCGATTGGTCGACATCGGCGAATCCGTGGGGATCATCGCCGCCCAGTCCATCGGCGAGCCGGGCACGCAGCTCACCATGCGGACCTTCCACACGGGAGGCGTCGCTGGAGAAGACATCACACATGGTCTGCCTCGAGTGCAGGAGCTCTTCGAAGCTCGCCGGCCCAAGGGTGAGGCTCAAATCACGGAGCTTTCCGGCGTGATCCAGATCGAGGAGGACATGGAGAAGAAGGTCCGGCGGATCACGGTGACGTCTGAGGACGGTGACCAGGTCCAGTATGCGGTGTCGCTCCGGGCGCGGCTGGCCGTAAGCGACGGCGACCGCGTGGAGGTTGGCCAGCAGCTCACGGAGGGTTCGGTGAACCCCCACGAGAAGTTGCGCGTCGAGGGCGTTCAGGCGCTCCAGATGCACCTGGTGGAGGAAGTCCAGGAGGTGTACCGGTCGCAGGGTGTGACCATTCACGACAAGCACATCGAACTGATCATTCGTCAGATGCTGCGGAAGGTCCACATCATCGAGCCCGGCGACACCGAGTTCCTTCCCGGTGAGCTGGTCGACAGGAAGCGCTTCGAGGAGACCAACGCCCAGGTGGTGGAGGCAGGAGGCGAACCGGCGTCGGCGCGCCCCATCCTGATGGGAATCACGAAGGCGTCGCTGGCGACCGACTCGTGGCTCGCGGCGGCTTCCTTCCAGGAAACCACACGAGTGCTGACGGAAGCCTCGATCAGCGCGAAGTCCGACCCGCTCCTCGGCCTCAAGGAGAACGTCATCATCGGGAAGCTCATCCCGGCCGGGACCGGCATGAGCCGGTATCGGAACATCGCGCCGAGGATCAAGCCCGAGGCCATCCCTGAGTACTGGCTGGCACGCCAACGGGAGCTGGCGGAGGCGAGAGAAGCGGAGGGCGAGCAGCGGCCCGTCGCGGCCATGACGCGGGAAGAAGCCGAACAGGCTCTCGGGGGAGCATTCGGGGGCGAGGAGGCGTAAGGCGGCCCTGACCACGGCCATCGACGGCGTGGTCGTGGTCGATCTGACCTGGCACGCCGACGATCGGGGGTCGGTCGCCGAGGTTTACCGCCAATCGTGGCTCCCCGGGCCTGGCGGAGTCGTCCAGGCGAACCTGTCGATCTCGCTGCCCGGTGTCCTTCGCGGTCTGCATTTCCACCGGGAGCAGTCGGACTACTGGATTCCGGTGACCGGAACGGCGTTCGTCGGACTATTCGACCTGCGCCGCGGGTCCCCGACGGCGGGGGCCAAAGCCGAGCTTCGAATCGGCGACGAAGCCCGGCGCGCCCTGTTTATCCCGCCGGGCGTGGCGCACGGCTTCTACGCGGAGTCGGACCTGCGGCTTCTGTATTTCGTCGACGCCTACTACACCGGTAAGGACGAGTTCGGTGTGGCCTGGGACGATCCAGAGGTCGGCATCGACTGGCCCTCGCGCGAACCGGTGTTGTCCGAGCGCGATCGCGCCAATCCTGCACTTCAGGAAATACCGTTACCTCCGACATTTCGGACATGACCGGGATTCTGGTCACCGGCGGCGCCGGCTTCCTCGGGAGCCACTTCGTCAGGCGATGGCTGCGCGGAAATCGTGGGCCCGTGGTGAACGTCGACGCGCTGACTTATGCCGGAAGCCAAGCCAGGCTCGCCGACGTCGACGCTGATGACCGCTACACCTTCGTTCAGGCCGATGTGCGCGACCGCGACCAGATGCAGCGGGTCATTGCCGAGTTCAGACCTGACGCTGTGGTCCACTTTGCCGCGGAATCGCATGTCACCCGGAGCGAGGCCGCGGAAAGCCACTTCTGGACGACCAACGTCGAGGGGACGAAGGCCATGCTCGACGCGGCTGCTCGCGGAGGCGTCGCTCGGTTCGTCCACGTCTCGACCGACGAGGTCTACGGGCCCGTCACGCAGGGTGCGTTCACGGAGGATCAGAAGGAGCCTGGCGAGGGCCGAGCCACTAGTCCGTACGCCAGGAGCAAAGCTGTCGCCGACGACGTTGCTCGATCGTTCGACGACGACCTCGAGGTGGTGGTCCTTCGCCCGACGAACTGCTTCGGTCCATGGCAGTTTCCGGAGAAGGTATTCCCGCGGTGGGTGACCAGGGCGCTGTTGGGAAGGACGATTCCGGTGTGGGGGGATGGGCTGTACGTTCGACAGTGGCTGCACGCGGAAGATCTTGCTGGAGCCATCGAGCTCGTTCTCGAAGCCCCATCACCGGACCCCGTGTACAACGTCGGTCCGAGGCACTCGCCGGAGGTGACGAACCTGGCGCTGGCGGAGTGGGTGCTGACATATCTCGGGCTTCCGAGGGAACGGTTGGTGCTGACGGCGTACGACCGCCCGGACCACGACCGTCGCTATGCGGTGGATCCCGCGCGGATCGAAGCGCTGGGCTGGCGACCGGGTGACCTGTGGCGCGGGCTGTCCGCCACTGTCGAGTGGTATCGAGAGTCCGAAGCGTGGTGGAGGCCACTGTTGGCGGAGGCCGAATCCATCTATTCGGACGAACAGGCGAAGGTATGAACGAGTACGTGGAGCGACCGATGGGCGAGCCGCGGCTCCTGGTAACGGGGGCGGGCGGTCAGTTGGGCACGGCGCTTCGGGCGATTCGTCCGAGCGGGACGTTCCTCACCAGGTCGGAGCTCGATGTCACCGATGACGATGCAGTGGTTGCCGCGGTGGAGGACCATCGGCCGGACGTCATCGTGCACGCCGCCGCGTGGACCAAAGTCGACGAAGCCGAGTCTCGAAGCGTGGAAGCCAGGTCCGTCAACGTGGGGGGCACGACGGCTGTGGTTCGAGCCGCGTCCAAGGTGGACGCTTTTGTCGTGTACCCCTCCACGGACTACGTCTTTGCCGGCGACCGGCGGCATCCGTATGACGAGGAAGCCACTCGTTCCCCGCTTTCGGTCTACGGTCGGACGAAGGCGTTGGCAGAGGACGCCGTCACCGATTACGCCCGCCACCTCATCGTTCGAACCTCGTGGTTATTCGGTGAGGGGCGGAATTTCATACGGGCGATTCTCGACCTCGCGGCGAATAGGGACACGCTGGAGGTGGTGGGAGATCAGATCGGGAGACCCACATACGCGCTGGACCTCGCCGCGGGGTTGCTCGCCCTGGTGGACCGTGGGGCGACGGGGACGTTCCACCTCGCAGGTGGTGGAGAACCGTGCTCGTGGGCGGAACTGGCCGACGCGGCCATCGCGTCAGCGGTGGTGGCGGCGGTTCTCCCGCGAAAGCCGGTGGTTACCCCGGTCACGACAGACCAATATCGGGCGAGATCGGGAGGCGCCATCGCTCCACGTCCGCGGTACAGCGTTCTGGACTGCACCAAGGCGGCGGAGCTCGGGGTGAAGCTGCGCCCGTGGCGCGAAGCCGTGGGCGAATACGTCTACGGGCTGAAAGGGCAGGGGCCGCCCTCGGGCGTCACGGCGTCGACCGGAGACCGGCCGTGAAGGGACTGGTACTGGCCGGGGGGCTCGGGACCCGGTTCCATCCCGTCACCAAAGTGGTGAACAAGCACCTCCTCGATGTGTTTGGTGAGCCGATGATCTATTTCCCACTCCGCACGCTTGCCACGGCGGGCGTGACGGAGATTGTGCTGGTGACGGGCGACGAGATTTCCCAGTTCAAGCGGCTGCTCGGGGACGGCTCGTCGCTCGGGGTCCGCCTGGAGTACGCCTACCAACAGGATCCGGAGGGAGGTATTGCGGACGCCATCGCCAAGGCCGAGAGCTTGATCGGAGGGGACCGCGTCATGGTGGTCCTCGGGGACAACATCTTCGGGGACGACCTCACACCATTCGTCGAGAGCTTCAAGGCTCAGGACAAGGGAGCCAAGATCCTCTTGAAGAGGATGGGCCCCGAGGAGGCGAGGCGATTCGGCGTCGCGGTGATCGAGGGGGGAAAGGTTGTCCGGATCGTGGAAAAACCAGCCGAACCGCCCAGCGACCTCGCGCAGACCGGGTGCTACATGTACGACGATCGAGTCTTCGGTTTCATCAAGACGTTGAGTCCGTCGGCCCGAGGAGAGCTCGAGGTTACGGATCTGAACAACCTCTATATCGAAGAAGGAACGATGACGTACGACGTCTTGTCCGGCTGGTGGACGGATGCCGGAACGCCGCTCACCAAGCTCAGAGCGTCGATCCTCATCGCGCACGAACGGGGGATTGGGACGGAAGAGCTGAACCCTCCGTACCGGTAGGCCTCTCCCAAGACCGTCGACCCTCTGGTACCGTGCATATTCCGGACATCATGCAGACAACTGCCGGCTCTCCCCGTGACACGGTCCTCTCGAAGAGGCCCGTAGATCCCAGTTCGACGTCGCGCGCTGGCATTCTCGTTGCGCATGTCGCCGTGCTATCGGCGGCTGTCGGCACGATCCACTTGTTCGTTGCCGGTTCCCACTTCGACTACTACTGGACCCACGGCGCGTTCTTCGTCGCAGTCGGCCTGTCACAGATCGCTTGGGGCGGCCTCGTGTTGGCGTTTCCAACCAGGTCGTTGTTCATGGCAGGCGCGGCCGGAAATGCGTTGGTGATTGCGACGTGGATCATGTCCCGGACCATTGGGGCGCCGTTTGGCCCCCGTGCGTGGACACCTGAACACATCTCGTACATCGACCTCCTCGCCACAGGCTTCGAGGTCCTAATCATCGCGTGGGCGGTTCTCCTTCTCAGAAAGGAAGCGACCGTGGTGCCGAAGGGCCCTGCGCTCAGAGCCTTCATCGGGTTCAGCGGTGTCGTGCTCGCGGTCACCGCCGGAGCGATCGTGGTGGACGGCCTTCGCGGCCACGCTCACGGCGGCGCGGTGGAAGCTGGTCTGGTCGCCGAGGGAGCGCATCTTCACTCCGGGAGTCCCATCGCCCCGGACGATCCGCTGCTTTTGGAGCTGAAGGAAGTTGTTCGCACCAGGGGCGCCATCGCGGCCATGGATCTCCTCGAGCAGCGTGTGGCGACTAATGACGCCGTGCGTTCCCTGTCACACCAGTACGTCCACTCGCTGGCTCGATACCACTACAACATCTCGCCGAGTGCGGCCGCCGCGTTCACGAAGTGCGATGAACGCTTCGAGGGAGGGTGCTACCACGGCGTTCTCCAAGGCTACTTCGAGGACAACCCCGGTTTCACTGGAGCGAAAGTGGCCGGCCTTTGTCGTGAGCTCGGTGCGACGGCGGACATCGACCTCAGGTGGCAGTGCCTGCACGGCCTGGGCCACGGCCTGACCCTCTTCTTCGACCACAACCTCCTCCGACCGCTCCGTTACTGCGACTTTTTGTCCGCCGATTGGGACCGTCGTTCCTGTTACGGCGGCGTTTTTATGGAGAACGTCATCTGGTCCCAGAACCGCGGAGCCGCCGGGGCGGCCGTCGGGGAGGGGATCATCACCGAGGACCTCCACTATCCGTGCAACGCCGTCGCCGACAAGTACAGGACCGACTGCTGGCTGATGCAGAGTTCGACCATCCTTCATGTGGTGAACTACGACTTCGACCGGGCCTTCGCGGCCTGTGACATTGCGGAGAAGGCGTACGCCTCCCTCTGTTACGAGAGCATGGGGCGGGACATCGCCGGATACACCGTTCACCGGCCGCTGCCGAGCGGTCAACTCTGCAGGAGAGGCGATCCCCGCTTCCGGGACCATTGCTTCTCGGGGGCGGCCAAACAGCTCGTGGACTTCCACGGCCGGATCGACGAAGCCGCCGAGCTGTGCGCGGCGGCCCCCGGCTCGGCCAAACTGCAATGCTATGAAGCGCTCGGAGAAATAGCGTACTTCTACTGGAGCCACGACGAACAACGTCTGCGCTCGGAGTGCGCCAAGGCGCGGGTTTCCAAGTGGATCGAGGTGTGCGAGCGGGCTGCCCGGCCTGGATAGTTTCGGCCTCTTTCCTTTCATTGGCGCGGCCTCGTAATTAGCGCGGCCTCGTAATTGGCGCGGCTTCGGCTCTCCGCTGTGCAGAGCGCTACCCTGGCTCTATACGCCTCTCGGAGAATGTCGTTGGATGCGGGCGCTTTGACGTAGCAGGCTTACAATGGCTAGTATCGTTGGTTGCGGTTCACTGGGATGAGCCGCGCAGTGTAGGTCCCTATCTTGTAGCAATCCCCAAAGGGAGCCGTCCGTTCGGGCTGCTCCCTGAGTCGGACAAATCCGGCTTTTTCGAGGAGAAATGGGGCGGTTCAAGCGAGAGTGAGAGTGCAGACGAGGCCATGCCAACCGTACATCAGC